>JASGGD010000112.1:0-16289 GCA_047605225.1 Novosphingobium sp.
GCCTGTGGCTGCACCCGGCCGAACTGGTGAAACTGTGGCATGGCGGCATGAGCTTCCATGGCGGCCTCATTGGCGTGATGCTGGCGATGGCCTGGGTTTCCTGGCGCAACCAGCTGAGCCTGATCCGCGTAGCGGACTTCATCTCCGTCTGCGTGCCGTTCGGCATGCTGTTCGGCCGCCTTGCGAACTTCGTGAATGGTGAGCTGTGGGGGCGTGTCGTCTCCGGGCCGCTGCCCTGGGCGATGGTCTTCCCCGACGCCGGGCCGCTGCCGCGCCACCCGAGCCAGCTTTACGAGGCCGGGCTTGAGGGCCTGCTGATGATCATCGTCATGCTCACCCTCTACTGGAAGACCCGCGCGCGGTTCCGTCCCGGCCTGCTGGTCGGCGTGTTCACCACCGGCATCGCCTCGGCCCGCTTCATCGTCGAGTTCTTCCGCGAGCCCGACGCGCAGCTGCAGCGCTTCGCGCAGGTCACCGGCCTGTCGATGGGCCAGTGGCTGACGATCCCGCTGATCCTGCTCGGGCTTTTCCTGATCAGCCGCGCGCTGACCAAGCCTGAGCTTTCGACCCGGCGCCCGATCGAGATCACCTGATGACCGAAGAAACGGCGGGTCAGGAATCTCTGGCAGCCGTCTTCCGGCGGCTGATCGCCAATTACGGGCCGATCTCGCTCCAGCAGTACATGGGCGAATCGAACGCCCGCTATTACTCCGGCAAGGACCCGCTCGGCGGCGCGGGCGATTTCGTCACCGCGCCCGAGATCAGCCAGATGTTCGGCGAACTGATCGGCCTGTGGCTGACCGACATCTGGATGCGCGCGGGCGCCCCGGCGAGGGTGCACTACGTCGAACTCGGCCCCGGTCGCGGCACGCTGGCGCGCGATGCGCTGCGGGTCATGCGCAGGCAGGGGCTGAGCCCCGAGGTCCATCTCGTCGAAGGTTCCGAGGCCCTGCGCGCCGAGCAGCGCAAGGCCGTGCCCGACGCGCAATGGCATGCCGACATGGACAGCCTGCCCACTGACGGCCCGCTGCTGCTGGTCGGCAACGAGTTCCTCGACGCGCTCCCGGTGCGCCAGATGGTGAAGACGGCGGCGGGCTGGCGCGAGCGCATGGTCGGCCTCGAAGGCCACCGTTTCGTGCCGGTCGCGGGCGATCGCCCCATGGATGCCGCCGTGCCCGAGGCGTGGCTGGATGCGCCCGAACAGACCCTGATCGAGACCTGCCCCGGTGCCGCCGCCGTGACGGACGAGATCGCTCGCCGCCTTCAGGCGCAGGGCGGGGCAGCGCTGCTGATCGACTACGGTTATGCCGAGAAGCGCACCGGCTCGACCCTGCAGGCGATCCGCGCGCATGCGAAGGTCGATCCCTTCGCCCATCCCGGTGAGGCGGACCTCACCTGCCTCGTCGATTTCGCGACGATGGCCGAAGTCGCCGTTGCGGGCGGAGCGCGTCATCTCGGCACGGTGCCGCAAGGAGCATTCCTGCGCGCGCTGGGCATCGAAACGCGCGCCGCGCAACTTTGCGCGGTTGCACCGCAACAATCTTGTGCCATAAACTCCGACAAGGATCGACTGATCGACGAGGGGCAGATGGGGGAATTGTTCAAGGTCATGGGGCTGGCCGCACAGAGCTGGCCGGACGGCGCAGGCTTCTGATGGCCAGCGTGGCAAAGTCCATCGCGCCCGATCGGCTGGAAAAGCTGCTCGGAGCACTGGCGCTCGTCATGCTGGGGTTCGTCGCGGTCGCGGTGCTCAAGGGCATGGCGGAATGGGCGAACATTCCCGGCGTCATCTGGCTGCACCTGTTCACCATCGTCGTGGCTCTGGCGTTGACGCCGGTGCTGCTGTGGAAGCGGCGCGGCACACCCGGCCATCGCGCGCTCGGCTATGCCTGGGCGGGGGCGATGTTCCTCACCGCCGTAGACAGCCTGTTCGTGACCACGAAGCCCGGCCATTTCACTGTAATCCATATCCTTTCGGTCTTCACCATCGTCATGGTGCCGGTGCTGGTGCTCGCCGCGCGCAAGGGCAACGTCGCGCGCCATCGCCGCACCGTGCGCGGGCTGATCATCGGCGCGCTGCTGATCGCGGGCTTCTTCACCTTCCCGTTCAACCGGCTGCTGGGGCACTGGCTGTTCAGCTGAAGGCGGCGAAGCCGTTCGTCGATGGGCCGATGTCGCTTGTCGATTGCAAACCGGCCGCTCACGGATAGTCTGGCATTGCCAAGCGGTTGCGCTCTCGGCTTCTCCTGCCGGGGCGTATCAACAGGGACACATCCGGGAGCACCATCGCCATGAGACTCGGCACCGTTCGTCGCGCCGTTCTGCTAGCCGCCGCCTCGCTGGCGGCCGTTTCCGCCCCGCCCGTGCTGGCGGCTCCCAAGGTTGCCGCCGCCCCGGCGCCCGCTAAGGGGCAAGTGCCGGTCGAGTATCACAAGCTCGCCAATGGCCTGAAGGTCGTGATTTCTCCCGACCATTCGGTGCCCACCGCCACCGTCGGCGTCTACTACGGCATCGGTTTCCGTATCGAGCCCAAGGACCGCACCGGCTTCGCGCACCTGTTCGAGCACATGATGTTCCAGGGCTCGAAGAACCTCGGCAAGGCGGAATTCATCGGCCTCGTCAACGCCAATGGCGGCGTGCTCAACGGCTCCACCCGGTTCGACTTCACGAACTACTACGAGGCGATCCCGAGCAACACGACCGAGACCTTCCTGTGGGCCGAGGCCGACCGCATGAAGGGCCTCGACATCACGCAGGACAACCTGACCAACCAGCAGGGCGTGGTGAAGAACGAGGTCAAGGTCAACGTCATCAACCAGCCCTACGGCGGCTTCCCGTGGCTCGACCTGCCGCAGCTGGCCAACACCAACTGGTACAACGCGCATAATTTCTATGGCGATCTCAAGGAGATCGACGCGGCGACGCTGACCGATGTGCAGCAGTTCTTCAAGGACTACTATGCGCCCAACAACGCGGTGCTGGTCGTCGCGGGCGACGTCGACTCCAAGCAGGTCATGGCCTGGACCGAGAAGTACTTCGGCCCGATCCCGGCCTCGGGCGCGCTGAAGTTCCCGGACATTTCCGAGCCGCGCCAGACGGCGGAAAAGCGCTCCGAAAAGACCGACCCGCTGGCGCCGCAGCCCGCGCTGGCATGGGCCTATCACGTGCCGCCCAAGAACACGCCCGAATGGGCGGCGATGCGGCTGATCGACCTCATGCTGATCCAGGGCGCGGACAGTCGCCTGACGCGGGTGCTGGTCAACCAGAAGGGCTATTCGGGCAATGTCTCGGGCGGGATCAACTGGCCGCTGGGCAGCGCCTACGACTATAATGGCCCGATGCTGTGGTCGGCGTTCCTGATCCACGGGCCGGAAGTGACCGACGATGCGATCCTCGCCGACATCGACGCGGTGGTGAAGGACCTGCAGGACAACCTCGTCACCCCGGCCGAGCTTGCCCGCGCCAAGACCAAGGCACGCTCGGAAATCTACGATACCGTGGGCGACGGCTATCGCTTCGGGCTGGTCAACCTGCTCGCCAGCTTCGCCTTGTTCGACGACGATCCGGGGCGGATCAACCGGATGGAGGTGGAGATCGAGAAGGTCACCCCCGACCTCATCCGCAAGACCGCGCGCGAATACCTGCGTTCGACCAACCGTACCGTGATCAGTCTGAAGCCCGGCGCTGCCGCCGCGGCTCCGGCGGCAACGAAGTGAGGGAGGGCATCATGATCCGGAATCTTCTCCTCTGCACCGCCGCTCTGGCGCTGACCGCCACCGCTCCCGCGATCGCCAAGGAAGCGCCGCCTGCCCCGGCCGCGCCCAAGCCCTTCGCGCTGCCGCCGCTGACCGAATTCACACTCGCTAACGGCATGACGGTGACGATGGCGCAGCACGGCAACGTGCCCAAGGTAACGATCGTCGCCAGCGTGCGCACCGGCAACATCGACGACGGCCAGAATGTCTGGCTCGCCGACCTCACCGGCGCCCTGATGCAGAAGGGCGCAGGCGGTCGTGACGCCTCGCAACTGGCCGAGGCAGCCGCCGGGATGGGCGGTTCGCTGGCGTTGTCGACCGGGCTCGATTCCAGTTCGGCTATGATCGACGTGCTGGGCGAATCGACCCCCGATGCCGTCGCCCTCGTCGCCGACCTGCTCCAGCGCCCCGACTTCAAGGCCGAGGAACTGGAGAAGGTGCGCGCCGACATGCTGCGCAATCTGATGGTGGCCAAGTCCACGCCCGGCTCGATCGCGTCCGAGGCTTTCTCGGCGGCGCTTTACCCTGAGCATCCCTATGGCCGCACGTTCCCGACGCCGCAGCAGCTCTCGGGCTACACGCTGGAGCAGATCAAGGCGTTCCATGCCGCCAACTTCGGCGCCGCGCGGACGCACCTCTATATCGTCGGTCGCTTCGACCCGGCAACGGTGCGTGCGGCGGTCGAGAAGGCGTTCGGTAGCTGGGCGCCGGGCGCTGCGCCGACCGCATTGCTCGTGCCTGCCGAGCCCGCGCCAAAGGTGGTGCTGATCGACCGCCCCGGCGCGCCGCAGTCGACCGTATGGATCGGCAAGCGCGTGGCCAAGCCCGGCTACGACATGGACTTCCGCGCGACCAATACGCTGCTGGGCGGCTATTTCTCCTCGCGCATCACCCGCAACATTCGTGAGGACAAGGGCTATACCTACTCGCCCAGCGCCTCGCTGTCGCAGCGGGTGCAGGGGGCGTTCTGGGTCGAGGACGCGGACATCACCGCCGAATCGACCGGGCCAGCGATCACCGAGATCTACAAGGAGATCCGGCGCATGCAGGACACCCTGCCGACCGATGCCGAGGTGCAGGGCATCCGCAACTACATGAACGGGACCTTCGTGCTCGGCCTGTCGTCGCGCGATGGACTGGCGGGATCGCTGGCGAACCTCGACGTGCAGGGGCTGGGGGTGGACTACCTCAATGGCTACGTCGGCCGGGCGAGTGCGCTCAAGGCGGCGGATTTCCAGACCGCCGCGAAGCGCGAACTGCCGGTGGACAAGCTGAGCGTGGTGATCGTCGGACCGCTGGAAAGCGTGCGTCCGCAGCTTGAAAAGCTGCCGGAGATCGCGGCGAAGCTGCCGAAGAAGTAAGTTCGAGGCGTCTCGGATCGCCGGGACGCCCCATTAACTTCGTCATTGCGAGCGGAGCGAAGCAATCCAGAGCGGTGTCACACTGCCCTGGATTGCTTCGCTCCGCTCGCAATGACGAAAAGGGAGGGGTGACTACCCGCCCGCCTTTTCCGCCAGCAACGCGAGCGTAAGCACCTGAGGCAGCGTTTCGGCCCGGCCGTCGCGGCCATACCATACGTAAAGCGGAACCCCCGCCGCGCCCTGCTCGGTGAGGTAGCGGGTGATGGCCGGATCGCGCCGGGTCCAGTCGCCGCGCAGCACCACGACCCCGGCCTTCTCGAAGGCGGCGCGGGTGTCTTCGCGCTCGATCGCGGCGGCTTCGTTGACCTTGCAGGTGAGGCACCAGTCGGCGGTCATCCACACGAAGACCGGCTTGCCGCTCGCGCGCGCCTTCGCCAGCGCCTCGGGCGAGAAGGGCATGGTCTTGATGACCGAGGCTTCCTCCTGCGCCTGAGGGTGCGGTTCGGGCATCGTCAGCACGCCGACCGCGAGCACCGCCAGCGTCGCGAAAGCGGGCATGAGTGCGCGTTTTCCGGAGCGTTGCGCGCGTCCGACGAGACCCAGCAGCGCCAGCACGAGCGCCGCCAGCGCCGCCACGTAGGCGAGCGAAGCCGAGCCGCCGAGGCGCCAGATGAGCCACCCCAGCGCCAGCGCCGTCAGCCCCATCGGCACCGCCATGACCCGCCGGAACGTCACCATCCACTTGCCCGGCCGGGGCAGGCGCGCGCGCAGGGCGGGCACGAAGGCGACGGCGAGGAATGGCAGTGCGATGCCAAGGCCCAGCGTCGCGAACAGCGTCATCGCGGGCACGACCGGTAGCAGCAGCGCCGCGCCCATCGCGCTTGCCATGAACGGGCCGGTGCAAGGGGTGGCGACGAAAGCGGCGAGCAGGCCGGTCGCGAAGGCCCCCTGCGGAGAGCCCGCCGAAGCGAAGCCGGGGACGGAAAACTCGAACAGACCCAGCAGGTTGGCGGTGATCGCCACCGCCAGCGCGAAGAGCGCGACGACGACGACCGGCTCCTGCAGCTGGAACGCCCAGCCAACCTGCTCGCCGCCCGCCCGCAGCGCCAGCAGCACCGCGCCGAGGCCGAGGCAGGCGAGGATCACGCCCGCCGCATAGGCGAGCCCTTCGATCCGCGCATGAGCCTCGCTCTCGCCCGCGCGGGCGAGGCTGAGGGCCTTGAGCGAAAGGATCGGGAAGACGCAGGGCATCACGTTGAGCAGCAAGCCGCCCGCCAGCGCCGCCAGCAGCAGCCAGGGCAGGGCGGGGAGTTTCGGCGCCTCGCTACCCGCGAGCATGGTGCCGCCGCTCGGCACCGGGCCGGGTTTCGCGGTCAGGGCTATGCCGTTGCCCGCCGCGTCGAGGCGCAGGACGGCGTCGATTCCGGCGGCATTCTGCGGGGCGAAGCGGGCGCGGGGGATCGTTACCAGCAGCATGTCGCCCTTGCGCGCGAAGGCCTGGGGGGCGGCGTAGTCGATCAGCTTGTCCTGCCCGACGAAGAGGTGCGGGGCCTCCAGCGGGACGGACGCCGGGAGCGGGATCGCGAGGCGCAACACCTTGTCGTTCAACGAAAAAGTGGCCGGAGCATCGAGCGGCGCGGGCAGGCGCTGGGTCCATGTGTCGAAGCGCGGATCGTGGGGGGCGTCAGGGACGATCTCGGTCGCAAGTTCGGCGCGTTCGGGGACGCAGATCTGCTCGGTACAGGCCAGCCACTGAGCCTTTACGCGCACGGGAATCCGCCCTTTTCCGGAGGGCACGGTGACCGGGACCAGCACCGCGTACTCGCTTTCGTAGACGTGGTTCATCAGACCCTGAACCACCAGCGCCTGCGGCACCGGATAGCGCGGTTCTCCCGTTTTCACGCCCTCGGGCACGTCCCACGACAGCTGCATGCCGAGGCCCGCATCGCCCGGATTCAGCCAGTATCCGTGCCATCCCGCCTCCGGCGTCATGCGGATCGCGAGGGTGGTCTTGCCTTCCTTCACCGGCCCGGCGAGCAATTCCGCCGCGATATGCGTGGGGGCTTGTGGCGGCGCTGCATGAGCGGGCACCCAAAGGGACACAGCGGCACCTAGCAGTACCATAAGATGACACAGAACTGTCACAGGCAGTCGGTAGCGGCGCTTTTGCATGGTGCTCCGTGAGGTTAGGCGAGTCTTGCGCCTGATCGACGATCGCGTCATCGCAGCATCTGCATCCAACGCTCGGACTTTTCAAGGAACCTCCCCGATGCGCCTGCCGCTCTCCTCGCTAGTCGTCGCTCTTGCGCTCGGCGCTTCCGCTCCCGTTTTCGCGCAGGAGGCGGCTCCCGCTCCGGCGGCTCCGGCTGCCCCGCAGACGCCCCCGAAGCTGATCGTCGCGATCTCGGTCGACCAGTATTCGTCGGACCTGTTCCAGCAATACCGCGAGCGCTATTCCAAGGGACTCAATCGTCTGCTGCAGGGCGCGGTGTTCCCCTCGGGCTTCCAGTCGCACGCCGCGACCGAGACCTGCCCCGGCCACTCCACCCTGCTGACCGGCGTGCACCCCAATCGCACCGGCATCCCGGCCAACAGCTGGTTCCAGCCGGGCATCGGCCGCGAGGACAAGGAGGTCTACTGTTCGGAGGACGAGACCAACCCCGCCAGCAATTCGCAGGACTCGGTTATCAGCCCGATGCACCTCAAGGCGCCGACGCTGGGCGACCTGCTCAAGGCGAAGAACCCCGCCACCCTCAACGTCGCCGTTTCCGCCAAGGACCGCGCGGTGGTGATGATGAGCGGCCATACCTCGGACGCCGCCTACTGGATCAAGGGCAAGGGCTTCGTCACGTATGACGACCGCAAGCTCTCCGCCGCCGCCGTGGCCGAGAATGCCGCGATTGCCAAAGCCGTCGAGGCGGGCGACGGCGACCTTCCCGTGCCGGGCTGGTGCGCGCCTTACGACCACGCGGTCAACCTCGGCAGCTTCTCGATCGGCACCTTCCGCTTCGCCAACAAGGCGGGCGACTACAAGAGCTACCTCAACGGCCCGCGCGTCGACGACGTGACCACCGACATGGCGATCCGCCTGCTCGACGAGATGCCGCTGGGCAAGGACGACGTGCCCGACGTGCTCTCGGTCAGCTATTCGGCGAACGACAAGGTCGGCCACGCCTTCGGCACCGAGGGCGTCGAGATGTGCATCCAGCAGAACGTTCTGGACGCGACGATCGGCCGCCTGCTCGCCGCGCTCGACGCGCGCGGGATCGACTATGCGGTGGTGCTGAGCGCCGACCACGGCGGCATCGACGCACCCGAGCGCCTGAAGCTGCAGGGCGTGCCCGAGGCCAGCCGCCTCGATCCCTCGCTGACCGACAAGGGCCTGTCCGCCTCGGTCTCCAAGGCGACCGGCATCGTCCCCAAGGACGGGCCGCTGCTCTACGGCGCGGGCGCTTCGGGCGACATCTGGCTGAACGCCGGGCTTACGGCGGCGCAGCGCAAGAAGGTGATCGCCACGCTCATGGCTCAGCTCAAGGCCAATCCGCAGATTTCAGGCGCCTATACCGCCGACGAACTGGCGAAGATCAAGGTCCCCGCCGGTCACCCGCAGGACTGGACTTTGATCGAGCGCGTCGCCGCCTCGTTCGTGCCGGGCCGTTCGGGCGACGTGCTGATGATGACGAAGCGCGCGGTCGTTCCCGGCGTCGCGCCGCGTCCGGGCGGCGCCTCGACGCACGGCAGCCCGTGGGACTACGACCGCCGCGTACCGATGCTGTTCTGGCGCAAGGGCCTGACCACCATGGAGCAGCCGCAGCCGGTCGAGACGGTGGACATCGCGCCCACCCTCGCCGCGCTGGTCGGCCTTACCGAGCCTGCAGGCACGTGGGACGGAAGGTGCCTCGACATCTACGCCGGGGAGGCCGATAGCTGCTCGCGATGAGCGACTCGAATACCGTTAGTGCAGCGCCGGAAAAGCGCGACCTGATCATCCTGGGCGGCGGCCTCGTCGGCATGACGCTGGCGCTCGCCGCCGCCCGGGCGGGTATCACCGCCCACGTGGTCGATCGAGCCGATCCGGCCGACCTCGTCGCCGAAGGCGCGGACGGCCGCGCTTCGGCGATCTCGACCGCGAGCTGGAACCTGTTCACCAACATCGGCCTCGCGCCGGCGCTGGAGAAGCTGGGCTGCCCGATCGCCTCGATCGCGGTGACCGACGGCATGAAGCCCGGCCGCATCGACTTCACGCCCAAGGCTGAGGAAGGCTCCTTGGGCCGTATGTTCGCCAACCGCGACTTGCGCATCGCCCTGTTCGATGCGGCGCGGCAGGAGCCGAACATCGCCTGGCACGTGCGCACCGAAGCCGTGCGCAAGGATCGCGGTGCTCACGGCGTCGAGGTGGAACTCTCGGATGGACAGGTTATCCGCGGCTCGCTGCTGGTCGCGGCGGAAGGGCGCCAGTCGCCGACGCGCGACGAGGCGGGTTTCGCGCTGGCGAAGTGGGAATACCACCACCGCGCCTTCGTGACCGGGCTGTTCCATGAAAAGCCGCATGACGGCACGGCGTGGGAAATCTTCTATCCGGCCGGGCCGTTCGCGCTGCTGCCGCTGCTCGACGATGCACAGGGCCGCCATCGCAGCGCGCTGGTCTGGACCGTGGCGGAAAAGGACGCGGCGGGCGTCATCGCCATGCCCGATGCGATGTTCGTCAACGAAGTGTTCGAGCGAATGCACGGCATTTTCGGCAAGATCGAGCTGTCCGCCCCGCGCATGAGCTATCCCTTGCGCTTCCACCACGCCGGGCGCGTGGTTGAGGAGCGCCTTGCCGTGATCGGCGACGCCGCCCACGGCATGCACCCGATCGCCGGGCAGGGCCTGAACCTGGGCCTGCGCGACGTTGGCGCGCTGGTGGAAGTGCTGACAGACGGCATGCGCCTCGGCCTCGAACCCGGCGATGCACAGATGCTGGCGCGCTACGAGAAGTGGCGCAGCCTCGACAGCCTGATGGTCATGGCCGCGACCGACGGGCTGACCCGCCTGTTCGGCATTCCCGGCCGGACGGCCAGCGCCGTGCGCCGCCTCGGCATGGGCGCGGTGCAGCGCACTCCGCTGCTCAAGCGCTTCTTCATGGACGAGGCCCGCGGCATGTCGGGCAAGCTGCCGGAACTGTTGCAGGCCTGACAAATCCTCCCCGAGCTTGCTCGGGGAGGGGGACCGCCGCCGCAGGCGGTGGTGGAGGGGGCGGACTTGCACTCCCTGTCGATCACTCCTAGTTGATAATCATTCTCAACTAGGAGTGATCATGACGAAACCGGCGGTCTATCAGGTCAGCGACTGGGTCGGCAAAAGCGGCGACAACTGGGTGAGCAACCAGCGCCGCCTAGACGCGATGCTGGCGGCTTTCGGCGAGGCCGCGATCGCCGCCGCCGATCCGCAGGCGGGCGAGCATGTGCTCGATATCGGCTGCGGCGCCGGGGCGTCGAGCTTCGTGCTTGCCGACCGCGTCGGGCCTGAGGGCCGGGTGCTCGGCCTCGACATATCGCCGCAGTTGATCGATCGCGCCCGTGAATTGGGCGACGGCGCGGTGGACTTCGCGCTGGCCGATGCCGCCACGGCCGATCTTGCCCCGCAGGCCAGCGACCTCCTGTTCTCGCGCTTCGGGGTGATGTTCTTCGACGATCCCGCCGCTGCCTTCACGCATATGCGGGGGGCTCTGAAGCCCGGCGGGCGGCTGGTCTTCGTATGCTGGCGGGGCGCGGCCGAGAACGACTGGGTGCGCCTGCCGATGGGCGCGATCCGGGGCATCCTGCCGCCGCCGCCCGCTCCCGACCCGGAAGCGCCGGGGCCGTTCTCGTTCGGCGATCCGGCGCGGGTTGAGCACCTGCTGGCCGAGGCAGGCTTCGCTGAAATCGCGCTTACGCCCTTCGATGCGCAGATACCCTTCGGCGAGGCCGCGAGCCGCGAGGCCGCGAACCATGATGCGGTGGACATGGCCTTCGCGGTCGGCCCGCTCTCTCGCGCGCTGGCCGATCAGGACGAGAGCGTGAAGGCTCGCTGCGCCAGGGCCGTGCACGCCGCCTTCGCCGCGCGGCCGGGCGAACGATCGGTGCTGATCGACGGCGCGGCGTGGATCGTTACCGCGCGCAATCCGGACTAGCGGGCGGGCCGGACTAGCGGGCGGGCAATCTGCGTTGGCTCGTCTATTACTGCATGGGATGGCGGCGCAGAGATGGCGGTCCGGCTTTTCGGATTTGTTGAATGATCCGTGCGAGATTTTTCGGCTGATCGAGAACTTTGGTTCAAGGTAGCGGTGAATGGACAGGAACAGTGCTCCTGACATTCACCGCGATCAGGGATCGAAACTCATGACCATTCATACCGCACCTGGCCCCGAGCATGACATCGAAGGCATCGAGCAGGTGATCCTGCCGCCGGTGCGCGATCTGGGAGACGGTTTTCAGGTGCGCCGGGCATTGCCGAGCGCGCAGCGTCGCATGGTCGGTCCTTTCATCTTCTTCGATCAGATGGGCGAGGCCGTATTCCGCAGCGGCGAAGGCCTGGATGTGCGTCCTCATCCGCATATCGGTCTATCGACGGTTACTTATCTCATCGAAGGCGAGATTCTCCATCGCGACTCTCTCGGCTCGCTGCAGGCGATCCGGCCCGGTGAAGTGAACTGGATGACAGCCGGCAGCGGCATCGTCCATTCGGAGCGCACCTCGGCCGAGAACCGCGCCAGGGGCGGCAAGCTGTTCGGCCTGCAGACCTGGGTGGCGCTGCCCAGGCACGCGGAGGAAACCGCTCCGGCCTTCTCGCATCACAAGGCGCACGAAATCCCGGTTACCGAAGACGCAGGCACACGCCTGACCCTGATCGCGGGCAGTTCCGACGGCATGACGTCACCGCTCAAGACATGGTCCGACATGGTCTATGCCGACATCCACATGCGGGAGGGCGCACGGTATCGCGTCAGGGCCGAGCATATCGAACGCGCGATCTACGTGGTTTCCGGTGCCGTCGACGTCGAAGGCCAGAGCGGCACTTTCGTGGCAGGCCAACTCGTGGTGTTCAAGCCCGATGCCGAGGTGGTCCTGCGGGCAGGGGCAGGGGGAGGCGCCCGCCTGATGCTGCTGGGCGGCGAACCACTGCCGGAGAAGCGCCACATCTTCTGGAACTTCGTCTCGTCTTCGGCCGATCGCATCGAGCAGGCCAAGGACGACTGGCGTGAACAGCGCTTCGCGCCCGTCCCGGACGAGCACGAATTCATTCCCCTTCCGGCTTGAGGTCAGCAATCATGGCACATGGAACCGCACATATCGGCGAAACCCCCTGGCGCACCGAGATCGTCGTCGGTGGCCACGCGATCACGGCTGACGAACCGGCGGCGCTGGGTGGACGAGGCGAGGGGCCCGCCCCCTATGATCTCCTGCTCGCGAGCCTGGCAGCCTGTACGGCGATCACGCTCAGGATGTACGCAGCGCGCAAGGGCTGGCCGTTGAAGACGCTCGACGTCGAATTGCATCTGGCCGGCGGCAAGGATGCGATGCGCATCGATCGCAAGCTGTCGATCGACGGCCTCGATGACGATCAGAAAGCCCGCCTCGCCGACATCGCGGAACGCACGCCGGTGACCCTGACGCTGAAGGCAGGTGTGCCGATCGATACGACGCTTGCATGACGCAGCATCGATTTGCCTCGAACCTCGATGGTGCCGTCGCTGGAATTACGCCCTGGAACTGAGGGGATGATCCCCGAAGATAATTTGCGAACGATTCTCATCTGTGGTAGCGGGCCGGCTTGCGTCACTATTCCCGAGACCTTCATTGGACGACCTGATCAGGCACCGTGCTGCTCTTGTGAGCTATGCGCGTCCGATCGTTCGTGACCGGTCCGAAGCGGAAGACGTGGTGCAGGAAGCATTCCTGCGGCTGGCGGCGGCCGATGGCAGCCGCGTTCGCCAGCCCGTGCGCAGCCCGTTGTCCTACCTCTACCGCATCGTTCGCAACATCGCGCTCGACAGGGTGCGCCGCGAGAAAATCGAGCGGCGCGAAGAGGAAGTCCCGCAATGGTGGATGCTCCCTTGCGAGACACCCGATCCGGAGGAGGAAGCCGCAAGGGGCCAACTGGTCGACAGGATCGAGACTATCCTGCGCGACATGGAGCCGCGCATGCGTCTCGCTCTCGAAATGAACAGGTTCGAAGGCTACACGCTGCAGGAGATCGCGGACAGATTGGGGGTTTCGGTCGCGACCGTGCATCGTCTTGTCAGGGAGGCGCTCAGCCGGATCGCCCTGGCGATCGGGGAGGACGAAGCGTGAGGCCGGTTCCCGGATCTCAAAAAAGATTTGGTTCGCGTGAAAAATGCGCGGGCCTCATCCGTCACGCAGGTTGCCGGAGCATCGGCGCAGCAGCAAGGCAAAGACCATGACCCCCGCCCCACTATCGCAGGAGACGATGGATATCGCCGTCGGCTACCTCCTCGATGCGCAGGCAGCGCCGGGAGACACGGCGCTGCGAGGGCGTATCGAGGCGTGGCTCGATGAGATGCCCGAACATCGCCGGGCCTGGACGCAGGCGCGCAAGGCCTGGGCCGTGCTGGGGGATGTGGAGCCTGCGCAGAATGTGGAGCCGTCCGTGGCGACGATCCTGCCCTTCACGCCGCGGCCGCGATCCCGACCGGTCCATCGTCGGGCCCTGGCCTCGCTCGGCGCGCTGGCAGCTTCGGTCGCCTTCGCGTTGGCGATCTCGCCGTCGCTGCTGCTCAAGGTAAGTGCCGATTACGCTACCGGCACCGGAGAGCTTCGTGATGTACGCCTGGCCGACGGAACGCGGGTGACGCTTGGTGCACGCAGCGCGATAGACGTGGATCTGACGGGCGGTGAGCGACATGTCCGTCTGGTCGCGGGCGAGGCATGGTTCGATGTCGCGCGCGATCCCGCGCATCCTTTCGTGGTCGACAGCGCACATGCCCGTACGCGGGTGCTGGGCACGGCATTCGAGGTCCGTTCGGGCAAGGTGCGAACGCAGGTCGGTGTCGCCCGGGGGCACGTGCGGGTCAGCGCCAACGGCGGCAGCAAGGATCTCCTTCCCGGTGACCGGGTGCTGGTCGACAACGCCAGCGGTGCGATGCACGAAGACAAGGTCCCGGTCGCTTCGCTTGCCGGTTGGCGCGAGGGCTATCTGTTCGCTGAAAATGCGACGGTCGACGACGTCGTCGAGGAAATGCGTCGCTACGACAGGGGCTGGATCGTCCTTGCCGACAAGGCGCTGGCGGCGAAGCGCATCACGGGCCTTTACGACGCCCGCAAACCGGCCGAGGCGCTGGCAGCGATCGTCGAACCCGCCGGAGGTTCGATCACACACGTCACGCCGTACCTGACGATCGTGCAGGCGCGCTGACGGCACCTTTTTGCAGGGCTTGAGAAAAAATTGTCGAGCGGCGTGAAAAATTCCGGCGACCTCTCCGTCTAACCCGCGATTGCAACGCAATTGCAAGTTCAGATCAATCTGGGGGTTTCATATGACAATCAATTCGCGTGGCGGGCTGCGGCCCCGCCGTGATGGCCTGCGCCCTGCGCTGCTGGCAGCTGCTCTGGGTACGAGCATGATCGCGCTTGCGGCGCCGGCACAGGCTCAGGAAGCGTCGCAGTCCGCAGGCACGCGCTTTGACATTCCCGCGCAGCCGCTTGCCGGCGCGATCAACATGTTCGGGCGGCAGTCGGGGCTGCAGGTCACCGCCGATGCGGCGCTCGTGAACGGCGTGCGCAGCCAGCCGGTTCAGGGCGATATGCCCGCGCTCACGGCGCTCAGCCACATGCTGTCGGGCACCGGAGTCAGCTGGCGCATGGCGGGCAATGCGGTCGTGCTCATCGCCGCGCCGAAGGGCACGGACGGCGCGGTTCAGCTTGGATCGGTGCGTGTCGAGGCAGCCTCCACGGGCACCGCCGGAACTTATGCGGGGTCGCGCGACCTGCCGCCCGCCTACGCCGGTGGCCAGGTCGCCACGGGTGGCCAGCTTGGCCTGCTGGGCAATGTGAGCGTGATGGACACGCCGTTCAACGTCACCAACTACACCAGCCAACTGATAGAGAACCAGAACAGCCGCAGCCTGCTCGACGTGCTCGACAACGATCCTTCGATCCGTGCCAGCGGCGCGCGCGACGGCGAGACCACCACGGTCACCATGCGCGGCTTCGAACTGACGGGGCGCGAAGTCCTCGTCAACGGCATGTTCGGCGCGTCCGACACGCGCGGGACGATGATCGAGGCGGTCGAGCGGGTCGAGGTTCACAAGGGGCCGAGCGCCATGCTCAACGGCGTCAGCCCCTGGGGGTCGTCCTACGGCGGCTCGATCAACTACGTGCTCAAGCGCGCCGGGGACGCGCCGCTCAACCGTGTGA
Source organism: Novosphingobium sp. (assembly GCA_047605225.1). GTDB lineage: Bacteria > Pseudomonadota > Alphaproteobacteria > Sphingomonadales > Sphingomonadaceae > Novosphingobium. The sequence continues at coordinate 15,514 of JASGGD010000112.1, forward strand.
CCGCGACGTATGCCTCGGAATCCCAGTTCGGTGCCAATCTCGACGTGTCGCGCCGGTTCGGGGCGAACAAGGGCTTCGGCGTGCGCGTCAACGCGGTCTGGCGCGACGGCGCCACCGACGTCGATCATACCAACAACCGTTCCGCCATGCTCGCCGCCGCACTCGACTACCGCAGCGACGACCTGCGTGTGACGATCGACCTCGGCCATCAGGACCGCCTCCTCAAGGGCGGCTGGAGCAGCACCCGCATCAGCTCCAGCGTCGCCGTGCCCAAGGCACCCGACGCGCGTACCAACTCCAAGCAGAAGTGGGAGTTCTGGGACGGCCAGAACGACTATGGCATCGGCCGCGTCGAATACGACTTCGCGCCGGGCTGGACCGCTGCCGCCGCTTACAGCCGCAACCAGTCGGACGAACTCTACATCCAGGTCATCGACAGCATCAGCAACGCCAACGGCAACAAGAGCGGCTATCCGTACTGGATTCCCGCGCGCAGTCGCAACGAGAGCTATGAAGGCTCGATCAAGGGCAAGTTCGATACCGGCCCCATTTCGCACAGCCTGTCGGTGATCGCCTCGGCCAACAACGCGAAGCGCGGCCAGCTGAACTACTACATCAGCAATTGCGCCACCGGCTGCGCGGCCTCGAACATCTACACGCCGATCTATTACCCGGCGCCCGATACCAGCGCGCTGAGCAGGGACGCCGGGCGCCTGACGTCCCAGTACGACTACGAGGGGCAGGCCGTCGCCGACATCATGAGCATGGCGGACGAC
>JASGGD010000113.1:0-16243 GCA_047605225.1 Novosphingobium sp.
CCCTGCGACGCTGGGGGGCGGCCCCCGCGCCTGAGCGGCTGTCCTTGAAGGTCAGTGCGACCCTGCTGGTGCCCCTCCACCACCCTGCGGGTGGTCCCCCTCCCCGTGCCGGGGAGGAACGATGATCCGCGCGTATCGTGCCGAGTTGCTCTCGGTCCCGCATGACGCGCCCGAAGCCGTGCGCCACGAACCCGACGGCCTGCTCGTCGTAGAGGATGGCATCGTCATCGCGCGCGGCGCTTATGCCGACTTTGCCGACACGTATCCGGAAGCCGAAGTGCTCGCCGGCCTCGTGGTGCCCGGTTTCATCGACGCCCACGTCCATTACCCGCAGACCGATCGCATCGCCTCCTACGGGGAGCAGTTGCTCGACTGGCTCGACAAGCACATCTTCCCGGCAGAGAAAGCCTTCGCCGACAAGGCCCACGCCGATGCCGTGGCGGCGTTCTTCCTCGACGAACTCTTGCGCAACGGCACCACGAGCGCGCTGGTCTATCCCACCGTTCACGAACAGTCCGTGGATGCCCTGTTCGAAGCCGCGCTGGAGCGGCGGATGCGCATCGTTTCGGGCAAGGTGCTGATGGACCTCGGCCCCGAAGGACTGCAGGACACCGTCGCCTCGGGCCGGGCGGAAACCGAAGCGCTGATCCGCCGCTGGCGTGGGCGCGGGCGGCTGGGGTACGCGGTGACGCCGCGTTTCGCGCTCGCCTCCAGCGATGCGCAACTGGCCGATGCAGGCGCGCTGCTGGCCGAGCATCCCGACGTGCTGATGCACACGCACTTGTCGGAGAACGTTCACGAAGTCGCCGCCGTCGCCGCGCGGTTTCCGGACAGCGCCGACTACCTCGACGTCTACGACCGCTTCGGACTGGTCACGCCGCGTTCGGTCTTCGCGCACGGCATCCACTTGTCCGACCGGGCCTGCACGCGCCTGCACGAGAGCGGCGCGGGCGTTGCGGTCTGCCCATCGTCGAACCTGTTCCTCGGCTCCGGGCACTTCAACTTCGGGCAGGCGGATCGGCATGCTCTGCGCCTCGGCCTCGGCACTGACGTAGGCGCGGGGACGTCGTTCTCGATGCTGCGCACGGCGGGGCTCGCCTATCAGGCCGCGCTGGCCCGCGAGGACCGGCTCGATCCGTTCCGCGCGCTCTATCTCGCCACGGCCGGAAGCGCCTCGCTGCTGCATATCGCCGACCGCGTGGGCGCGCTGGAGGTCGGGCAGGAGGCGGACTTCGTCGTGCTCGACAGTTCCGCCACGCCGCTGATGGCGCGGCGCACGGCGGATGCGGACCTTGCCACGCGGCTCTTCGCACTCCAGATCCTCGGCGACGAGCGCGCCATTTCCCGTACTTACGTGCTGGGCGAATGCGCGTACAAAAGGACACCATGACCGATCTTGCCCAGTTTATCGCCGGCCTGCCCAAGGCCGAACTGCATCTCCACATCGAAGGCAGCCTCGAGCCCGAACTGATGTTCGCGCTGGCGCAGCGCAACGGCGTCGCTATTCCCTACGCCTCGGTGGAGGAGGTGCGCGCCGCTTACGACTTCTCGAACTTGCAGGACTTCCTCGACATCTACTACGCGGGCGCCGACGTGCTGCGCACCCGCGTGGACTTCCATGACCTCGCGATGGCGTACTTCACGCGCGCGGCGGCGGACGGGGTGGTCCATGCCGAGATCATGTTCGACCCGCAGACCCACACCGATCGCGGCATCCCCTTCGCCGAGGTGATCGAGGGCCTGCTGTCGGCTATGGCGGAGGCCGAGGCGGAGTTCGGCCTGACCTCGCAGCTGATCCTCTCGTTCCTGCGCCACTTGTCGGAAGAGGCCGCCTTCGCTACGCTGGAGATGGCCGAGCCTTGGCTCGACAGGATTACCGCCGTGGGGCTCGACAGTTCGGAAGTCGGTCACCCGCCTGCGAAGTTCGCCCGCGTCTTCGCGGCGGCGCGCGAAAAGGGCCTGAAGATCACCGCCCATGCCGGAGAGGAAGGCCCGCCCGCCTACGTGCACGAAGCGCTGGACCTGCTCGGCGTCGATCGCATCGACCACGGCAACCGCGCGCTGGAGGATGCGGCACTGGTATCGCGCCTCGCGGCCGAGGGGATGACGCTGACGGTCTGCCCGCTGTCGAACCTCAAGCTCTGCGTGGTGAAGGACCTTGCCGACCATCCGCTCGACCGGATGCTGGCCGAGGGGCTGAAGGCGACGGTGAATTCCGACGATCCGGCCTATTTCGGTGGCTACGTGGCCGACAACTATCGCGCTGTAGCCGAGGCGAGGGGGCTTTCTCGGGAAGATCTGGTGACCTTGGCGCGCAACAGCTTCACCGGCTCGTTTCTGCCGTCCGAGGCCGTCGCACGGCATGTCGAGCGGCTGGAGGCTTACGCGGCGGGGTGACAATGGACTGGCGGGCGGCGCTCGACCGCAGCGGAGTGCTGTCGGTTCTCGCCGCCTTCGATGCGCGGGTGGCGGGGACGTTTCCGCTCGGCGTCGCCGTGCCGGGCAGCGACATCGACGTCCTGTGCCATGCGTCCGATGCGAACGAGTTTTCGCGCGTCGTTTGGGACGCTTTCGCGTGCGCGGCGGATTTCGCGATGCATCAGTGGGTGCGCGATGAGCGGGCGGTGATAGCCGTGTTCTCTATCGACGGGGTGCCGTTCGAACTGTTCGGATCACCAGTGCCGGTCGATGCGCAAGTCGGATGGCGGCATTTCGAGATCGAACGCCGGCTTCTGGATGAGCAGGGGCCCGAGTTTCGCACGGCTGTCGTGGCAGCGCGGGTGGCTGGGATGAAGACCGAGCCTGCCTTTGCGCATGTGCTCGGGCTGGCGGGCGATCCTAATGCCGCGCTGTTGCGTATGGCGGAAGGCGGGATGCGCTTCCCTGCAACTTACACTTCGTCACCCTGAACTTGTTTCAGGGTCCATGGCGCCACACCATACGCGCTTTCGGCCGCAAACCGCCAGCGCGGATGGCGAGCCGATCCGACGGAATACGCTGCCCGATGGACCCTGAAACAAGTTCAGGGTGACGCCAGAGCGACGGGGCGGGGTGAGGACCTCACCCCGCCGTTAATCTCAAACGTCCTGCGCGCCGAGCCAGTGCTCGTTTTCGGGCGGGACGAAATTGACGATGCGCTCGATCATGGCCTCGGGGTCCTTCTCGACGATCAGCATCGCGCGGTGGCGCGGCTGGAGGAAACCTTCTTCCACCACGTTGTCGATGAACTGGCCGAGCCCCGAATAGAAGCCGTTGACGTCGAGCAGGCCCACCGGCTTGTTGTGATAGCCGAGCTGGGTCCAGCACCACGCCTCGAACATCTCCTCGAACGTGCCGATGCCGCCGGGCAGGGTGACGAAGCCGTCCGAGAGGTTGGCCATCATCGCCTTGCGTTCGTGCATGGTCTTGACGACGTGAAGCTCGGTGATGCCCTGATGGTCGTGCTCGCGTGCGCGCAGGGCCTCGGGGATGACGCCGATGACTTCGCCGCCCGCCGCGCAGGCCGCGTCCGCGACCACGCCCATCAGACCGACCATGCCGCCGCCGTAGACGAGGCCGATGCCGCGCTTGGCCAGCAGCGTGCCGAACTGGTGCGCGGCCTCACGGTAAAGAGGATTAACGCCCGCCGAGGAGCCGAGATAGACGCAGATCCGCATGATTCAGCCGAGCCTCTCGGGAACCGAGCGTGCTTCCTCGACGATGGCATCCTTGGTGCCGACCGATTCCCACGGGAACACGAACCAGCGCTTGTCCTCGTCACGGTCGATGGCGTCGACGTAGAGTTCGGCCACGGCCTTGGAACGGGTGTTGTTGATCAGCACCGCGAAGCGCAGGTTTTCGGCATCGCAGCCGTTGGCGCCCAGCAGGTTGCGGATGTATTCGATGGTGCCGCCGCTGTCGTTGATGTCGTCCACGAACAGCAGGCGCTTGCCCTCGGCGGTCATCCCGGCGACCTTGCCCAGCAGTTCGTCGGCGAAGCCGGGAACCTTGGCCGAGTGGTCGATCGACAGCATCGGGACCTCAAGCTGGTGCGAGATGTAGACCGCCGGCACGAGGCCGCCACGGCCGACGCCGATGATGAATTCGGGCTGCCACTCGCCACCCGCGATCTTGCGCGAGAGGACGCGGACTTTGGCAAGGAAGTCCTCGTAATATTCTAGGTAATGCAGTTGCGGTTCTTCGGTCTGGCTCATGTGGAGCGAATCCTGTCCGGCGATGTCGGGAAAGGTGTGCCGATAGGGGCACTATCGCGCAAGGGCAACCGGCTGAGGAGCCTCATGCGCCGTTCTCCTCCGGCGACAGCATCGATTCCACGTAGCTGAGGCCCGCGAAGCCGTTCTCGATCTCGGACAGGACGAGGTTGGCCGCGTAGGAAGGGGTGCGTGCGGAGTTGGTGCAGAGCGCCAGCGTCATCGGTCGCAGCAGGGCGTCGGAGATGCGGGTGAAGGACAACTGACCCGCCTGCACCTCGGAGATCACGTCGAGCGAGGACAGGATGCCCACGCCCGCCCCGGCCTGCACCAGCGAGGCGATCATCTGGATGTTGTCGGAAGTTGCGATGCGGCTCATGTCCATGCCGGTGGTGCCCTCGAGGACCGCGATCTGCTGGCTGATCGCCAGAACGTCTGCCGGGACGATCAGTGGCTCGCCGATGGCGGCGGAGAAGCGGGCCTCGGGCAGTTCGCCCAGCGGGTGACCCGGCGGCGTGATGAAGCCCAGCACCACTTCCACGAAGGCACGCACCGTCAGGTCTCGGTAGCTGTGGGGTTCGAACAGGATGCCGAAATCGACTTCCCCGCTGGCGACGGCCTTGCGGACTTCGTCATTGGCCTGGACCTTCACGCCGACGGTGATGCCGGGATAGCGTTCCTGCACCGATCGGACGATCGAGGGAATGTAGCCCTTGGCCAGCGCATCGATGATGGCGAAGTCCACGTGACCGCGCTTGAGCCCGCGCAAGTCCTCTATCTGCGCGCGGATGTCCTGCATGTTCTTCTGCCAGCGGTTGCCCGCCGCCATCATGATCTCTCCGGCCGCCGTCAGGCGCAGGCCGGTGGGCAGGCGCTCGAACAGGGGGGTGCCGATGTCGGCCTCGACGTTGAGGATCTGGCGGGCGATGGCCGAGGCTGAAACGTTAAGCTCGTCGGCGGCCTTGCGGATCGAACCGTGACGGCCGACGACCATGAAATAGCGCAGAAAACGGGAAAAGGCGGGCATGGCGACGTCTTACCTGCTCTAATTTTTGCAACGGACTGTGGGATTCATTGAGTTTGCTAGCACTATCTCCTCTGCCGTACCACCGCTAGCAATACCGGAAGGTGCGATCCGCCGGGCGCGATTTCCCGATCTCTCCCTACAGGGGGATCGTCGATCGGCCGGAGCCGCACTTTTGGTAAGGGGGCGTGCCGGTGCCGGGTGAATCCACCGAACCTGCGCGGCACGTCCCCCATTCTCGGGGTTCTAGTTACAATGATTGCTTATCGATCCGGCCGCCCCTTGCGGGCCTCCTTGCGTGCGCTGGCGCTTGCCGCAGCGGCGGGGCTGCTTGCGCCCGTCGCTGCGGCGGCGGCAGAGCCCGCGCTGCCGGAAATTCCCAAGGTGACGCCGATTCCGGTCAAGGTCATCGTCGTCGCCACCTTCGAGCCGGGCGAGGACAAGGGCGATGCCCCCGGCGAATTCCAGGCCTGGGCCGAGCGCGAGCATCTCGACAAGGTGATCCCGGTCAAGGGCACGCTCCACCCGCTGCGGCGCAATGCGGACGGGCTCTACGGCATGGTCTGGGGCAGCCCCGACACGATGATCGGCAGCGTGTCCGACCAGCTGACCGCGCTGCTGATGGACCCGCGCTTCGACTTCACCAAGACCTACTGGCTGTTCACCGGCATCTCCGGCGTCGATCCGCAGCTGGCCTCGGTCGGCAGCGCGGCGTGGTCGCGCTGGGTGGTCGACGGCGACAAGCTGCGGGAATTCGACGACCGCGAAGTGCCCAAGGACTGGCCCTATGGCCTGTTCGCCATCGGCGCGAGCAAGCCCAACACCCTGCCCGGCGCGACGCAGGACTTCGCGGGCTTCACCGATACCCGCAAGCTGGCGATGTCGGACGAGCTGAACCAGGGCCTCGCCTACTGGGCCTATGGTCTCAGCAAGGACGTGAAAATCCCGGATTCGCCCGAGCTTCAGGCCGATCGCGCGCGCTGGAAAGGCTGGCCCAACGCGCAGAAGCCACCGTTCGTGCTCATGGGCGAGACGCTGGGTGGCCTGCGCTACTGGCACGGCCCGAGCCGTACGCAGTGGGCGCGCGACTGGGTCAAGCTGTGGACCGGCGGTAAGGGCCGTTTCGCCATGACCAACATGGAAAGCCAGATCCAGCAGGGCTCGATCCTGATCGCGGCCAAGAACGGTCTGGTCGATCGTAACCGCGTCATGGTGCTGCGTACCGGCTCCAACCCCTCGATGCCGCCTCCGGGTGTCTCTGCAGTCGAAAGCGTCGCCAACGAAGGCGCGGGCCAGAAGGCCGCGTTCGAGGCGAACTATCTCGTTGGCGCGCCGGTCGTGCACGAACTGCTCAAGCACTGGGACAAGTACGAGAACGCGGTGCCGGAGGCCCCCGTACCGTGAGGCGCCTCGTTTCCACCCTGCTGACGACGCTGGCCTTGCCGCTCGCTGCCCCGGCCGCGCATGCGGACGAGGCAGCGGCGTCGGCCATGCTCGACGAAGTGGCGGGCAATGCCGGGCGGCTGCGCGTGTTCCTGCAGGCGATGCCCAAGGGCGGTGACCTGCACAACCATCTCGGCGGCTCGGTCTATGCGGAGGACTTCCTCAAGGTCGCCGCCGCCAAGGGCATGTGCGCAGATGCCGGGATCACCCGCATCGTGCCGGGGCCGTGCCCGGTGGAACTCCAGATCGGTCCGATGGCCGAGAAGGACCCGTTCACTTATGCGAAGCTGATCGACGCGATCTCCACGCGCGGTTTCCAGAAGGGCATCGGCCCGGCGCTGGTTTCCGGCCACAACCAGTTCTTCTCCAGCTTCCGCAAGTTCGGTCCTGCGGCGGATGGCGAGGACGCGCGCTGGCTGGCCGACGCTTTCGCCAGCGCGGGCCGCAACAACCTCGTCTATGTCGAACTCATGCACAATCCGGACAGCACGACGCCGTTCATGCTGTCCGCGCCGAATGCACCGCTCGACACCGACGGCATTGCGGCTGCCTATAAGCGCGACCTTCCGGCGGCACAGGCTCTCGTGGCCCCGGCCATCGCCGAACTGGACGAGGAGGAAGCCTTCGCGAAGAAGCGCCTCGGCTGCGGCACCAAGGCGGCCGATGCGGGCTGCGGCGTGGCGATGCACTACATCTACTCGGCCATGCGAGGATTGCCGCCGCAGGTCGTGTGGCGCTCGATGCTCGCGGGCTTCGTGCTCGCGGACAAGGACCCGCGCTTCGTCGGCGTCAACATCGTCATGCCCGAGGACGATCCGATCGCCCTGCGCGACTACGACCTGCACATGGCGATGTTCCGCTTCCTCGAAGCGAAGTATCCCAAGGTCAACGTCACCATGCACGCGGGCGAACTCGCGCTCGGTCTGGTGCCGCCCAAGGACCTCGAGGACCATATCGGCAAGGCCGTCGCCTCGGGCGCCAAGCGCATCGGCCACGGCGTCGACATCGCCTATGAGGTCAACGCTCCCGAAACCCTCGCCCGCATGGCGCGCGACGGCATCGGGGTGGAGATCAATCTCACCAGCAACGCCGTGATCCTTGGCGTGGAGGGCGGCGTCCATCCGCTGCACCTCTACCGCTCGATGGGCGTGCCGGTGATGCTCTCCACCGATGACGAGGGCGTGCTGCGGTCCGACATGACCAACGAGCATGTCCGCGCGGTGCAGCAACAGGGGCTGCACTACGCCGACCTCAAGGAACTGGCGCGCAACAGCCTGGAATATTCCTTCGCACCGGGCGCGAGCCTGTGGGCGGACCGCCGCTATGGTCACGCGGTGGCGCCTTGCGCGACGGATTTTGCGGCCGGGTCCTGCAAGGCATTTCTCGCAAAGAACGAGAAGGCCACGCTGCAGGCACGGCTGGAGATGAACTTCGACCGGTTCGAGCGCTCGCTCGACCGGTTCAAGGCCGGACAGGGAGCGGCGGGGGACTGAGTTTCCCCGCCGCGATCGCGGATGCAAGCCGTCGAAGCAACGGCGCACCGTAAACAGGGAACTGCACAGGGAAGTGCGGGAGAGGAGGGACACAACAGCATACGGCGGGGCTGCCGAGAGCGCCCCGGCCGGAACAAGGGGGCATACCATGAGGGATATGATCCGTTACACTGCGCGCAAGACCGTACTGGCGGCGGGCGCGCTGCTTTGTTGCACTGCACTGACCACTCCGGCTCTGGCCCAGACGGCCGCCGATGAAACCAGCGAGGACGGCAAGGACATCGTCGTCACCGGCTCGCTCGGCGCCCTGCCGATCGAGGGTGTCGGCACCGTCTTCGGCTTCGACAAGACCGTGACCGAAACGCCGCGTTCGGTTTCCACCATCAGCGCCGAGCAGATGGAACGCTTCGGCATCACCGACATCTACGACCTCGTCGCGCAGTCGCCGGGTACGTTCACCAACTCGTTCTTCGGCGTCGGCGGCGCGCTCGACATTCGCGGTACTCCGGGCGAAATCTACTTCCGCGGCATGCGCCGTCTCGACAACCCCGGCAACTACCCGACCCCGATCGGCGCCTCGGAACGCATCGACATCGTGCGCGGCCCGGCCTCGCCGATCTACGGCCCGTCGAAGACCGGCGGCTACATGAACTTCGTGCCGAAGTCGGCGCGCGTGCAGGGCGGTTCGTACCTGTCCAGCCCCGAGGGTGAGATCACCATGACCGGCGGCAGCTGGCGCAAGGCCGACATCAAGGCCGAAATGCGCGGCCCCGGCAAGATCGGCACGCAGGAATTCGGCTACAGCCTGTTCGCCGAAGTCGAGGATTCGGGCAGCTACTACGACAACATGTCGACCCGCCAGACGATCCTGCAGGGTTCGTTCGACACCGACCTGACGCCCAACCTGCGCCTCGAATTCGGCGGCATGTACCAGAACTACAAGGGGCAGCAGAACGGCGGCTGGAACCGCCTGACGCAGGACCTCGTCGATAACGGCACCTACATCACCGGTTCGGCGCAGCCCCTCGACACCGACGGCGACGGCCAGATTTCGCAGGCCGAGATCAACGCGGCAGTCCCCGGCGGCATGTCGATCTTCGGCGGATTCGCTTGCGGGGGCAGTGTCACGGCCGCCTCGATCACCGATGCGTGCTTCACCAGTTCGCCCAACAATGCGCTCAACCTGACCGACGTGGGCACCGCCAAACTCAGCCGTCGCAAGACGCTGACCGGCAAGAACGACCGCCTCGACAACAAGGGCAGCACTTTCTACGCCGACCTGATCTGGAAGGGTGCCGGCGATCTCGAAATCAAGAACCAGTTCTTCTTCGACTCGTACGACAACATCAACGAGAATTCCTACGGCTTCTCGCAGTTCCACGATTCCTACGCGATCGAGAACAAGGTCGTCATCTCCGACAAGTTCGAGAACGATCTCGGCAAGTTCGCGTTCCAGGTTTCGCCGTCGATCCGCTACACCAACTTCAAGCACGGCGACGATTTCAACTACGAATACTTCCACCGCGTCGACCTGACCGTCGGCTACACCCCGGCATCCGATCGCCTGCTCTCGACCGAGTGCGACTGCGATTACACCAACTACGTCACCGGTCACTATACCGACTACTCGATCGCCGCGCTGGCGGACTTCGATTTCAGCTTCGGTCTCGATGTGACGCTGGGCGCCCGCTACGACTATCTCAAGGCGAAGTCGGCCTACAACATAGGCAAGATGGAAGCGGCGCAGGTCGCCGCCAACCGGGCGGACGGCGTTCCCGACAGTGCCAGCGGCAACAAGGGTGCATGGTCGTGGTCGGCCAGCGCCAACTACAAGCTGCCCTACGGCCTGATCCCCTATGCCACGATCGCGCGCCAGTCGACCGTGATCGCCGGGCAGGGCGCCGAACTCTATCCGGGTGACATCGCAGGGCAGACCTTCGTTTCGGCCTCCAAGCTCTACGAAGGCGGCCTGAAGGGCAGCTGGCTCGACGATCGCCTCTACGCGGCGGTCTCGATCTACAAGCAGAAGCGCACCGACTACAACATCCAGTCGGTCACGGTGAACCAGTCGGTCGAAACCAAGGGCCTCGAAGCGGAATTCCGCTGGTCGGTGGACCGTCACCTGCTGATCACCGGCGGCTACACGCGCACCAAGGTCTACAACCTGACCGCGCTGACCGACGGCACGCTGTTCAGCTTCTTCGGCATCGAGGATCTGGTCAACGTCAGCGATCCGTCGCTCTACCTCGGCGGCCAGCCGATCGGTCTGGTGCCGATCACCAGCAAGAGCGACTCGCGCCGTGCGGGTATCCCGACCAACCTTTACTCGCTGACCGCGACTTACGCCTTCGACAACGGCCTGGCGCTGAGCGCCAGCGGCGTGAAGGTGGACTCGGTCTATTCGGGCCAGTCGCAGGCGGTGAAGCTGCCTGCCTATACCAAGATCGACGCGGCCATCTCGTATGAAACCGGCCCGTGGCTCGCCCGTCTGGTGGTGAAGAACGTCACCGACAAGAAGTACTTCCGTGCCAACTTCACCGAACTGTTCGGTTCCACGATCGTCCTGCCGGAGCTGCCGCGCAGCTTCCAGGCTTCGTTGACCTACAAGTTCTGATCCCCCCGAGGGGGAGCGTCGGCTATGGCCGGCGCTCCCTGCTTGCGGTTTGAATTGAAAGGTTTCCCATGCGCTCCCAGACGCTCGCGACACTTATGGCGGGCGCCATGCTCGCTGCGGCCACCCCGGCGTTCGCCGCCGATGCCCCGGCACCGGCCTCCACGACTTCCGCCGTCGCCGACTGCGACCCCGGCGCGCCTTGCGACCATCCGCTACCGGTCAAGGTGGTGATCGTCTCGCTGTTCGAGATCGGCAAGGACGAAGGCGACGTCGCGGGCGAGTTCCAGCTGTGGAAGGCCCGTCGCGGCCTGACCCAGCGCATTCCCTTCCCGCAGTCGTTTCACGACCTCTACTACAACCCCGAAACGCAGGTGCTCGGCATGGTGACCGGGATCGGCACCGCGCGCTCGACGGCGGCGACGATGGCGCTGGGCCTCGATCCGCGCTTCGATCTGAGCCAGGCCTACTGGCTCGTCGCGGGGATCGCGGGCATCGACCCCGAGGACGCCTCGATCGGCTCGGTCGCCTGGGCGCGCTACGTCGTCGATGGCGACCTTGCCCACGAGATTGACGCGCGCGAGATCCCGGCCGACTGGAAGACCGGTTACTTCGCGCGGCACACCAAGGGGCCGAACGACAAGACGACGAAGCCCGATCCCTCGGGCGGTGAGATGTTCCAGGTGAATCCCAGCCTCGAAAAGTGGGCCTACGAGCTGACGAAGAACATCGAACTCCCCGACTCTCCGGCGATCGCCGCGGAGCGCGCGAAGTTCGTCGATTACCCTCACGCGCAGGAATCGCCCTTCGTGCTGGAGGGCGACACGCTCTCCGCCATGACCTTCTGGCACGGTGAGAAGCTGACCGACTGGGCCAACGACTGGGTCCGCTATTGGAGCGGCGGGCAAGGCGAGTTCGTGACTTCGGCGATGGAGGACACCGGCGTCATGCAGGCGATGACCTACCTCGACACCGTGGGCCGCGCCGACCGTGACCGCGTGCTGGTGGTGCGCGCCGGTTCCAACTTCACGATGCCGCCGCCGGGCGTTGATGCGGCGACTTACCTGCTGCGCGAGAACGAGGGCTATGCAGGCCTCGAAGCGGCGGTGGAGAACCTCTACACCGTGGGCTCGAAGGTGGTCGACGAACTGCTCGACCACTGGGACCGCTACAAGGATGCGACGCCTTGAGGTTGACCGACCGGCGCGCCCGCTCAATAAGCGGGCGCGTTGCCGAACTGGAAGCCGGTCGAGACCGCCCACGCGAAGGCAACGGCGATGACGATGCCGATCAGCGCCTTGATCGGAGACCAGTGTAAGTCAGCCGCGTCTTCATCATGCGCGACGGGGCGCTTACCGGTCACCATCGGCCTGACGAGGTTCTGCCGCTTCCATGCGAGGTAGAACACCACCGCCAAGACATGCAGCGCCACTAACGCGAGGATCACGTTGAAGATCGTCGAGTGCAGGTCCGAGGCCGCCTCGGCTTGGTCGAACGTCAGGTAAGTCGCCAGCGGTCCATCGTAGAGCATGTCGATGTCGCTGGCGAACAGCCCGGCCGTCACCATCGCGCCGACTGCCAGAAGCATGGCAATGACGCTCCACCCGCCGAGCGGGTTGTGCCCGTCGGCATGGCTCGCGGTGCGGTGGCCGAGGCCCTTGAAATAGGCCGCGACCGTGCCCGGACCGCGCACGAAGCTGGAAAACCGCGCAGTACGCGGGCCGAAGAAGCCCCAGTAGACGCGGAACACCAGCAGCGCGAGGATGCCGTAGCCGGACAAGCGATGGCGTTCGAGATCATGCTGTTCCCCGCTCCACCACGAAAAGGCGATGAGCGCGACCAGCAGCCAGTGGAACAGGCGGATGGTCGGGTCCCAGACGGGCGTGGTGGAGCGGGTCGTCATCGCTGGCCTCAGTTATCGGCGCGGAACTGTTTGTGGCACGAGCCGCACGTGCCGCCCACTGCCTTGAACTGCGCGCCGATCGCGGCGGCGTTGCCGGTTCCGGCTGCTGCGACCATCTTGTCGGCCTGCGCGATGTAGGCCTTCATGGCGCCGTCGAAGGCGGCACGGTTGCTCCACACGGCGGGCAGGGCATCGGTCTTGATGCCGGCCGAGGCGCCCGAGCCGTTGGGGAACAGGCCACCCTGCGCACGGCCGGTGGCGGCCAGCGTCTTCGCGGCAGCGACGGCGGCGGCCTTGTCGATGGTGCCGCTGCCGAGCTGGTCCTTCAGGACCTTCATCGCGCCGCCCATCTTTTTGAAGTTGGCCTGACGGGTGGTGATCGCGGTCTGCGCGGGCGAGGCGGCAACCGCCATGGTGCCCGTCACGGCGAGCACGGCGGCGGACATGCCGAGTACGGCAAGCGAAAGCTTGTTGGAAAGCGTCATGGTGTGTCGATCCTGTCGGGTTGTTGTGATTCAGGGTCGGGCATTGGCTAGCACGGGCACGCCGGTTTCGCCAAAGACTTGATCGTAGGCGGCTTTCACTGTCGCAAGACCACCCTCGGCCATCTGCGCGGGCGTGGTGCCGCGGGCATTGGCGAGCGTGGGCTTCGCGCCGTGGGCGGCCAGCACCTTGAGCATCGCGCCGAGCTGGTCGTGCATACCGCCGCCGATCACCAGATGCAGCGGCGTGGTGCCCTTGGCATCGGCGACATTGGCATCGGGCGCGAGCGTCAGGGCCTCCTCCAGCGCCGCCGCGCTGTGCCCCGAGGCGGCGGCGAGCACGACATTGACGCCGTTCTCCGCAACGAAAGTCGGGTTCGCTCCGCCCGCGACCAAGCGCTTCATGGCATCGATCTGGCCTGCCTGTGCCGCTATCAGCAGTGGCGGCGTTGGCGGTACGGGAGGGGGCGGCATGCCGAAGTTGGCCTCCGTTACCCACTTGATCCGCGAAGCGCCGGTAAGGCCGTTCACGTCCGCCCCTTTCGCCAGCAGCAGGTCGATCAGCGCCGTGTCGCCGCCCTTCGCCGCGACGTGGAGCGGCTGCTCGCCGTTGCGGTCGCGCTCGGCGAGGTCGAAGCCAAGGGGAACTAGCATTTCGGCGGCGCGCCAGTTGTTCTGGTAGAGCGCCAGTTGCTGCTCGCTGGTGTTTTCCGGCCCGCGATGGGCGGTATCGGCACCGGCACCGGCAGCGAGCAGCGCGCGGGTCGCCTCGCCCGATCCGCTGGCGATCGCGAAGAACAGCGGGGTGAAGCCTTCCGTGGTGACCCGGTTCGCCTTCGCGCCCGTCTTGAGCAGCGCGGCGATCGCGCCGAGGTTCCCGGCCGAGGCGGCCCACATCAGCGGCGTCTGTCCGCGCGCGTCGGGACTGTCCGCCTTCGCGCCCTTGTCCAGCATGCGTGAGACCGTCCCGGCGTCCGAATAGCGCGCGCAGACGGCGAGCGGGGTGGCGCCGTCCGGCCCGGCCTTGCGCACGTCGGCGCGGGCGTCGAGCAGTTGTCCGACGATGGCCGCGCTCCCGCGCTCACAGGCGAGGGAGAGGGGGGTGAGCCCCTCGGCATCGGCGACGTTGGGCTTCGCGCCGTGGGTCAGCAGGACGGCGACGAGCGCGGAGTCCTGCGTCTCGATCGCGCGGGAGAGCGGGCTTTCGCCGTAAAGCAGCGGCGCGTTCGCATCCGCGCCTGCCGTCAACGCGGCCTCCACCGCGACAGGGTCGGCGGTAGCGAGGGCGTCGGCCAGTGTATCGGCATGCGCGGGCGTCGCTACGAGGCAGGCCAGAACGGCAAGCCCTCGTCGTCCCGGACTTGATCCGGGACCGGTGGCGGTCTTTAGGCGGAACGTTGCATGACACGCCTTGCCGCGAGGTGGGCCGTTCACGGTCAGCGGTCCCGGAGCAAGTCCGGGACGACGAGGGGCATCACGCATCGGTCAATGCCCCCAGTGGCGCAGTGCTGTCGCCGAATTTCGTGGCGGGAACGTCGAGCGTCTGCAGGCCCGCCAGCATCAGGTTGGACATCTTGGTGCCCTTCTCGACGCGGGTGTGGCGCCTGCCCTTCACCAGTCCGCCCGCGACGATAACCGGCAGGTCCATGTAGTCGTGCTCGTTGGAATCGCCGAAAGCCGAGCCCCGGATCACCAGCGTCCGGTCCAGCAGCGAGGCATCGCCGTCGCGCGTGTCCTTCATCTTCTGGAGATAATAGGCAAAAAATTCCATGTGATAGCGGTTGATCTTCGCAAGCTGCGCCATCTTGTCCGGGTTGTTGCCGTGGTGGCTGAGCATATGGTGCGAGTCCGGCACGCCGATCTCCGGATAGGTGCGGTTCGACAGCTCGCGCCCGATCATGAAGGTGCCGACGCGGGTAATGTCGGCCTGCATGGCGAGCACCTGCAGGTCGATCATCAGCTTCACGTGCTCGGCGAAGTCGTCGGGGATGCCTGCGGGTTGCTGCAGGTTGGCGGCCTGCGTGGTGGCGGGCGAGCTGGCGCTGCGCTGGATGCGTTTCTCGATCGCGCGGGTGGCGTCGAGGTATTCATCGAGCTTGCGCTTGTCCTCCATGCCCAACTGGCCCGAGAGGCGGCGGGTGTCGTCCATCACGAAGTCTAGGATCGAGGACTGGCGGCGCAGTTGTGCCAGACGCCCCGCCTCGTCGGTGTCGCCGTCGCCGAACAGGCGCTCGAACACCGCGCGCGGGTTGGCCTCCACGGGTAGCGGCACTGTGGGGGTCAGCCAGGAGATGCCGTTGGTGTAGGCGCAGGAATAGTTGATGTCGCAGCTGCCCAGCAGGCTGGCGGTGTCGATCCCCAACTCCAGCGAGGCGAGCGGGGTGGCATCGCCCAGATGCTGTGCGAAGACCTGATCCATCGACACGCCGGCGCGGATGTCTGGCCCCTCGGTCTGCTTGGCATGCGCGCCGGTGAGGAAGGCGGGGCAGGAGCGGCCGTGGCCTGCGGGGCGATCACCCATGGCAGCCGCCTGCGGATGGCCAAGGCCGGAGATGACGGCCATCTGTTCGCGATGGGGGGCGAGGGGCTGGAGCGAGGAGGGCAGGACGTAATCCGCGCCGGTCGTGGTGGGCGAGAAGTCCGGCATCGTCATGCCGTTGGGGGAGTAGAACACCTGAAGCCGCTTGGGCCGCGAGGCGATGTCGGCGGCCTTGGCGCTCGGCATCATCGCTTCGAGGAAGGGCAGCGCCATGGCGGCACCGGCACCGCGCAGCAGCGTGCGGCGCGAGAGGGCGGGGCGGATCACTCTCATTCTGCAACCTTCCTCGGGGTTAGGTAAGCCGCATTGAACGGCTGCGGCACGCGGCGCAGGGTGAAGGCCGGGCTTTGCGCGATGCCGCGCACGATGGTCTGGATGCGGTACTGGTCCGCCGCGGCCGCAGAGGCGATCGCGCGCACGGTGGGCATGTCGTTGGCCGAAAGGCCGCGCGCCACGGCATACGTCATCAGCCGCTCGGTGAAGGCGCGGGTGAACTCGTCCTTGCGGTCCATCAGGATGGATTGCAGGCCGCCGATCCCGGCGAACTTCGTGCCATCG
>JASGGD010000114.1:0-16105 GCA_047605225.1 Novosphingobium sp.
CCACCGAGGGCGCGCGGATCGCGCGCAAGGCCGAGGCGCGGCTGGTGGCGCTGCGCGGCGAGCTGCTCGACGGGATTTCCGACGCCGACCTCGAAGCGGCGACGAACCTGATCTCGACCGTCGCGGCGCGCGCCGCCGACATGCGGGGGCGGGCATGAACCAGCCGATTTTCCAGCGCTGGGGCGTGCCGGCCGCGATCTTCTCGATCAAGGCGCTGATGGCCGCGATGCTGGCCGCCTATCTCTCGTTCCAGATCGGGCTGGAGCGGCCTTACTGGGCCTTCCTCACCGCCTATATCGTCGCCGCACCGCTTGCGGGCGCCGTCGTCTCGAAGGCGCTGTTCCGCGTCGTCGGGACCTTTGTCGGCGCGACCGCCTCGGTGCTGATGGTGCCGCCGCTGGTCCATTCGCCCGAGATCCTGACGCTGGCGTTGGCCTGCTGGCTGGGCCTGTGCGTCTTCATCTCGCTGCTCGACCGGACCCCGCGCGGCTACATGTTCGTGCTGGCGGGCTATACCGCATGCCTGATCGTGCTGCCCACGGTGGAGACGCCGACGCTGATCTTCCAGACCGCCACCTTACGTGTGCAGGAGATCACGATGGGCATCCTGTGCAGCGCCTTCGTGCATGGTGTGGTCCTGCCCGGCTCGGTCTCGGCCTTCCTGATCGGCCGCGTGGCGACGATGCTGAGTGATGCCGAACGCTGGACGCGCGATTCGCTCGAACTCGAACCCGATCCTTCGATCGAGGGGGAGAAGCGCCGGCTGGCGCAGGATGTGACCGAGCTGCACCAGCTGTCGATCCATCTGCCGTTCGATACCAGCCGCCTGACCCCGCGCGTGCGCACGGTACGCGCGCTGCAGGACCAGCTTTCGCTGCTGATGCCGCTGGGCGCCGCCGTCTCCGACCGCATCGCCGCCCTGCGCGCCCGCAACGCGCTGAGCGAGGAAGCCGAGACGCTGCTGGCCGATACCCGCGCATGGCTGGCGAATATCGAGACCGACCGCGCGACGCGTGAACACGATGCCGACGGGCTCAAGGCCCGCTGCGCCGCTCTGGAACCCGAGATCACGCCGCAGACCGACTGGGACGACCTGCTCCAGCTCAGCCTCGGCTCGCGCCTCGCCAGCCTGATCGACGCGCATCAGGACTGCCGCGACCTTGCCGAGCAGCTTGGCACGCGCAACCGCAAGCCGGTCTCGGCACGCATCCCGCCCTTGCTCGAAGGACGCCGCAACCGCGAAGTCCACCGCGACTATCGCGGCGCCCTGCGCGGCGCCCTGGGCGCGGTGGCGACGATCGTGCTGGGCTGCGCGCTGTGGATCGGCAGCGGCTGGAGCGATGGCGCCACCGCCGTGATGCTCGCAGGCGTGTTCCTCGCACTGTTCTCGGCCTCGGACAATCCGTTGCTGCCCTTGTGGATGTTCTTCAACGGCACCCTGATCGCGACGATCCTGGGCATGATCTATGCCTTCGGCATCCTGCCACGTATCGACGGCTTCGCGATGCTGGCGATGACGCTGGCACCCGCACTGCTGGTGCTGGGATCGCTCATGCATTCGCCGCGCTATGCCGGCGTCGCGCTGCCCGCGCTGCTGGGCATGGGCAGCCCCTTCATCATCGCCGAGAAGTACAACGACAACTTCGTCAGCTTCGCCGACAGTTCGATCGCGCAGCTGATCGGCGTGCTCTTCGCGATCCTGATGGCCCGCCTGCTGCAGACCGCCGGCCTCGAAGCCGCCGTGCGCCGCACGCTGGTGGCGGGCTGGCGCGACATCGCCGAACGCGCCAATCTCTATGGCGCACCCGACGTGCGCGGCTGGATCAACCGCATGCTCGACCGTATCGCGCTGCTCAGCCCGCGCCTGCTGCTGTCGGGCCGCCAGCCCGGCGAGCCGCTCTACGATGTCCTGCGCGATCTGCGCACCGGTGTCGCCATCGGCGAACTGCGCGAACTGCGCCTCGTCCTGCCGCCCGCCCGCAGCGCGCCGCTGACCAGCGTGCTCGCCGACGTCGGCGCCTACTACCGCAGCCTCACGCCCGAGGAACGCACCCATGCCGACCCGAAGATGCTGGGCGACATCGATGCCGCGCTCGATCTCTTCACGCAGGACGAGGACCGCACCGTGCGCCGCAAGGCCGCGCTCGCGCTCGTCTCGCTGCGCCGCAACCTCTTCCCCGAAGCCGCCGCGCTGAAAGGCCAGCCATGAACGGCGAAGTCTCCATCCTGGGCGTGTTCATGCCCACGCTCCTCGTCATCGCGGTGATCGCCTCGGTTCTGACCATGCTGCTGATGCGGCTGGCGGACTTCGCGGGGTTCTACCGCCTCGTCGCCTATCGTGCGCTCGTCGACCTGTGCCTGTATATCATGGTCTTCGGCGCGCTCGCCTTCCTCGCCACCTATACCGGTCTCCACCCATGAAGAACCTGCTTCCCGCCATCGGCCGCAGCGCCGCCACCATCGTCATCGTCCTGCTGGCGGCGTTCATCGCCTACTGGATGTGGATGCACTACGAGCGCAGCCCCTGGACCCGCGACGGCCGCGTGCGCGCCGACGTGGTGCGGGTGACGCCCGACATCGGCGGTCTGGTGACCTCGGTGCAGGTGCATGACAACCAGACGGTGAAGGCTGGCGACCTGCTGTTCGTGATCGACCGACCCCGCTATTCGCTGGCGGTGGAGCAGGCCGAAGCTTCGGTGGCGAGCGCCCGGGCGACGCTGGGACAGGCCCAGCGCGAGGCCTCGCGCGATCTCGCGCTCGGCGATCTCGTCGCCACCGAGACGCACGAGCAGAACGTCGCCAAGGTCGCCACCGCCCGCGCCGCGCTGGCCGAGGCGATCAGCGCGCTCGACGGGGCGAAGCTCAACCTGCAGCGCACACAGGTCCATGCCTCGGTCAACGGCACGGTGACCAACCTCGACCTGCACCCCGGCGACTACGTGGCGGCCGGCAGCCAGGCGATGGCGCTGGTGGACGACGATTCGATCCGCGTCGAAGGCTACTTCGAGGAAACCAAGCTGTCGCTCGTCCACATCGGAGCCCCGGTCAGCGTCAAGCTGATGGGCGAGAGCCGCGTGCTCAAGGGGCGGGTGGAAAGCATCGCGGCGGGCATCAACGACGATACCCGGAGCGATTCGGGCAACCTGCTGCCCAACGTCGAGGCGACGTTCTCGTGGGTCCGCCTCGCCCAGCGCATCCCGGTGCGGGTGAAACTGACGCAAGTTCCCAAGGACGTGCGCCTGATCCTCGGCCGCACCGCGACGGTGACGATCGAGCAGCATGGCGAGCAGCATGACGCCGCCAAGCCTGCCGCCACGCAGGCTCCGGCCCCCGCTCGGGCACCGTCGCAGGGGGCCCAGTGATGTCCCCCGCACGTCTGTTGTCAGCCGCCGCGATGGCGCTGGCGCTGTCGGCCTGCGCGACGGCGGGGCCGGACTATCATCCGCCTGAGAATGCGGTGTCCACCGCTCCCTCGGCTCAGGGTGACTTCGTGGCGGCAAAGGGTGATGCCTTCGCGCAGGCGCCGCTGCCGGATCGCTGGTGGAAGCTGTACGACGATCCCCGCCTTGACGCGCTGGTCGAGCAGGCGCTGACCGCCAATGCCGACTTGCGCGCGGCCGAAGCCAATATCCGCAAGGCCGAGGCGGTCCTGCGCGAGAATACCGGGGCGCGGGCGCTGTCCACCACGGTCAGTTCCGATGCCGATCTCGAACGCGATTATTCGACGCAGTCGGGCGGCACCAACATTCCCGGCGTGGTGACGTACGACCTTGGTCTGTCGCTGAGCTACCCGCTCGACCTCAACGGCAAGCTGCGCCGCGCCATCGAAGGTGCCCAGGCCGACCGCGATGCCGTGGAAGCGGCGCGCGATGCCGTGCGCATCAGCGTCGCGGCGGCGACCGCCAAGGCCTATGCCGACGTCTGCGGTGCCAATTACCAGATGGCGACGGTCGAGAAGGTCATCGCGCTGCAGCAGGAGACGCTGAACGCCACCACCCGCCTCCAGCGCGGCGGGCGCGGCACCGCGTTCGACGTCAGCCGCGCGCGCACGGCGGTGGAGACCAGCAAGGCCAGCCTCCCCGCCTTCGTCGCCAAACGGCAGGGCGCGCTGTTCCTGCTGGCGACGCTGCTTGGCCGTCCGCCCGCCGAATATCCGCAGGACGTTGCCGCCTGCGTGACGCTGCCCCGGCTCGCCCAGCCGATGCCGGTGGGCGACGGCGCCGCGATGATCCGCCGCCGTCCCGACATTCGCCAGGCCGAACGCACCATCGCCGGCGACACCGCGCGCATCGGCGTGGCGGTCGCGGACCTCTATCCCAGCGTCTCGATCGGCGCCGGGGTGGCCAGCAGCGGCCAGTTGCAGAACCTCGGCAAGTCGGACAGCTTCGGCTTCAGCCTGGGACCGCTGCTCAGCTGGAGCTTCCCCAACCGCCCGATCGTCAAGGCGAAGATCGACGCCGCCAAGGCACAGGTCGACGTCGATCTGGCAAAGTTCGATTCGACGGTGCTGTCGGCCCTGCAGGGCACCGAAACGGCGCTGGAAACTTACGCGCGCGATCGCGACAAGGCGGCGGCGCTCGGCCGCGCCAGCGACAGCGCCGGCATGTCGGAAACGCAGGCCGCCAAGCTGTTCCGCTTCGGCCGCAGCGACTTCCTAGACCTGCTGAGCGCACAGGGCAGCCTCGCCTCGGCGCGGGTCAGCCATGCGGCGGCCGAAGCGGCGCTGGTGGACGACCAGATCGCCGTGTTCCTCGCGCTCGGAGGCGGTTGGGGGCAGGCTGAGTAACGCCATGCCCATCTCGGCGGGCTATTCCGGCGCCCTAACTCAGAAATCGATCGCAATGCCCTTCTGCACCCAGTCGCCGTAGCGGGTGGGCGAAAGGCCGTCGGGGTCCTGCTCATCCTTGGCCTTTACGGGCGGGGGAGCGGGGTCGTTGGTCCAGTGAGCGGGCTTGGTGAAGGCCGCCGGACGTTCAGTGGCGCGCTTGGTCATGGACCCCATGTGGTGCGGGTGGCGGAAAAAGGCAATCCGGTATAGGGGCCGACGATGGACATACCAGGACTTCCTGCGCGCCGTGCCGCGCTCAACCTCATCGATGCCGTTCTGCGCAGGGGCGAGACGCTCGACCAGGCGGGCGGTTCCGCGCTCGCACGCATCAAAGGCGATGCCGACCGCGCACTCGCCCGCGCCATTGCCGGGGAGGTGCTGCGCTGGCGTGCGGACCTCGACGAACTGATCGATTCCGCCACGCGCCTGCCTCTGGCGGACGATGCCAAGGCGCGCGCGGTACTGCAGATCATGCTGGCGCAGGTCCTGCGGCTGGAGACGCCCGCCCATGCGGTCATCGCCACCGGCCTGCCGCTGCTGATGGGCGGCCCGCGTCGTCTGGCGCACGGTGTGTTCTCGACCCTGACCAAGCGCGCCGTGACGCTGCCTGAAGTGCCGACCCTGCCCGAGCCGGTGATGGAGCGCTGGGGCATGCGGGCCGAGGCGATCGCCGCCGGTCTCGCGGTCCCGCCGCCGCTGGACCTCGCCCTGCGCGATCCGGCGGAAACCGCCGCATGGGCCGAGCGCCTCGGCGGCGTCTCACTGATGCCGGGCCATGTGCGCCTGCCGCGCGGGATCGCGGTGGAGCACCTCGAAGGCTTTCGCGAAGGCGCGTGGTGGGTGCAGGACCTCGCCGCCAGCCTGCCCGCGCGCATGCTCGGTGCGGGCGAGGGCAGGACCGTGCTCGACCTTTGCGCCGCGCCCGGCGGTAAGACCATGCAACTGGCGGCGGCTTGCTGGAAGGTGACTGCGCTCGACAACGCCAAGCGGCGGCTGGAGCGCCTGCGCGAGAACTTGGAGCGGACCTCGCTGGAGGCGGAAGTAGTGCTCGCGGATGCCTTCACGTGGGAGCCGGAGGAGAAGTTCGACGCGATCCTGCTCGACGCGCCTTGCACGGCGACAGGCACCTCGCGGCGCCACCCGGATGTGCTCCACCGCATCGGGCCGCGCCAGATCGAGGAGATGGCCGAAATCCAGACCCGCATGCTGGCGCGGGCGGCCGAGTGGCTGAAGCCCGGCGGCACGCTGGTCTACGCGGTGTGCTCGCTGGAGCAGGAAGAGGGTGAGGATCGCGCGGCGGAGGTCGAACTGCCTCTGGCGCCGATCACGGCGGCGGAACTGCCCGAGGGCCTGTCCCCGACGGGCGAGGGCTGGCTGCGCACCGATCCGGGGATGCTCGCCGAGGCGGGCGGCCTCGACGGCTTCTTCATCGCGCGCTGGGTGAAGGGCTGATTCGTCAGCCCCGCCGGTTCGGATCTAGTGCCGAGCGGCCACGCGGCGGGGCACTGCGCGGCACCGAGGTCATCGCCGGTCGTGACGCCATTGCGCCGCCGTCCATCGCCATCAGCGCGGCAATGCGCTTCTCGGTCGCCGGGTGGGTGGAGAACAGGTCCGACACCGATGAGGGCACGATGTAGAGCTGCGCCGCCGCCGGGTTGCGCTCCACGGTCGGGTTGCGCAAGTGCGCGGCGGGACCGGCGATCTTCTGCAGTGCCGAGGCGAGCGCGCGCGGGTTGCCGCTGATTTCGGCGCCCGCCTTGTCGGCGCCGTATTCGCGGGTGCGGCTGATCGCCATCTGCACGATCATTGCAGCGAACGGTGCCATGACCATCGCCGCGATCGCCGCCATCGGGTTGGGGCGATCCTCCGAATTGCCCATGTGACCGAAGAACATGCCGAAGTTGGCGATCATCGAGATGGCGCCCGCGATCGTCGCCACCATCGTCATGACCAGCGTGTCGCGGTTCTTCACATGGCCCAACTCGTGCGCCATCACGCCCGCCACTTCCTCGCGGCTGAGCATGTTGAGCAGGCCCGTCGTCGCCGCGACGGCGGCGTGATCCGGGTCGCGGCCGGTGGCGAAGGCGTTGGGCGCCTCGGTGTCGATCACGTAGACGCGCGGCATCGGCAGCTGGGCGCGCTGCGCCAGTTCGGCGACGAGGCGGTGGAACTCGCTCTCCGGGCCTACTTCGCGGGCGTTGTGCATCTTGAGGACGATGCTGTCCGCGTTCCAGAAGGTGAACAGGTTCATGCCCGCCGCCACGACCAGCGCGATGATCGCGCCGCCGGTCCCGCCGAACATGTAGCCCAGCCCCATGAACAGCGCCGTCAGCGCCGCCAGCAGCATGGCCGTCTTCATTCCGTTCACTTTCAAATGTCTCCTTGAGCGTTTCTCCCGCCGAATCTAGGGTCGGGCGAGAGGGTTTCAATGGCACGCGCCGTTCCCGACACATGCAGTCACGCAAGCGAAACCGGCAGGAAAGATTGAGCGCCCCCGACCCGAAACCGAAACGTCGCCGCCGCTCCTCGGAGGAAGTAGCCGACCGCATCCTCGAAGCCGCAGCCGAGGAGTTCGAGGCATCGGGCTACGCGGGGGCGACGACCGCCGCCATCGCCCGCCGTGCCGAGGTGACCGAAGCGCAGATATTCCGCTTCCACGAGAGCAAGCAGGCGCTGTTTCGCGCCGCGATCTTCACGCCGCTGAACCGGCATTTCGCCGACTTTCAGGCGCGCACTGCCGGGGTGGGTGAGGGCAAGGACGTGGCGCGGGCCTACATCGGCGAACTGCTCGATTTCATGGCGAGCCATTCGAAGATGTTCCTCTCGCTGGCCGTCGCCAATGCCTATTCGCCCGAGGCCTCGGGCGGGATCGAGGCGCTCGACGGCTTGCAGGACTACTTCCGCAAGGGCGAGGCGATGAGCCATGCGCGGGTGGGCGACGCGCCGAGAATCGCGCCCGAACTGATGGTGCGCGTGTCGTTCGCGGCGGTGCTGGCGAACCTGATGTTCCGCGACTGGCTGTTCCCGCCCGGCATGGCGAGCGAAGCCGAGATCAGGGATGCCATCGCGGCGTTCGTGATCCAGGGGATCGAAACCAACGGACCGGTTTAGGTTCCTCCCCGAAACGGGGAGGGGCACCACCCGCAGGGTGGTGGAGGGGCACGTGCGGGATCGCGTGACCTTGCGATGTCGGGTGATCTGCCGCGTGCCCCTCCACCATGCTTCGCATGGTCCCCCTCCCCCGACGGGGGAGGAATTCAGAGGTCGAAGCCGAACACCCTTGCCGCGTTTTCCGACAGCGTCCGGCGCGTATCTTGCGCCGTCAGTTCCGCCGTCATCCTCAGCGCCACGTCGCGCGAGTGCGGCCAGATCGTCGCCGAGTGTGGATAGTCGGACGAGAACATCGTCATGCTTGCCAGCCACGGCCAGAGCCCGGTCTGGATCATCTGGTAGCCGCACCAGTCGTCCACATTGGTAGTGAAGACGTTGCGGCCGATGAACTCGGTGGGCGAATGCCTGAGCTTCACCGGATGCCACGAGTTCTGGATTTCCCAGTGGTGCTCCATGGTCTGCACCCAGAACGGCGCCCAGCCGCAATCGACCTCGGCGCCGACCATCTTGAGGTTCGGGTACTGGTCGAAGATGCCTGCGAAGATCAGGTACGAGAACGGCTTGAGGCACGAGAAGTATCGCGTCACGATGCCGCCGATGGAGACCTTGTCCTCCTGCAGCCGGTCCCAGTCGGTCGCGTCGGGCGGGCCGCCGTGGTTGCGGTGCATGCACAAGGTCAGCCCCAGTTCGTCGGCCGCCTGCCAGACCGGGTGATAGTGGGTGGGATGGTTGTACGGGATCGTCGGATTGCCCGGAATGTACATTGCCCGCGCGCCCTTCTTCGCGCAGCGGCGCATCTCGGCGACGGCGTGCTCGACACCCAGCTCGGTGGGGTTGATGGCGAGGCCGCACAGGCGTTTGGGGTCGGCGGACTGGAAATCGTCGAGAATCCAGTCGTTGTAGGCGACGAATCCGGCGGCGGCGACTTCCTTGTCTGGGTGGGTGTAGAACGAGGGCGTGAACCCTGGATACGTCACCGAGGCCCAGACGCCATCGATATCCATGTCCGCCAGATGCGCCGCGCCGTCGTAATTGCCGCGCCTAAGGTCCGCATGGCGCAGACCCGACATGCGGTATTCGCTCTTGTCGTAGCCCGCCATGCATTCGAGGCCGTAGGTGCGCTTGGGCGGAGTGCCGTCGATGCTCCAGCCTTCGCCGCCGTCGCGCCCCTCGATCACGCGCGGGGCCTTGTCCCTCAGGTGCGCGGGGAAGCGGTCGAGGAACAGGCCCCGCGGTTCGTTGATGTGGTTGTCGGCGCTGATGAGCTTGATGCCCAGTTCCTCGATCCGATCCTGCACAGGTTCCAGAGCGGCGGTGGCCATGGCGATTCTCCCTTCTCGTTGACCGGGATCATACGCCCCTCAATTTATGTAGCAAGCGCTTGGTAATTCGCTGACGCGATGCCCGCCCGGTCCTTGACCCCGGCCCGCTTGAAGCCCCGCGCGCCATACCATAGCCCGGATGCAACCATCGAGAGGGAGCTGCGAGAGACCATGCCATTCAAGACCCGCGTGACCGAGATGCTCGGCATCGAACACCCGATCGTTCAGGGCGGCATGCAGGGCGTGGGCTATGCCGAACTGGCGAGCGCGGTGTCCAATGCCGGTGGCCTCGGCACCCTGACCGCGCTGACGCAGCCGAGCCCCGAGGCGCTGCGCGAGGAGATCGAGCGCTGCCGGTCGATGACCGACAAGCCCTTCGCCGTGAACATCACCGTGCTGCCCACGATCCTGCCACCCGACTACAAGGCTTATGCGCAGGCGGTGATCGACGGAGGCGTGAAGATCGTCGAGACGGCAGGCACCCAGCAGGTGCGCGAGATCTGGGAAATGGTAAAGCCCCACGGCGTCACCGTGCTGCACAAGTGTACCGCCGTGCGGCACGCGCTTTCGGCCGAGCGGCACGGCTGCGACATCATCTCGATCGACGGCTTCGAATGCGCCGGGCATCCGGGCGAGGACGATATTCCCGGCCTCATCCTGATCCCTTCGGCAGCGGACAAGGTGAAGATTCCGATGCTCGCTTCGGGCGGCATCGGCGACGGGCGAGGCCTCGTCGCTGCGCTGGCGCTGGGGGCCGAGGGGATCAACATGGGCACGCGCTTCTGCGCCACGAAGGAAGCGCCGATCCACGATAACGTGAAGGCCAAATACGTCGAGAACGACGAGCGTGGCACCAATCTCATCTTCCGCAAGTTCAAGAACTCGGCGCGTGTCGGCAAAAACGACGTGTCCGACGAAGTGGTCGAGATTTCGGCGCGGCCGGATTCCACGTTCGACGACATTCGCCATCTCGTCGCGGGTGCAGTGGGCCGCGAACTGCTGCAGAGCGGCGACCTGACGAAAGGGATATTCTGGGCCGGGATGGTGCAGGGCTTGATCCATGACGTGCCGACCTGCAAGGAACTGATCGAAAGGATCGTTGGCGAGGCCGAGGCAATCGTGAAGGAACGCCTCGGCGGTATGGTCGCCTGATCGACGGAGAGGGAGATTTCATGAGTTACGAGCACATCCTCTATGCGCTGGAGGACGGCGTCGCGCGCATCTCCCTCAACGATCCCAAGACGATGAACGGCGTCACCGAGGCGATGGGGTTGGAGATGGTCCATGCGCTCGACGTGGCTGCGCGCGATGCCCGTGCGGTGGTGATCACCGGCGAGGGCAAGGCGTTCTGTTCGGGCGCGAACCTCTCGGCGGCGCAGGACATGCTCGCCGATCCGATGCGCGACGTTGGCGGGCAGCTCGACCGGGCGTTCAACCCGGTGATCATGCAGATCAAGACCATGGAGCAGCCGGTCGTCACCGCGATCCGCGGCCCGGCGGCTGGTTTCGGCGCGGGTCTTGCGGCGGCGGGCGACGTGGTGCTGATGGCGGAGGGTTCGTACTTCTTCTGCGCCTTCTGCCACGTCGGCCTCGTGCCCGACGGCGGCGCGACCTACCTGCTGGCGCAGGCTGTCGGCCGCGTGCGCGCCATGCAGATGATGCTGCTGGGTGAGAAGGTCGATGCTACGACCGCGCTCGACTGGGGCCTCGCGACGAAGGTGGTGCCCGAGGACGACCTCGACGCGGAGGCGATGAAGCTGGCGAAGCGACTCGCCAGCGGTCCGCGCTCGCTGGGGCTCATCAAGCGCATGGCGTGGGACGCGCTCGATTCGGGCCTCGAAACCGCGCTGCAGGCCGAACGGCGCGGCCAGCGCGAGGCCGGGCGGACCGAGGACTTCCTCGAAGGGGTCAATTCCTTCCTCGAAAAGCGCAAGCCCGCGTTCAAGGGGCGTTGAGGACCTGCCCGACCCGCGCCCCGGCGTGCCCGACCGTTGATATACAACGGAATTGTTTCATTGCGGTGCGGCATGACTTGCTTATCCGGGTCACGCGACCCGAAGGGCGGCCAAATACCGCTTTTCATCCTGGCCCGGTGACCCTTGCGGTCATCGGGCCATTTTGTAGCCTTCCGGTTTGAAAACTCTGCACTTTCCCGGATTACGTAGTTAGCCTGTGGTTAACCGGCGACGACTGGCGGGTTCGTCGCGGCGAAAGGGCAGAAGGGGACGGCAGGCGATGGAGGACTGGCGGACGCAGGGCGGCAGCCATATTGCGGTGGCGGACGTGCGCCATCACTCGCGTTTCGAAGAGGCGAAGGCCCTGCTGATCGACGGGCTGGCGGGGCTCTATGCGTCCGACCGGCGTTTGCGCTCGCTTATCGAATACGAGCGCGGCGTGACCTTCATGCTCGTCGCTTCGCTCGACGCCTTGCGCGATCCCGAAGACGCGACCGGCGGTGTGGCGATGCAGGTGCTCAACGACATCCTGCCGAACATGGGCATCACGCCGGGCAGGCGGCTTACCGACGTCGTCGGCCTCCTGCGACGCGACGGGCTGCTTCAGGCGGTGCCGTCTCCGCAGGACGGTCGCGCGCTGCTGCTGCAGGCGACGCCGCGCGGGATCGCGGCGGACAGCGAATGGATCGCGGTCTTCCATGCGCCGCTGACCGTTCTGCGTCCCGAGGTCGATTACGGCCCGGCGCTGGCGTGCGACCGGGAGTTCCAGCGGGCGTTCCGGCTTGCGGGTCTGCGCACGCTCGACATTGCCAACGAGATCATGAGCGCCAATCCGCCGATGGACTATTTCGTGCAGGAGTCGGTCGGCTTCCGCGTGCTCATGCTGCTGATGCAGGCGATCCGCGAAAGCGCGGAGAACCGCGCGCCGGCGGGGTTCTATTCGGATGCGGCGCGCAAGGGCGGCATGTCGCGCACGCATGTGAAGAACGTGCTCAAGGGTGCGGCCGAGAGGGGCTTCGTCACGCTTTCGGCGCACCCCGACGCCTACGTGCAACTGCCCGAGGTCATGGTCGGGGCGTTCGACCGCTGGGTGGCGGAAAGCCTCTCGTCGATCGATCGCGTGCGTTCGATGGCGATGCAGCCCGCTGCCCCGGATTGAGCCTTCATACCACCTTCGCCTCGCGCAGCGCGTTGATCCGTGCCGCGTCGTAGCCCAGTTCGGTCAGGATGGCGTCGGTGTGCTCGCCCAGCATCGGCGGGGCCATGCGGATCGTTGCCGGGCTCGCCGACATCTTCGCGAGCGGACTGGCGATGAGATCGACCGAGCCGTTCTCGGCCCAGGCATGCGGTGTAGTCGCCTTCAGCCCGCGATGCTGCACCTGCGGGTCTTCCCATACGTCCGCCAATTCGTTGTAGCGCGCCGCCGGAATGCCTGCGCCGTCGAGCATGGCCTGAACCTCGGCCACCGGGAAGCGGCCGCTCCAGTCGTTGATGATCGCCATCAGTTCGGCGCGGTTGGTCTTGCCGCGTTTCAGATTGCTGTCGAAGCGCGGGTCGTCGTTGAGTTCCGGCTGCTCCATCAGCACGGTCAGGCGGCGCCAGTGCTCGTCGGTCCCGGCGGTGAGGTAGATGATGCCGTCGGCGCAATATATCAGGTCCGCCGGGCCGCCGCCGTTGCCGCCGTTGCCGAGGCGCGGCGGGGCGTTTCCACTGATCAGGTAGTCCTGCATGATGTGGCTGACCATCGCCACCGAGCTGTCCAGCAGGGCGATGTCGATGTACTGGCCCTCGCCGGTGCGGGTGCGGTGCATCAGCGCGCCGAGGATCGCCAGCGCGGTGTTGTGGCCGGTCACGAAGTCGACGAGGCTCGGCCCGGTCTTGAGCGGGCCGGAACCCGGCTGCCCCTCGGGAATGCCGGTCACCGCCATCATGCCGCCGGTCGCCTGGAACAGCCCGTCGTAGCCCGGCAGCGCCGCCATCGGCCCGGTCTGTCCGAAGCCCGTCACCGAGCAGTAGATCAGACTGGGATTGAGCTTCCGCAGGCTCTCGTAATCGAGGCCGAAGCGCTTGAGGTCGCCGACCTTGTAGTTTTCTATCAGCACGTCGGCGCTCTTCACCAGATCGCGCAGGATCGCCTGCCCCTCGGGCCGGGAATGGTTCAGCGTGATCGAGCGCTTGTTGCGGTTGGACACGGTGAAGAAGCTGGAGTGCCGCGTCTCGATCCCGTCCTTGCCGGGCACCCACGAGAAGCCGTAGCCGCGCCCGTCGTCGCCCACGCCCGGCCGCTCCACCTTGATGACGTCGGCACCCAGATCGCCGAGGATCTGCGCGCCCACCGGGGCGGCGAAGACGCGGCTCATGTCGATGACGCGGATGCCTGTCAGCGCTGCATTCGGGGCGGCCTTGGGAGTGCTCATTGTGCCTGTTCGCTCGTTTCCTGAGCCTTTTGACTACCCCTGTGCGGCAGCGGGGCAAGGCGGGCTCCGGCAATACCGCCGGGGCGGTTCGACGCCTGCCGGGGCGGCGGCTAACACGATGCGGACAGCATGGGAGACAGGCGAAGTGAAGGTAGCGATCATCACCGGCGCGGGCAGCGGCATCGGCCTCGAAACCGCGAAGATCCTGCACGGCGAAGGCTTCGCGATCGTCGGTGTCGGCCGCTCGAAGGACAAGCTGGCGGCGCTGGAGGCCGCGATCGGCAATCCCGACCACGTCCTTGCCATCAGCGCCGACCTGACCGACCCTGCTGCGCCCGGAGCCGTCGTCGCGCAGGCGCTCGCCCGTTTCGGCCGCATCGACGCGCTGGTGAACAATGCGGGCGTCGGTAGTCCCAAGCCGCTCGACGAGACGGACGACGAGACGCTCGACGACTTCCTCGACATCATGCTGGTCGCCCCGTTCCGGCTGTGCCGCGACGTGATCCCGCATCTGGGGGAGGGCGCCAGCGTGGTCAACGTGACGAGCACGTTCGCGCACATCGGCGGGCGGCGCGGCGGGGCCTACTCGGTGGCCAAGGGCGGGCTCAAGTCGATGACCGAGCACATGGCCTGCGAATACGGCCCGCGCGGCATCCGCTCCAACTGCGTGGCGCCGGGGGTGACGATGACCGACATGGTGCGCCATCGCTTCGAGGACGAGGGCTTCAAGCGCGCCAATG
The DNA here is from genome assembly GCA_047605225.1 of Novosphingobium sp. Classification (GTDB taxonomy): domain Bacteria; phylum Pseudomonadota; class Alphaproteobacteria; order Sphingomonadales; family Sphingomonadaceae; genus Novosphingobium. The sequence continues at coordinate 14,374 of JASGGD010000114.1, forward strand.
TCGAGACGACGCCCTATCCGCGCCTCGCCCAACCGGAGGACGTGGCCTCGGTGATCGCCTTTCTGTGCCTGCCGGGCAGTGAGATGATCAACGGGCAGTCGATCGTCGTCGACGGCGGCTGGACGGCGACGAAGTACCTCTCCCCCCGCGTCACCCGCACGACATGGGTGGAGCCGGAGGGCGCTTAGGCCGCCACGCGCAGCACGTTGCGGCCGCTGCGCTTGGCGGCGTAGAGCGCGGCGTCGGCGGCGGCGAAGGTGGCTTCCGGCGATCCGCCGATGAAGGCGAGGCCAGCGCTGACGCCGATGGGGATGAGCGTGCCCTGCCACTCGACCCGCGTGACGAGGCGGTTGATGCGGCGGCGTACGGCGCTTTCCAGCGAGGCTGCGGGAACCGTGGCGGGCAGCAGCGCGGCGAACTCGTCGCCGCCGATGCGGGCGATCAGGCGGGCGCCGGGGAAGGCGGTGGCCAGTCGTTCGCCGAAGCGGGCGATGCAGGCGTCTCCGGCGGCATGGCCCCAGCGGTCGTTGATGCCCTTGAAGTCGTTGAGGTCGAACATCGCCAGTGCGCCGATGCGCGACAATCGCTCCGACCCGGCGGGCAGGTCGAGGAATTCCGACTGGAACCGCGCGCGGTTGCCGAGGCCGGTGAGCGGGTCGTTCTCGGCAAGGCGGCGCAACTGCTCCCACTGCAGCCGTTCCTGCGTGATGTCCTGCTTCATGCCGTAAAGCTGCACCGCGCGGCCGTTTTCCATCCGTGTGTTGGCGGCGAGGCGCAGCCAGCGCATCTCGCCGCCGGGCTGGCGGATCTGCGCTTCCATCGAGAAGCCGGAGCCTGCCGCGATCGCCTGCGCGCGCAGGCGCAGCATGATCTCGCGCGATTCCTCGGTGTAGAGGGCAACCGTGTCGCGACGCTCGAACTGCATGTCGCGTGTCAGGCCGAAGATGTCGAAGACGCCGTCGGTCCATTCGAGCTGTTCGGTGGCGAGGTCGCAACTCCATGCGCTGAGGCCCACCAGAGCGGCGGCCTGCGACACAAGGCGGCCGTCGGTCAGCGGGCGGATGGCGGTGCGATGCCGGTCGGTCTGCAGATACAAGATAGCCCCCTTGCGCCATCCATCCGCCAAATGGATCCACAATGGTTTAATCTCTTATGGTAAAACGTTGCCTAACGGAACTGCCATTAGAGCAGGTATTCGCGTGAGCTTCCCCGGATGGAGCGATCGCGCCTTATCCGGATGGGGCGATCGAGGCACGTTCGACCAGTTGCCCGTCGAACGGCGCGAGGGGCGCGGCGCTTTCGTCCGCTATCCGGAGTGCCGCCTCGTGGCCGATGCGGTCCCACGGCACCCGCACCGAGGCGAGCGGCGGCATCAGGCGGCGGGCGAGGGGGCTATCGTCGAAACCCACCAGCGACAGGGCATCGGGCACGGCCACACCTGCGTCTACCGCCGCATGGAGGGCGCCTGCGGCCATGTCGTCGTTGCAGGCGAGGATCGCGGTCGGCCGGGGGCTGATCTCCAGCAGCAGCCGCGCGGCGGCGATGCCGGATTCGAACGTATCGTCCCCCGGCACGATCAGCGCGGGGCCACGGTCGAGCCCGTGCTCGGCCATGGCGTCGAGGTAGCCGAGTTCACGCTGCCGGGCGCCCGGCGAGGTTTCGGGACCGGCGATGAGGCCGATCCGGACATGGCCGATGGCGATCAGGCGGCGCACGGCCAGCGCGGCGGCGG
>JASGGD010000115.1:0-16018 GCA_047605225.1 Novosphingobium sp.
CATGCCACGAAGGTCAGGCACGATCACGGTGTGATCGCGCATGAGATCCACGGCCATCGGCGCCCACATGTCGCCGGTCTCCCCGTAGCCATGCAACAGCACGACGGCCGGCCCCTTGCCGCCGACGCGAACGTGAAGCGCCGCATCGCCTGCCTCGATGGTCTCCGTGCGGAAACTGGCCGGGAAAGGTGCGACTTGTGCCTGCACCGCAAACGGTGCGGTGGCAGACAATGCGGCGGCAGTAATCAAGGTCGTGAAATGACTGCGCATGACTCAACTCCTCGTACCGGGCGCGGCCTGATCGTGCGCCCTCTGGACAGGAAGATGCCTTGCGCGCATCGTCCGAACTAGCCGGCCAATTCTGGAACTAGACGACGGGATTTCCGAACGATGATGAAATTCGACGGCGTGGTCGCCTTCGTTGCGACGGCAAGCGCCGGCTCCATAAGCGCTGCATCACGACGTCTGGGACTAGCCAAGTCGGTGGTCAGCGAAAGGCTGGCCGAACTGGAGCGCACGCTGGGCACGACGTTGATCCAGCGTTCGACCCGCAAGCTGACGCTGACGAACAGCGGGGAGACGTTCCTCCCGCGCGCGCACCGGATCCTGCGCGAAGCCGAGGAGGCTGCGGCGGAACTGGCGGCACGAAGCGGCAGGCTTGCCGGCCCGCTTCGACTTTCCGCCCCGGTCAGCTTCGGTATCCTGCATCTTGGGCCTGCCTTGGCGCGATTTCTTCGAGAGTATCCGCAAATCGAACTGTCGCTGGAACTCGACGACAGTTTCGTCGATGCGGCCACGGGCGGCTTCGATGCGGTCTTGCGACACGGTGCCGTCGGCGATGGCAGCCTGGTGGCACGGCGGCTTGCGACCAGCCGGCGCCTGCTGGTCGCCTCACAGGATTACCTTGATAAAGAGGGCCGCCCATCCTCGCTCGCCGAACTGGAACGGCATCGCGGGATACTCTATTCCAACCGGGCCGGAGACTGGCGCTTCGACACGCCGACCGGGTGGGCGGTGGTTCGCCCGCATGCCGCCTTGCGGGTGAACAACGGGCTCGTAATGCGCGATGCAGCGCTCGCAGGGCTTGGCATCGCGCTCCTGCCCAGCTTCTTCGTGCATGACCAAGTCGCCGACGCATCATTGGTAGAAATCGACGTCGGCCTTCAGGCTGAGGGTGCGGAACTGTTCCTCACATATCCCAAGGATCACGGGGCATTGACGAAAATCCGCGCGCTGGCCGACAGTCTGCGTCGCAGTTTCGGCGAGCCCGCATACTGGGAATGATCGAGGTTGTCGCCATGGGCCAGCATCCGCTCGCAGGCGCCGAGCGCCCGGGAGACATCTTCGATCGTGCTCGTACGCGGATCGTCAGTCGCTGCAAAGGCTGCGCGATGCTGCGCATCCTGTACGATCGCCTAGGCCTGCTCACGGCTGCCGATCACTTTGGCGGCGTAATCCGTCAACACAGAGCGTTGCGCCATGCAAATGCGCATCGCCGGCAGTTCGTCCGCAGCGAAGGCACAAGATCGGATGATCCGCGTCGGCTTCATGCCTTCTGGACGCGGAATAGGGAGTTGCATCTTTCGCCCATCAGGTGTGGAACGTCAGCCGGTCCCTTTCGAGGACCGGCCACCATTCATGATCAGGCAGTCACGGCCGCGACTGCGGCAATGAACTGATCGATGTTGCCGTCGGTCAGGCCGGCAACGTTGATGCGGCCTGAAGCGGCAAAGTAGATGCCGTGCTCCGAACGCATCGCCTGCACCTGTTCCGGGGTGAAGGGGATGATCGAGAACAGGCCGTTCTGCGAACCCACCGGAGTCAGATCGACGCCGCCGGTCTTGCCGGCGGCCTGCAGCTTGGCACGCACGCCGCGCATGCGCTCGCGCATCTCGTCAAGCTCGGCCAGCCACTGCGCGGTCAGGGCTTCGTCTTCGAGAATCACACGAACCGCGGCACCGCCGTGATCTGGCGGCTGCGACCAGTTGGCGCGAGCCAGCGAGTGACCGTTCGACATCACTTTGGCGAGGTCCGCCGGATCGGACACCATCGCGTAGAGCGCGCCGACGCGGTCACGGTAGAGACCGAAGTTCTTGTCACACGAATAGCAGATCAATGCTTCAGGCACTGCTGCAAGCACGCGACGCAGGCCGTAGGCGTCCTCTTCCATGCCCTGACCCAAACCCTGGTAGGCAAGATCGAGGATCGGCAGGATGGTTGAGGCGGCCAGCAGGCCGGCGATCTCGTCCCACTCGGCATTAGTGTAATCGATGCCAGTCGGGTTGTGGCAGCAGCCGTGCAGCAGGATGGCATCGCCGTCCTGTGCCGAAGCGATCGCACCGCGCAGGGCTCCCATGTCGGCGCCGGTTGCGGTGGCGTGGTTGAATTCGAGGACTTCGAGGCCGAGGTCGGCACAAATCTGGTTGTGGTTCGGCCAACTGGGCTTGCCGACGATGACGCGCTTGTAGCCCGCCCGCTTTACCATCGCGAGCGCGAGGCGCAGCGAGCCGGTGCCACCGGGGGTCTGCATGCCCTCGATTCGGCCATCCATGGTCGGATTGGCCTTGCCGAACACGTAGGGCATCAGCTTCTCGACGAAGCCCATGTCACCTTCCGGGCCGAGGTAGGCTTTGGAGTCCTGCTCCTCGACCAGTTTCTTCTCCGCCGCCTTGATCGCGGCGAAGACGGGCGTGTCGCCATCCGCGGTCTTGTAGACGCCGACACCAAGGTCGATCTTGTCCGCACGCGGATCGTTGTTGTGGAGCTTGATCAGCGCAAGAAGCGCGTCAGCGGGCTGTTGCTTGAGATCGTTGAGCATGGCGGGCGGCACTTAACCTCGCCCGCCCCGCGACGCAACCACCTAGTTGGACGGCTACATCAATGCGCAATTTCATTACGTCAGAACGGCAGCCAGCTCTGCTTTTCAGAGAACTTCATGTAGCCGATGTTGGCTCCCAGACGCAGCCCCGCACCCGCACGCACAGGAATCAGCACCGTATTGCCGCGGCGCAGATAGCTGACGGTAAAACCGCCTATGAGATAAGCCTGACCTTCACCCGCGCCGAACCGGTGAAACAGATCCTGACTGTCGTAGAGGTTGTAGACGAGCACGAAAGCGTTGCCTGCATTCGCGCCGGCATCGAAGCCGATCGAAGGCCCGGTCCAGTATACGGGACGTTCGCCCTCGACTTTGTGATGGAGCGTGCCTGAACCGTAGCGCAGCCCCACAGCAATTGCGCCTCCGGCTTCGCGGCCGACGATATAAGCATTGGGCTCGCCCTGTTTGGCCAGCAAGTCCTTGATGATATCAGCGAGCCCTTTAGCACCCTTGCCGAACACCCCTTCGGCGGCGCCGATCAGGTCATCCTCACGGTAGGTCGAACCATTATTCTGCGTTGCGACAGCCGGAGCAGCCGGATACGTCGGCGCCGGAGTGGGAGACGGGTAAGCAGGCTGCCCGCCGTTCCAATCCGTGGCCGGCGGTCCTTCTACCGGCGTGCCGTTACCCGGGGCGGTCGCAGGGGGAACCGGCGAATAAGTAGTCCCGCTGTTGAGATCGCCGTCGATCGCGACATCAGGATCGACGGTCGTGACTTGTGCGATCGCGGGCGCCAGCGGGGTGACAAGCGCCAGCAACCCCATCGCCAGGCCAATGGCCGCACCGCAACGCGCGCCCCGACCAGTGTGCATGCGATCTTGCATAGAATGACCCTTCATGGCGTGATTACCTTGCGCTTTCCACGCCGAATTCCGGCGTTTCCACGTCCCCCGCGCCCCATGCACGGTCAAAACTTGTGTCATCCCACAAGAATCCACCCCGCCTGACCTAGCAATGAACGGGCGACGATCCGAGTCGGTTTTGCGGCGGATCGAGCGGGAAATTTGCGGTGAAGCGAGGAACGAATAAATCTGCATTCCTGCGCCCTTGCCCCTTGCCGCCTCTGAATGCTGCCGTTATAGGCACCGCTCCAAGCCGCACTCGGAGACGTGGGTGAGTGGCTGAAACCAGCGGTTTGCTAAACCGTCGTGCCCTTAAGGGGGCACCCCGGGTTCGAATCCCGGCGTCTCCGCCATGCGCCCCTCCACGAAGGGCCATGGATGTCCACGGCTGGACATTGCTCCCGTAGAACCGAGATTTAGTAGTTCAACCCTGCCACAGGCGCCCACCAGCCTCCGCTCGACGGGTGGGTATCGATTCGTGGTCTCGGCGTTTGGAAAGCGTGGTCTCGGAGATGCCGATGTTGAGCGACGCAAAAATCTTCGCAGCCAAGCCGCGCGACAAGGATCCGGCTGAAAAGCTTGCAACTGTCCTAAAACCATTGCCTCGCGGGCGCCAGCACGCGATCACCGATCTGGGGCGGCTACGCAAGATGATTGACGACGCCGAAACCGACTATGCGCGTCCCTTAACCAGATTAGCCCTTCGACTGCTCGCCCTTACCGCCGTGCGCCCAAGCGAATTAGGTTGTGTTGGCAAAAAGGATTCCCAATCCAGTTGAGTTCCGATTCAAGTCTGCGTTTTGCAAGGACAGGCATGGATCGCGGCGACCTGAGCAAAGAAGAATGGGAATTGATCGGGCCGCTGCTTCCGCCCGAGCGAGGCAGGCATGCTCGTCCTGCCGGCGATAATCGACGCCATCTGAACGGGATGCTGGACGTCTTACGGGCTGGCTGCCCCTGGCGCGAGCCGAAGGCCAGCGCAGCTACATGCATGAGCGATACGGCAAATGGAACTCGGTCTACGCCCGCTGCGACAATCAAAGCCTCCCTCTCTGGTTCCATCTGACGGTGAGGCTTCCGATTACAGCGGTGTCCAGAGCTTGATGGCCATGCCGGTACGAAAGCCTGCCGCCTTGCTCGCCGACACTGGCTACGATGGCGACCGCTTCTGGAAGACTGCTCCTGAGCAACATCCTGCCCGTCATCCCGCCGCGTTCGAACCGCAAAGCACCGGAAGCATTCTGACTATCGCAACTACCACGATCACAACCGCGTCGAGCGCATGTTCAGCTTCCTCAACCTCGCCACAGCAAGGCTTTGGTTGAAGCATTTTGTCAATGCGACCTAGCGTTACAGAGGGCGTAACGCGCATATCTCGGTAGTGTCTCGAACGCCTCCCTATCTCAAGGGCCGTGAATGAGCCATTTCAACCGGGCCGCCTAAAGAGATTTGATATATTCAGGAATGTCGAAAAGCGGCGCCTGCCAGTTGGCGCGGTCGAAAATCAGCGGTGTCTTGCCTTCCAGCGTCTTTCGTGCCGAAGCTGGGACCTGATCGAGCGAGGTCAACTTGGTCCCTATTGCGCGCCCATAAGTGCGCCCCTGCCGCTTCCCCATACCCATCCACGGGTGCCACATGCCTAGATTCTGGAAATGGCAAACTGCGGGCGCACTGGTGAGCGTATCGTCGAATGCATCCTGCGTATCGACGATCACGGTGGAGACGGTATCCCAATAGGCTATCGTTCCGCTGAAGAGTTCGGGATGGTCTTGCGGCGCGGTCGGATTGGGCCGCGCCATGCTCGCCGACGAGGTCAGGAAGAACTGCCCTCCGAACGCCTCCATGCGCGCCGGCTGAGGTGTGAGTTCCGCCCCTTTGGCCTGTAGACCGTCCGGCCCGGTCACAACTGTGAACGGGCCACCGAGGAACTGCCAGACCTTGCGCGTCTCGCCGGTGACGGGATTGACCCATTCGTCCAGCGCCTCGTCAGTGCCGAAACGGCAATAGACCCCGCATTCGAATGTCTTCGCCTCATACAGGTTCTCGGGCAGCGGGGTCCATTCGTTCACGCTAACGTGATTGAGCGTGAAATAGGGCACGATGTTGCCGTCGCCCGTGAAGCCGTAGATGTCGAGCCGATAGAAGATCGGCACGGTTTCGCGCGCGCACGATCCGCGAACCCGGGCCTGAACCCGGGCACGCATAGCGGGATCGCCGAGCAGCTCCGCCACTTGCGTGTCATCGATCCTGCGTGCCGATCCTGAACGGCGCAAGGGCACGGCTATGGCGCCGGTCCCCGCTAGAGATGCCGCCAGCGGCGTCGTGGCGATCAGCGAACGGCGGGTAAAACGGGCATCCATCGGCATCTCTCCATGTAGGTGGGTCATGGCTTTGCGGGGACAGCGAGCGTGTCGCTGCGGCGCGAGGCTGGCTTTGCCATGCCCCGGATCAGAAGGTTGGGTAGGACGGTGTTGTCCCATTCGCGCGGATCGTCAGGCCTTGGTCCCGGCGGCGTCGGCCCCATGCGCAGCACGATCAGCCGGTTCGCCGGAGAGATGTGCACCGTCTGGTTCGAGTTGCCGTCAAACAGGAACATGTCCGGGTCGAGATACGGCTCGGAATGCAGCACCTGCGGGCCAAGCTGGCCGGGCGCGCCGAAGCTGCGTCGCTGGCGATAAGGTTCGCCCAGCCACACGCCAAGGCCGAAGCTGGGGTTCTGCTCGGTCCCGGTGCGCATCTGTTTCACGTAGCCGCGCGGCAGCAGCCGCTTGCCGTGCCATTTGCCGTCCTCAAGCAACAGGACGGCAAGGCGCAGGAACGTCTCGGCGGGCAGCGTTGCACAACAGCCCGAATGGGTCAGACCGCCCGGCTTGCCCACCCAGATCTCCCCGCCCTGCGCGCCAAGCGGGCGCAGCACTTCGTTCGACACGAATTCACCGTAGCGTCGCCCGGTCGCGCGTTCGAGCACCAGCGCGACAAGATCGGCCGGGGCATTCGCGTAGGAGTAAAGGGTGCCCGGTTCGCCTATCATCGGATAGTCGGTCATGATCCGCTGGCCGAAGTCGGTGGCCAGAAAGGCGCGGTTATAGGGGTTTTCCGGATCGGGACTGAAGCCCTGGTGCAGCATGCCCGAACGCATGTCGAGCAGGTGGCGGACAAGGATGCGGCCTTTCTGCGTCCCGGCCAGTTCGGGCAGGAATGCGCTGATCGGCTGATCGAGCGAGGCGATCTTGCCCAGCGCGATGGCTCGACCGACGGCGATCGCAGCAAGTGGCTTGGAAAGGGACTTGGAAACCATCTGCGTACCGGGGCCGGCACCGGGAGCATACCAAGCATGCACCATCCTGCCCCCCTGCCAAACCAGCAGAGCCTTGGATCGCATAGTGCGAGCATAGGCTTCCGCATTGGCAATCGCCTGCGATGCGATCGCGGGACGCCGACTGACCGGCAACGGCCGCCAGTTCGTTACGCCGGGCAGCGGCTCCATCGGCGCATAGGCGAAGTTGCCGGGATCGGCGACGAACGCCGCAAGGCGCTGGCGATAGATGGCCTCGTCGCCGCCATCCTGCGCGTCGGCGCTGAGAACGTGGGTGTACGCCGCGAGGGGAAGGGCCGCGATCAGCCCGATTGTACGGATGATGCTCATTGCTCGGGTACGCTCGCGGCGGCCGCGACGGCATCGAGTTTCTGCGGTGATGGAGCGGGGACGGAGGCACCACGCGCGTCCATGTCGAACGCCAGCATGGTCTCGTCACTGCGCCGATAGGGCTTCCATGCCCCATATCCTTCGCCGCCCGGGCTTCCGGTCTTCACGAAGTCGACGACATAGCGATTGGCGACCCGCGCGGCATCGCGATCCTGCACGCTTGTCTGAGCACCGTAGCGTGCGTCGACCGTATCGAAGAAATAGGGGATGTCCGTCGCGTGCGGAGCCCCGCCGGTCCATTTCCCGCGCATGGTCTGCGCGACATAGCCGAAGCGATAGAGGTAGGCATTCTGGCCGAGGCGTTCGGCATGCCGGGCCACGAAGCGGGCGGGCTCCACCATGTACTGGTCGCGTATGATCTCGTCGCGCAAGGCATCGAAGGCTCGGACGCCTTCCGGATCGTAGGCCTTGCGCAAAGCCGCAGCGTGATCGCCGAAGCTCGCGAAAAGCGCGTCCTTGTCCTGTGCCAGCGAAAGCCCCGCATCCGCGCTGGTCCATCCGATCATCACCGGCACGCGGGCCATGTCTCCGGCTTCCATCAGAGTGTCGCTGGGGTGCGGCACGACGTTGCCATCGGCCACGTAACCACCGACGTAGGTCATCGGCTGGCCCAGTCGGTCGGCGAAGAGGTTCTTGCCCTGGATGGCTGCGGCGGGAAGCGCGCGCAGGGCCTTCAGCGATGCCCGCCCCGCCCCTTCGATGCCCTCGCGATGCGCGAAATCGATGCCGACCTGCTCGCCGGTCTCCAGCGTGGCTGTGCGCAGCAGCGACCGGCCGCCGCCGGACATCACGATAGCGCCGCGAAACAGGCCCCTCGCCGATGGCACGGTCAGCATGTTGATGACCGAGGTTCCACCCGCGGATTCGCCTATAAGCGTCACTTTGGCCGGATCGCCACCGAAGGCGGCAATGTTGTCTTTCACCCAGCGCAGCGCCGCGACCTGATCCGAAACCGCGAAGTTTCCGACCGGCCCCTGCTCTGCCGTCAGCGCGGGATGCGAGAAGAAGCCGAAGCGACCCAGCCGGTAGTTGAAGCTGACGAAAATAACGTCCTGGCGCGCGAAGGACGACCCGTCGTAGATCGCCGGCGAAGTGCCCCCGGTTACGAATGCGCCACCGTAGAACCAAACCAGCACCGGCAGCGTGCCTTTGACCCGCGTGGCTGCCGGTTTCCAGACATTCAGGTAGAGGCAGTCCTCCGAGGGCGTAGTGCGCAAGGGCGCCTCGTCCCCAGGGAAAGGCGTTTGCATGCAGTCGTGGGCGAAGGCACCTGCATCGCGCACCCCGTCCCAGTGCGCGACCGGCTGCGGTGGCTTCCAGCGCAGTTCGCCGACCGGAGGAGCCGCGAACGGGATCCCGCGGAAGACTTCGACCCCGCTTTCCCTTACGCCTCGCAGGGTTCCGGCCGCTATCGTGCTTTCCAGCCCATCAGGTCGTCCTGGCTCCCCCGATGCCCCGCTGCACGACAAGGCAATGCCCAGCACCGCAATTACAGAAGCAGCGCAGCGAAATGCCGTGATTGAAGGCATCTGATGTTCACCTTGATTTCTTGTCGAGTAAAAGGATCGGGTGCACGACGCCGCACACCCGACCAGACCTCCTCCGACCGGCGTTGAGGGACAACAAAAGGCCTGTCGGAGAAGTTTTCGGGAAAGATCAGAATTTCAGCTTGAACTCCACTCCTGCTGTGCGCAGTTCAGGAAGTCCGACCAGTACAGCGGAGTAGGTCGACAGGTAGCGATAGCCTTGCTCGATGGTCCAGTTGTCGGTTGCGCTGGTGTAGGCCTTATTATTGAAGACGTTCGTGACGAACGCCTGCAGCGATGCACCGCCCCAGGCGAAGCCGCCGCGCAGGTTGACCTTGTGCGCGTCGGAGGTCTTCGAAATGTTGGCCTGGTTGGCATAAAAGCCGGACTTGAAGTTCCAGTCACCGCGCACGAACCAGGTCGTGTCGTCCTGGCCCTTCACGTCGCCGCCCAGCTGGACGCCAAGGTTCGCGGAATACTTCGAGGTATTGGGCATTTCCTTGCCGCTGTAGTCGGTGATGCCCGACAGCGCCGTGATCGTCGGGCTGACGAAATCGCGGATGTCCGTGATGTTCACGGCCACACCGCCGTCGAAGGTGATCAGATCGACCGGGCGCCACGCGAACTGTCCTTCAACGCCGTAGAGGTTGACCGAACCCGAGTTGGAATAGCCGCTCACGAAGCTGACGTCCTCGACGCCGTTGACGATGTTGCCGTTGGGAACTGTCAGCAGGATCGAATTGATCTGGTCGCGCCACTGCGCATAGTACGCCGCGACCGAGTAGGTCAGGCTGCCACCGAAGAGACGGCCCTTCGCGCCGATCTCGTAGTTGGTCATCTTTTCCGGATCGACAGTCAGTGTCATTCCGGCATCGGCCGCCGAACGCTGGATCGCTGCGGTCTGACTGAGGATACCGGTGTTGAACTGCGCGGGGTTGATTCCCTTGGCCCACGAGGCATAGAGCATCAGTTCGGGCGTCACCTGGAAGTTGGCGATCACGCGCGGGGTGAAGTTCTTGAACGTCTTCTGCGCCAGCAACTCGCCCGGCGCATAAGTCCCCGCAGGCACGAACACGTCGCTGGCGACGGTCAGGCCCGAAGCCGAAACGTAGGAAGCGAGCTTGTCCACCTGGTAACGGCCTTCGACGCTCAGCGAGATGCGGTCGGTGAAGTCGTAGGTCAGTCCGAAGTAAGCGCCTTTCGTCCGGCTCTGGTCTTTGCCACCCTTGGAATAGCTGGAAGCCGATGCGGTAGTCAGTCCGCTGCCAAGGCCCGAATAAGTCCGGGCATAGAGATAGCTAGCACCCACCACGCCGCGCAGTTTGCCGAAATCGAAGTTCAGCCGCCCTTCGCCCGACCAGTCCTTGTTGTCCCGTTCGATTACATATGGAAAATCGAAGTAACCACCGGGCGAATACGCCGACGCCAGCATGCTGGTATCGAAGCCATCAAGATCGATCAGCGTCGTCCACTTCTCACTGTTGAAACCCCCAAGCAGTGAGACTGAAAGCTGGTCGTTCAACTCGTAGTCGAGCGTGCCGTGCGCGTGACGGGTGTGACGCAGCAGGCCGTAATGATCGACGGTATCCTCCGGCGAAACCACGCGGTTGGTATCGATCGCCAGCAAATTGCGAATGTTGTCCATCATATCAGTGTTGGCCGACACGCCGTTGGAGAAACGTGGCAACGTCCCGCAGACGTAGGGATTGCCATTGACTGTGCAATTCGCCTGGCTGGCATAGACGACGTTTCCGGAGTTGTCCGAGATGTTCTGCGCGATAATGCGCGTTTGTGCCGAGGGACCGTCGTCATCCTTGGCCATCATGCCGAACAGCTTGACGGTCAGCTTGTCCGTAGGTTTGGCGACAATCAGTAACGTCCCGGTCGTCGACGATTGGTCGCCCAAAGTCTGTCCGTTGGCTTCGTTCTTCCAGGAACCATTCTTCGAGAACTTCTCCCCCGAAACACGGAAGGTCAGCGCATCACCGATGATCGGGCCTTCGATCTCGACACGACCGCGATAGTTGCTGCGCGTGCCGACCATGGCTGTCACCGTACCGCCCCATTCACCGTCGGGCACGCTGTTCACCACGTTGATCGCGCCCGCGAAAGTGTTGCGACCGAAATAGGCACTTTGCGGACCCTTCAGGATTTCGATGCGCTCGGGCGCACTGATCGCCGTGAACGCCGAAGGGGAAGCGATCGGCACGCCATCGATGAACAGCGATGTCGTGGTGGCCAGCGTCGTCGACGGCGTCATGCCGCGCAGGATGACTTGCTGGAACGAGCGGTCGGCGTGGCCCGAAGAACTGTCGTTGATATTGATGCCCGGCGTCGATGCGGCAAGATCCTGCATCGTCTTGACGCCCTTGGTATCAAGCTGTTCGCCCGTAACCGCCACGACGGTAACGGGCGTCTTGAGGATGTCTTCCTCGCGCTTGCGGGCCGTCACCACGATGTCGCCGGGCATCGTGGTCGCTTGCTCGGTGCTCTGGGCGAAGGCGGACGCCCCGTAGAACAGGCTCGCAGCCAGTGCGGAAATCGAAGCGACAGTCTGAATCGTTGTGCGAGAATATTTCATGATCTGTTTCCCTGAACATTGAAGGTTTGGCCGGCGTGGTCTTGTTGGTGCGCTGTCGTCCGGCTCTGGTTTCCTGCTGCGAAAGCCTGTGGTGATGCGCCTGGCGAGGGCACGACGGGGCGCTTGCCGAAGCAGTGCCTGACGTCGATCCGGTTAGCGGGTATGGGTGGTGAAGCGGAGCCTTGCCCCGCGGCTCACGTCTTCCAGACTGCGTCCAGAAGCGATCCGGGATCATCCAGGATGCGTGGGAACTGCTTGCGGGTCGCCTCGATCCAGCGCGCGGGCAACTGGTCGATATCGACGCCGTAACGGCCGCTCCCGATCGCGGTCAGATGCCCAGGATGACCGGCCATCTCCATCCACGGCCGCCAGTCGACGACGTTGGTGAAGCTGGTCTCGCACGCAACGCGCTTCAGGTCCGTCCTCGCAAAGTCGCTGGCGCGGGCGTGCATGGTGATCATCTCGTTGTAGTGGAAAGCGGGCTTGTCCGTCGGGGCAGGCATCCCCGCGCGCGTCACCTCGGTGATCCAGACATCATCGCCGCGCACTTCGGGATGCTTGATCACATGGTCGAAGCTGGCACCGGGCGGCAGCATGGGCACTTCCATCTCCAGCGATGGAAGCAGCCGGATGCGGCTGGGCGGCAGGTTCGTACGCGGATCGGTATTCCACTTGCCGGTGTAGGGGTTGAGGAAGCGGCCCGGAGCTTCGCCGGTGCGAGGATCCAGGAAGTGGGCAATCTCGCCGGTCACGCCCTCGTAGCTGCCGTCCGCACGGCGGCGGTATCGCGCGAAGGTTGCACCGATGACGTCCCAGAGCGGGGTCATCTCCGCGCCGACGACACCGAAATAGCTGCCGCTGACATAGCCGATCACCAGCCGCTCATCGAGCGCGCCGCGCATCATCATGTAAGCACGAAACCGCTCGTCAGCGCCGTCCATCGACGCTGACAACGGCGTTTTGGCGAGGGCTGCCGAAGGCGCCAGCGACAGGCCCGCAGACAGGGCACCCGCGCCCAGCATGCCGAGCGCACCGCGCCGGCCGGTCGTCATCGTGACTGCGGTCTTCACTGCGCGCCCTCCCTGTTCAGCATGTCCTTGCGCTTTTGCGCGAGCGGCGAGACATATCCCGCCACTTCGGGCGGCACTTCTTCGGCATACGCTTCCAGGGTTCCACGCACCCCTTCCTCGGGGCCGTCAACAGGCTCCTCCAGCAGGTCTGGACGATCGCGCTCGACACGCTTGAGCACCACCTTGGGAATGTCTTCCTCGGTGCCGGTGATCTTGTAGCTGTGCATGCGTCCCATCAGCACCCCCTCGGTGCCGCTCTGTCCCATCTTCATCCATGGCCACCATGGTCCCTGCCGCGTAAAACCGGCATGGAAACGCGCCGATGGCAGCGACCGATCATCGATCTCGTCAGCCGGGGTGCAAAGGCAGAAATGCTCGGACGGATTGGCCACAGGCCCGCTCGAAGCCTTGGGCCAGCCTTCCGGCGTGACCGGGTTGGTATACTCATGGGCATAATCCCACGACAGCAGATACTGGTCTCCGACCCGGTTCCACGGCAGGCGGAAGGGCTCTCCCTTGCGGCTGGCGCCCTTGCCCATGTCGTTGTTGAGGGTCTCCCCGTCACCGACCCTGAACACCATCTGTTCAAGACCCAGCGTACCCCGCCAGCGATCGTTGAGAAACGGAAAGACCTCGACCTTCTCGCCCGTCCACGGATTGTCCCAGGTGTCGATGATCTCTCCCGTGGCAAGGTCGGTGAAATAGCCGCATTCCTTGCCCAGCACCTTCACCGAACCGTCCGGAAGAATGATGTTGCGAGTGTTGCCGAAACCGTAATAGCCGAAGAGAGGCATCGCACGTCTGGAGCCGACGATAGCGTACTGCACGCCGTAATAGCCAGACTTGACCGCCTTCGGACCAATGGTGCCCCACATCTTGGCAAAGCCATAGAGGTTTTCGCGGGGATCTTCGATATTCAGAGGCCGAAGCCGCTGCCCGCCCTTCAATTGCGGCGCAGCGCCGAGAGCAGGGGCGACTGCCATAGCGGCGCCTGCGCTGACGAGCCCGCCCAGCACACTACGACGGGACACTGCGGCATGAACGCTGTCGAAAAGCATATCGCTTGCTCCAAAGGAATGGCCAGGTGCTGCTGATCAAAACCGGGATTTCGGCGGGGATCCGTTCGCCACGAGGCCCGCATGAAGGCACTTGGCCAAGATCAACCTGGCATGGCCCGTCGATTTGCCTTCAAGCGTTGGCAGGCATCACCTTCGATACGGATCGTCGTTCGATACTGCTCATCTGAGTCATCTGCTTTCCCCCCGGAACGAGCTCCTAGATGATCACCAGTTTCCTGGAGGCATCCAGCTGTTTGCAAGATGGATGCTGAATTATCGTACACAATCTCGACAATCACATAATTTGATAAATCCACCAGTCGGTTATCCTATGCAGGCACCATTCCGGAAATTTTTTTATTTATATTTATTTTCAATAATTTAAAAATATTTCCTTCGGATCAAATCACCCTGCTCAAGCGAACTGGAAGGCAACCGAGCCAAGCCCAGACTCATTTTTGCATACCGTTTAAGGGCGGTTCGACATTCACCACTCGACGGGCCAAAAGGGTCCGGAGCGGACTTTACGCTCGGCTGAGCAAGGGCGACCGAGTGTCGAAAGCGAGTGATCGAGTCTACCATTTCATCCGGAACGCCATTCTCGACGGCACCCTGCTGCCGGCTGCGCAGATCCGCGAAGATGAGCTTGCTACGTCCTGCAATGTCTCTCGGACTCCAGTCCGCGAAGCCTTGCTCCGGCTTGAAGGCGAGCGATTAATCGAGCGCGAGCGCAACCGCTCTTTCGTGCGAGTGTGGTCGAAGGATGCGATGCGGCACGTCTTTGCTCTACGCCTGATGGTAGAGCCCTATGTCGCCGAACAGGCAGCGCTGGCGATCGAACCGGCCGCGATCAACCGGCTGCGCCGCGCCAATGCGCTTTATGAGCAGGCTCTGGACAAGTCGCCGCCGGACATTGCGATGATAGTGGCCCAGAACAACCTGTTCCACGAAACACTGCTGGCGGCAGCCGGTTCGGACGTGCTGGATATGATATTGCCCCGGCTGGTCGCGGTGCCGATCGTTCCTCGTTCCCTGCAGCGATACGACCGCGCGCAATTGGAGAAGGCGCTGATGGAGCATCGTGAGTTGATCCTTGCGCTAGAAGCAAGGGACGCCGAATGGGCCAATGTGATCATGAAAAATCACATCCACCGGGCCCGCCGCGTATATTTTTCCGAGTAAGGCGCGACTCATCGCCCATATCGACAAACCGTGGTGATCTGCATGAAGGGCGAAGCTTCGACCTTTCGCCTCGGCGAGGATCATCCCATCCACCCTGACAATCAACGATCTCAAGATTTAAAATCTTCATCTACATGGACTTTCGAGCTTGCGTAATCTCGCCTAGTCTTGCTGATGGGGGGGGCGGTAGCTTAGGGCTCAGAAGCGAACTATGAATGTCCGCTATCTCATTTCATCGTTCCCAAGCGGACCGAGCACAAAATCCCAGTACCTGCCTTTTACCAAAAAGCTCTTCGCTCGCCCTCGAATCCGTCCTTCACCTCATCGATCCACGCGACCACGACCCGTGCACTCCAGCGGGAAGTTCCGGGCGACAATTTGTAGGGGGCCGGGAACTTGCCTTGAGAAATAAGCCGGTAGATCATTGATTTCCCGAGCCGAACACGATCGTCCACGGCGGACCGAGTTGCGCCTGGTAGCCCAGCATTGCCGCCGCCCACTGCGTCGCCGTCCAGATACCGAGCAGGATGATCGCGAAAACGACGCAATTTTTGCCCGACGAGCAGCTTGGTAGAGGTCATGTGCCTTGGCTCCGACTCGCGGGCCTTCATGACCGCGCGAACGGACTCGAGATTGCGGTAGGTCAGCTATCGAGCGTTACGTCGGTTCCGCCCCGCACAATACGCTCAAGGCGAGGTTCCGACCGCAGCACCTATCGGCGCCACGCAAGGAACATCCGCTGTCTATGAGGCTACCGGATACCGATATTGCCATCATTGATCGTGCTGCACGACTGCGCGGCCAAGGATGTGTTGATGGAGACCTCCCCAATCCGCATGAGTGCCGAAGGATTCGACGCGTTTATGGCTGCGGTATCCGGCCCCGGCGCGCCTGTTCCTGAAATGATGGATCTGTTCCGCCGGGCCGCATCATGGGAAGCCGATCACCCACCTGCTCGAGAATAATCCTTGTCGATCGCCAGTCCGGAGCCCCTGTCTACAGCACATGACGTATCAACTTTCTCCTGTGGCAAACCCTCGCTAGATCGGTGGCTGCAGACACGCGCGCTCGGCAATCAGGGAAAAGGCTTCACGGCGGTCATGGTTGTCCATGAAGACGGCTGTAGCGCGACAAACTGGATGATGATTGCGCGTCAATCAGGATGAGAATGTGAT
>JASGGD010000116.1:0-15999 GCA_047605225.1 Novosphingobium sp.
ATCCAGGGCAGTCTTGAGCCGCCCTGGATTGCTTCGCTGCGCTCGCAATGACGAACCACGGGGCGAACGGCAGACGCGCACTCATGCCCTTTAACCGCGCCGCCCTCGTCGCCGAGGCCCACGAGTCCATCCGGCGCGGGTCGAAGAGCTTCGCCGCCGCCAGCCGCCTGTTCGACCGCGAGACGCGCGAGCGGGTCTGGCTGCTCTACGCCTGGTGCCGCGCCTGCGACGACATCGCCGACGAGCAGGATCATGGAGGCATGTCGGTCCCCGGCAAGCTCGACCCCGAATCGCGCCTCGCCACGATCCGCACCCTCACCGAACTGGCGATGGCCGGGGAGGCGACCGGCTCGCCCGCCTTCGACGCGCTCGGCCAGCTGATGCGCGAGACGCCGATCACCCCCGCCATGGTCGAGGACGTGCTCGCCGGCTTCGCGCTCGACGCCGCCGAATGGCGCCCGCGCTCCGAGACCGACATGCTGCGCTACTGCTACCACGTGGCGGGCGCGGTGGGGGTGATGATGGCCGCCGTCATGGGCGTGCCCGCCGACGACGAGGACACGCTCGACCGCGCCTGCGACCTCGGCATCGCCTTCCAGCTCGCCAACATCGTGCGCGACGTGTGGGAGGACGACGCCAACGGCCGTTGCTATCTGCCGGTCGAGTGGCTGGTGGAGGCCGACATTCCCCCCGGCGAGATCACCAAGCCGCACTATCGCCACGCCCTCGTGCCCCAGGTCGCGCGGGCCTGCGCGATGGCGCGCCAATACGAGGCATCGGCCCGCGTCGGCGCGGCAAGGCTGGCGTTCCGGCAGCGCTGGGCGGTGCTCTCGGCGGCAGGCATCTACGGCGGCATCGCGCGGGAAGTCGAGCGGCTGGGCGCCCACGCATGGGACCACCGCGCGCGGGTGAGCATGCCGCAGAAACTGCGCCTGATCGCGGGCGCCTTCTTCGAGGCGAGGCGAGAACCCGTGCCCGCTGCCGCGCCGAAGCCATCACGCCGCGAACTGGCGGCGCACAAGTCGAGCTGATCCAAGACCAACCTCACCCCAATTACGTCGTCACCCTGAACTTGTTTCAGGGTCCATCAGGCCGCCAACGCAGTTCCATGATCCGCAAACCGAGGGCGCCGTTGGCAACACAACGCTCCGGCACCAACCGCCCCATGGACCCTGAAACAAGTTCAGGGTGACGGAGTGGGCAAGGCAACGCTGCCTCACCACCGCCTAAGCAACACCCCGGAAACAAACCCGCAGACCCGGCGTTACTCCCGCACACAACTCTCGGGAGCAAAGTCCATGCTATTCACCATCGCCGCCATTCTCATTGTGCTCTGGCTGCTGGGGCTGGTGGTCTTCAAGGTATCGGGCGCGCTGATCCACCTGCTGCTGGTGATCGCGGTGATCGTCGGCCTCGTCCAGCTTTTCCGCGGCCGCAGGGCCTAGCCTTCCCGCGCCGCTCCCGCCGTCAGTGACTGAATCTCAGTGACTGACTGGCGGGGGCGAGTTGCGGTAGAACTCGGGCGGGTTGAGGCGGCGGAACAGCCGCCCTCCTTCCGAATAGAGCACCAGCACAAGCGCGATGCCGCCGCAGATCACCATGGCCGCCATGATCGGCCGCGCGGTGCCGTCGTAGGCCTGCCCGATCAGCGATCCCAGCACCGACCCCAGCACCATCCGCACGAAGGCCATGACCGAGGCCGCCGCCCCCGCGATCCGCGCGAAGGGCTGCAGCGAGATCGCCTGGAAGTTCGAGCCGATGAAGCTGAGCATGCACATCGATAGCGTCATCAGCGGCAGGAAGGTCCACAGTCCCTCGCCCCGCATCGCGAGTGCGAGGTGGATACCGCCAAGCAGGATATAGCCCAGCAGCGCCGCGTGGCTGACGCGCCGCGCGCCGAAGCGCTCGACGATGCGGGCATTGGCGAAGTTGGTGGTAGCCATGACCAGCGCCATGCAGCCGAAGATCACCGGGAACATCGTCCCCGCCCCGAAGTGCTCGCCCACCAGCTGCTGCGCGCTGTTGATGTAGCCGAACAGCGCCCCCTGCACGAACGCCGCGCCGAGGAAGTAGCCGAGCGAGGCCCGCTCCTTCAGCGCCAGCCCCATATTCCCCGCGATCACGCCGAGGCGCACCGGCTGGCGGAAATCGGGATGCAGCGTCTCGGGCAGGCGCGTCCAGGCCCAGGCGAAGACGCAGGCGGCAAGCCCGCCCATGATCCCGAAGATCCAGCGCCATCCCGCGAACAGCAGCACCGTCTGGCCCAGCATCGGCGCGATCATCGGCACGACCATGAAGGTCATCGCGATCAGCGACTGGCTGCGCGCCATACGGTCGCCCTCGAATCTGTCGCGCAGGATCGTCATCGGCATGACGATCATCGCCGAGGTCACGAAGCCCATCACCCCGCGCGCGATCAGCAGCAGCTCGAAGCTGACCGAAATCGCGCAGACCATGGAGAGCAGCACGTAGCTGGTGATCGCCGTCAGGACCACCGGACGGCGCCCGAAGCGGTCGGCCAAGGCTCCCGGAAACAGCGAGCCCAGCCCCGAGCAGATCAGGAACACGCCGACGATCAGCTGGCGCTGGTTCGGATCGGCCAGATGCAGGTCCGTGCTGATCGCACCGAGCGCGGGCAGCATGACGTCGATCGCCAGCGCCTGCAGCGCCTGGAACGAGGCCATCATGACGACGAATTCCAGCTCCCCCATCGGGAACTTGTCGAGACGTGGTTCGGGGCGTGCTGCGGGGGAGGTCATGCGCTGGCGCATGCCGGAACTGGCGTTGGATGGCCAGTGAAATTCGGCTTCAAATGGCGCATGTTTTCGCAGAACGATCATCACGCCGGATCGGAAGAGACGGATGCCCCCTGCCCCACACAGCACAAACGCATTGCCCCCGCCCGTCCACTTCGACGTCTTCACCATTGCCGTCATGCGACACCTTGAGACCGGAGATTTCCCGGATATCAAACACCGTCACAATCGATCCATGCGGCGAAACGCCAACGTACCTGGCAAATATACCTAGGTGTTTTTGCCCATACCCTGATCATGGGATGACGTACGGACGAACCTGATAAAAAGCAGGGAATAAAGGTCGCAAATACTCTGATTTTCATTTTTTACCGGGGGGTTAAATGAACTTTGCGACAAGACTGGCAGCTAAGGATGCGCCGCTGCGATATCCAGGAATCGATGACGAGGCACCGGACGTGCGCAGCTTCAACCGGAGGGCCATTGCCGAGCGCTGCCAGTCCCTGCTCGATGCGGACGCTTCACTGCGAACGATCATATCGAACGGCCTGTTGAGCCATGAGGCCAGGCTGATCCTGCAACTTGCGGTCAAAGGCGGAACGATCGTCAAGGAAGCGGCACTATCCTCGTGGCTTTCGGACAGGGCTTTCTATGAGTTGTCCAAGCGCCTCGAACGTGACGGGGTGATCCGGCAAAAGACCGCGCCCAATGACCTGCGGACGAAGCGCATGTGCCTGAGCGATGATTTGTGGCAAAAACTTTCCAGCCTGACGGATGCACCTGAAAGAATAACGCCCGGTTGCTGCAAGGCGGTTGCAGCCTGATAGCGCAGAGGCATTCCCGATCCAGCGCCGATTCAGCCCCGATCCAGCTAGGCGAAGCCCGGCTGGATGCGGCGGTCCATGGCCGGGTTCAATCACCCAGATGATCGTAGAGATGGGCGACCAGGTCCTCATCGACGGCGATCGACTTCGATCGGCGGTCATGCGCATTCAGCTCAAAGCTGATCAGGCCGACGGCCTCCAGGCGCTTGAGCAACTGGTGAAAGGCGCGGCCGGAAAGCAGCGACGATGCCGATGCGTCCTTCACGATCAGGCTCTCGCTGACGGTTGCCTGCAGGATCAGCCTGAAATCGTGGCTGAGCAGACTGCTCCCGAATTCCGCCCGCATATCGCTGTCGAGTTCCAGCAGCTTGCAAAGCGTATGCTGCACGCGGCGCCTGACCGCTACGTCGGCAACGCGCATCGGCGGCGCCTGTTGGCCATCTGACTTTTCCACGCTGACTCGCATCCCCCCCATTCAGCGGCAAGCACTATGCACTTGCTCGGCGTCGCAGGCTTGTAAACGCCAATACGCCAGCATGTAACGCGGTTTAAAGCCGCGAATTATTCCTGCATCTTTTGCCGGTTATTAATGCACGAACATAATTCGTGAAAATAACGCAGGCGAAAGAAGTACTTTTATTTTTAGCAAAACCCTAATGACATCGCGCTGATCCAGAGAAGTATGCCCAAACAGGCATTCACAACAAACATCTCTGCTCCAGAGCCTGAAATCGCATTTAGGGGGCATTATGAAGTCCAGTTCTTCAATTAGCACGCAAAGTCGCCTGCGCCGTCGGCGCGCAACACTCGCCATCACCACGGCGCTAGTGTCCATCAATGGCGGCAGTGCGCTTGCACAGAGCGTCAGCGTAACCGAACCGACCACCACCACCGCGCTCAACACCAGCATCGCGGCGGCGGCGAACACGCCTTCGGCCTCGGTCGCGGTCAGCGTCACGGGCGCGGGCGTCGTTACCGGCGGCGGCAATGTCGTGCTTTCCTCGCTCGGCGCAGGTCGCGGCGATGGCGCACTCGGCTTTGCCAGCGTGGGTGAACTGGGCGCCGTCGATGCCGATGGCCTGGTCACCGACACGGTCGGCCTGCGGCTGCTGGGCGCCGGATCGGCGGCTGCCGACAACACCGCCACCGTCACCAACAACGGCCTCGTCACGGGCGGCGTGCAGGCGACGAACTTCGGCAGCGACGTTTCGATCACCAATGCCGGCACCGTCTATGGCAGCATCAACGGCACCGGCTTCGGCAACGTTGCGGTGACGACGGCTGCAGGCGGCTCCCTGATCGCAGCGTCGCAGTTCAACGGCGTGCGTGCGACCGCGTTCTCGCAGGCGACCAGCACCACGGCGGACGGCATCACCACCTCGACCATCGAGGGCGGCAATGCCGCGATCACCCAGAACGGCGATGCTACCCTGGCAGACGGCGTGACGGGCGCGAATCTCGCGGCCACCGCCAACCAGGGTGACGCGAGCGTCAGCGTCAACGCCGTGGCCGGTGCGGTCTCGGCCGTCGGCGCCACCGGTTCGGGCACGTCGTGGAGCGGCGGCAACGCTGCGGTCGCGGATGCGACCACGACCACGTACGACTACGGCTTCAGCGCCGCGACCGGCACTGCGGCGGTTACCGTCGGCGCCGATGGCGATGTCACCGGCGTCTCGGCAAGCGCCGTTGGCGGGGCCACTGTTGCCGTGGACGGCAAGGTCGGCACCGGCGGCGTCAATGCCTCGTCCTCGACTTACGATTATCGCTACGTCACCACCGAAACGCGCGATGCCGACAACGTGTTCGCCGGTAACGCCTACACCCAGACCCAGAGCCAGTCCGGTGGCGCATCGAGCGTGACCGTGGGCGCCGGCGGTTCCGTCGCGGGCAGCATCAACGCGACCGGCGATGCCGGTGCGAGCGTGGCCAGCGACGGTGAAATCGCCGGCGGCATCAACGCGGTCTCCAGCGGAACCGACTACACTTACGCCGGCAGCAACAGCTACGATACCGATGGCAATCTGACCGGCAACACGTACGCGCAGACCAGCACCCGTTCGGGCGGCGCTGCGAGTGTGACGGTCGGCACCGGCGGCTCGGTCGGCGGCAGCATCAACGCGGTCGGCGATGCAGGCGCCTCGGTCATCGCCAACGGCGATGTCGACGGCAGCATCACCGCCCGCCAGCCCAACATCGCCAGCACCACCTACGACAGCGCCTACACGGCAGAAACCGACACGACCGTCAGCAACAGCAGCAGCACTTTCGCGGACGGGGCGGCCTCGGTCGCGATCGGTTCGGGTGCGACCGTCGGCGGTGACGTGACCGCTTACGGCAACAGCAGCGCGTCGGTCACCTCGGCGGCATCGAGCATCATCAACGGCTCGGTCTACGTCGGCGCCCGTCCCGGCTACGAAAGCACCTCGACGACGACCAGCACGGGTTCCGATCCGGTCACCGGCGACTACAGCTACAGCCAGGAGAACACCTCCACCCGTGCGGGCGGCGATGCCACCTTCAACAACGCCGGATACGTTCGCGGCAACGTATCGGTCACCGCGCTGAATGACGCCACCGTCACCAACAGCGGCCAGGTCGTCGGCTCGACGTATGTGAACGTCGGCGGCACCGATACTGCCAGCACGTATGCCGAGAACCTCGCGACCGTTACCGAAGGGGACGTCACCACCGTCACCTACACCGAGACGGGTTCCTCGCAGACCACCGGCATCGCCGGCAACGTGACGGGTACGTATTCGGGCACTAACGGCCAGGTGAGCTTCTCCCCCGTCACCGAGGGCAACATCACCCAGGAAGCGACCGGCAACAGCACGGTCAACGCTTCGGGCACGGTCTTCGGCTCGATCGCCTCGTCGGCCGGGCTGGGCACGGGTACGTCGCAAAGCGAATGGACCTCCACCGACGTCTATGTGACCGACGCCGCGGCGCCGGAAAACAACACGTCGACTTACACTTATGCGTCGACGGGTTCCTCGACCTCCGCCGCAGGCACGAGCACGGTGAACATCACCGGCCACGTGTCGGATGCCTACTTCGGGTCGCAAACCGTTTCCTCGAACGGTACCACGGGTAGCACTGTCACCGTCTCCGGCATCGTCGACGGATCGGTGAATTCGAACGCGAGCGGCATCGCCAGCACGCAGAGCACCTCCAACTCGGTGGATACCTACGCCGGTTCGCCTTCGGTCCTGATCGGTTCCGACTATGCGGACAGCTATGCCAGCACCGTCACCGGCGGCGCGGCAGTCGGCAACGTGACCGGATCGGGCGAAGTCAACGGCTCGCTCAGCGTCGCAGGCGTGTCTTCGGCCTCGGCTCAGGTCGCGGCGGGTGCCAGCGTGCTCGGCAATGTGGCGGTCTCCGCCGCAGGCACCGACACGGCATCGGCCAGCACTGACCTCTATGCCTTCGACGCCGAAGCCGGGACTTCCACCCGGACCCAGACCTCGGTGTCGTCCTCGCAGGTCGCTGCCGCATCCGGCAACGCTTCGGCGACCGTCGACGGTCTCGTCGAGGGCAACCTCGTCGTCGATGCACGCCGTGGCAATGCCGCCGCGACGGTCACCGGCCAGGTCGGCGGATATGTCGATGCCTACGCCGTGGGCTCCAACTCGGCGACCTCGACCGAGTGGACTTACGCCGGAACGACGGCCACGCCGGTACTCACCGATTACACCAGCACCAGCAGCTACACCGCTTCGGGCGGCACTGCCTCGGTCGTGATCGACACTTCGGCGGCCTTCAAGGCGGACGGCGTGGGCACAGCGACGCCCAGCGTCTCCGACGTCTATGCATCGGGTCTCGGCGGTGCGACCATCACCGTCGCGGCGGGATCGAGCGTCGATGGTTCGGCCTATGCGTCGAGCAGCTTCACCGACACGACCAGCACGGTCACGCGCAACTACGCCGATACCGGCGTCGTCACGCAGAACTACAGCTATGCCGAAACGCTGGTCGGCAACGCGGCAAGCGTCACCAATGCCGGAACGATCGCCGGTGCGGCAGTGGCTGAGGGTCTCAAGACCGCCTCGGTCACCAACAGCGGCGAAGCGGCGGCTCTTGTCGCCTATGCCGGCGGCGTGAGCGAAAGCTACGTCGAAGTCGACAACGACCTGACCAACCTGAGCCCGTCCACCCGCACCGTCACCCGCACGACGACCTACACGCCGGTCGGTGGGGCCGCCTCAGTCACCAACAGCGGCACCACTTCGTATATCGAAGTCGCCGGTGCCACGGGCACTGTGACCAACAGCGGGACCGTGGAAGGCGACATCTCGCTGGGCATGGCCGTACCGAACGGCACTGCGGTGAGCGTCGTCACCTCCACCTCGCCGTCGCTGTACCCGGACGGGGTCTTCACCCCGGCTGCGACGCTGCCCACCCAGACCTACACCGTGAACCAGAACGGTATCCTGGAAGGCAACGTCTACGTCACCGGTGCGGAATACGAGACGGCCGACGCCACGTTCAAGACCAGCAACGTCGCCGCGACGGTGAACCTCAACACGGGTTCGCAGACCACCGGTTCGTTCTTCGCAGAGAACAACACCGACACCGTGGTCAACGTGAACGGCGGCAAGCTGACCCTGGTCGGCCCGGCCTACGTTCCCGCCGACACGATCGATGCCGACGCCGTATGGTCGGCCGGTCTCGAGGCGGGCGCCACCGGCGGCAGCTTCAAGCTGAACGTCAACTCGGGCACGGCACAGATCACCCCGCCGGTCGATGGTCCCTTCGGCATCAACGGTGACGTCGCCGTCGGCGCCAACGGCACTCTGATCGTCGGTACGCTTGTCACCCCGGCCAACACCGGATCGGGCGCCAGCATCACCGGCACCACGCCCACGATCGTGGGTACCGACTTGGTGGTCTCGGGCAACTTCACGACTGCCGGTACGCTGGCCGTCGGCCTCAACGGCACGCTGGTGAAGACCCCGGTTGCACCGGTCTCGACCTCGACCGACTTCCTAGCCCCGATCACCACCGTGCTGACCGGTTCGGGCCTTGCCTATACCACCCCCGAGGCGGCAGGCGTGGCGATCAATTCGCCCTCGTCGATCACCGTGGGCGGCAATCTGGCGCTTGGCGGCAAGGTGCAGGTCTACGTCCCGACCGGCTCGATCTTCCTTGGCGGAGAAAGCGCGGACCTCTTCACCGTCGGCGGAACGGTCTCCGGCTCCGTCTCGGTGGTCAGCAACCTGAACTCGCAGTTCGTGACGCTGGCCTCGAAGACCTCGGGCGGCACCGTCTCGGTCGAAGCCACCCGCGTCAGCTACGGCACGGCGGCGACCAGCCCGAACGCGACCGCAGCTGCCGTCGCTCTCGACAAGGCGATCCCGGGCGTGGTGCAGGTTCTGGTCGACGATGCATCGGGCGTGCGCAGCTACGCCTCGATCGACGAACTAAACAAGATCCAGGACGTCGCCAACCTCGTGTCGAACCTCGACTGGAACCTCTCTGCGACGCAGGCTGCAGCGGTGTTCAACGAGCTGGCCTCGGCCTCGATCTACGGCTCGCTCGCCAACCTGCGCCAGAACGTCGCGTTCCAGGGACAGCTCGACCAGCTTGCCCAGCGTCGTGACGGTCAGGCCGGTGCCGCCGGTCTGTGGATCGCGCCGATCGGCAACTTCGCGAAGTTCAGCGGCACCGACTCGGGTGCGGCCAAGATCGACGCGACGAGCTATGGCGCGGCCGCCGGCCTCGACATCGCCTATAACGAAACCGGCGCCTTCGGCTTCGGCTTCGGCTATGCCCGCCACAACGTCGATGCCAAGGGTCAGCCGGTCAAGGTGGACGGCAAGACCTACTCGCTGGGTGCCTACTGGACCCAGGGCTTCGGTCCGCTCTCGGTCAACGCGCAGTTCGTCTACGGCTTCTCGAGCTTCGACGCGCAGCGTAACCTGGCCCTGCTGGCCCGCAAGGTCACCGCGGACTTCAACGGCAGCGAGTGGGACGGCAGCCTCGGCGTGTCGTACAACTTCGGCCAGGGCGACGTGGAGATCGTGCCCTTCGGTGAACTGGCGATCCGTCACTGGAGCACCAAGGGCTTCACCGAAGAGGGCGGCGCCGGTCTCGGCCTCAAGGTCGAGGGCGACAGCAAGAGCGTCTTCGAGCCGACCCTGGGCGTTCGTTTCGCCACGGTCGCCACGCAGACGGACACCTTCACGCTGCGGCCTTACGCCAGCCTCGCCTACACCTTCCAGGGTGATGCGGGCACCACGCGCACGGTCGGCTACCTGGGCGATCCGGACGGCAATACCTTCGCACTGAAGGGCGTCGATCCGAAGGGCTATGCGACCGTTGCCGCCGGGCTCAGCACCAGCGTGGCGGACAAGGTCAACATCTCCCTGGGCGGTAGCTACGCCTTCGGTAGCAACAACAACGTCGCGACCATCCGGTCGGTGATCGGTATCAAGTTCTAATCGCCCCCTGAGCTTGGATCGACTGGAAGGGTGCCGACATCGTCGGCACCCTTCTTTTTTGCGAGTTCACCAATCACATCGGAAGCCGCGCGCCGGATCCCGGGCCACCTGCGCCTCACGACCGGGCGCTCTATTTTTCAGCACACCCGGTGCGCATTTTATGACGTTGTGAATGCTCTGAAAAATGGCGATGTAATCGTTGCCTTTCAGGCATCCTCTCCCAAAACTTCCAAGCCGGCCCACGTGGCCGGCTTTTTTCGTCCATCCGCCGTCGCCCCATGGACGCGGAGGGAGGTCATCGTCACCACGACGATGATTCTTGGTTTGTTCTTCATCGTGCTGGTATCGCAAGCATTCGTCAGCTAATCACGGCGATGCAGGCGGCATGCGGTTGCACCCCTTGGGGCAAATGGGATCAAGAGGTAAGCACTTGATTGGCGAGCCAGATACATCGACGATCTATCGCAGGATCATCCACGTCGACATGGACGCCTTCTACGCCAGCGTCGAACAACGCGACGATCCCTCGATACGTGGGCTCCCGGTGGCGGTCGGCGGCTCCTCCGGGCGCGGCGTGGTGGCGGCGGCCAGCTACGAAGCGCGCAAGTTCGGCGTCCGCTCGGCGATGCCCTCGGCCCGCGCCGTTCGCCTGTGCCCGGACCTGATCTTCCGCAAGCCCCGCTTCGAGGTCTACCGCGAGGTCAGCCAGCAGATTCGCGCGATCTTCCTCGACTACACGCCGCACGTCGAACCGCTCTCGCTCGACGAGGCCTATCTCGACGTCACCGCCGACCTCAAGGGCATCGGCTCGGCCACCCGCATCGCGCAGGAAATCCGCCGCCGGATCAAGGCCGACACGCAACTGACCGCCAGTGCCGGGGTCTCCTACAACAAGTTCCTCGCCAAGCTCGCCAGCGACCAGAACAAGCCCGACGGCCTCTGCGTCATCCGCCCCGGCGAGGGCGCGCAGTTCGTCGCCGGGCTGCCGGTGCGCCGCTTCCACGGCGTCGGCCCGCGCGGTGCCGAGAAGATGGCGCGCCTCGGCATCGAGACCGGGGCCGACCTCGCCGCCAAGGACCTCGCCTTCCTGCGCGCCAACTTCGGCAGCTTCGCCGAATACCTGTTCCGCGCCGCGCGGGGCGTGGACTTGCGGCAAGTCCGCGCCGATCGCCCGCGCAAGTCGGTCGGCGGCGAGCGCACCTTCTTCGAGAACATCGAGGACCCGGTGGCCCTGCGCGAGACCATGGATCACATCGTCGACGTCGTGTGGGAACGCATCGAACGCTCCGGCGCGCGCGGGCGGACGGTGACGATGAAACTGCGCTACGCCGATTTCCAGACGCTGACCCGCGCAAGGTCGCTGCATCACTTCGTGACGGACAAGGCCGAGTTCTCGGCGATCGGCCATGCGCTGCTGGAGGACCACCTGCCCCTGCCCCAGCCGATCCGCCTGATGGGCCTGACGCTCTCGGCACTCGAGCAGCGCGAGGAGGATGCACGACCCGCGAAGGACGGGCAGTTGTCGCTGTTGTAGGAGTTGCCCACCCCGTCCGGCTAAGCCCTTCGGGCCAAGCCTCCCGGCCCTCCCGCAAGCGGGAGGGCTGACGCGGCATTCCCCGCCCGCTTGCGGGAGGGGCAGCGAGACTTGCTGAGCCGCAGGCGAAGGTAGTCGCAGCGGGGTGGGCCTTGAACACCGCACCAACCCCAAAATGGAAGGGCGGCCCCTGAGGACCGCCCTTGACCGGGGACACGATCTCTAAACCCGCGGCAGCCTCACAAGTTCCCACCGGAAACTGACGGCCGGAGCCGGCTCTCTGGTTGGCGGAACGAGCCGTACTCCGGCCGGGCGACCCGAAGGCCGCCAAAGGCTCAATCGTTCGGGATCACCCAGCGAATGGTCCCGTCATACGTACCGGCGACCTTGCCGCCGGTAGCATCGCTCGCCGCATCGAAGCGCGCGCGCCGGGTCACGTTGCGGCAGGTCGCGGCGTCCAGCCCCGCAAAGCCGCTCGACTGCGTCACCGTGCAGCCCGACACGCGGCCATCGGCATCGATGGCGAGGCGGAAGCGCACCGTCCCCGCGTTGCCTGCGCGAATGTCGGCGGTCGGGTAGTCCGCAGTGGTGACCCAGCCCGCGACGTTGCCGCGCGGGCGAGCGACCTTGGGCGTGAAGCGCGCTGCCGGTTCGCTCGGCGCGGTCGAGGGCAGCACGAAATCGCTGCTGAACTCGGTGGCGCCGCTGACCGGTATCGGATCGACGGTGACGCCGGTAATCGCGGCCTTGGGCGTGATCTCCATGCGCGGCACGGGCGCAGCGATCGGCGTGTCGCGCACCAGCTTCTGGTCCGGCTCCGCGGTCGGAGGCGGCGGCAAGTCGGGGGTGACGGGCTTGGTGGGGAAGAACTCGCTGGCAAGGTGCGGCGGCTTCTCCTTCTCGAAGAAGGTCACCGCGAAACCGTTGATCAGCGCCAGTGCCAGACCGCCCTGGATCAGGACGACGACACCACCAGTCAAAGCCTTGCGTGTACTTCCGGAATTCCCGTCGACATAAGACATGGGCTTCTCCTCAACAGCGGCCCGTATCCTGCCGTTCACCGCAGGTACGGCACCGGTCAGCGAGAAGATACCATAGTCCGAATTCTTGGGAATTACTTTTTATTAAACACGCCAAGTATTTAACAATGCGCCCACATGATCACCGTGGTTAGCACCTACTGCAGCGCAATATGGCGTAAAATCAACGCGCCCCTGCCAGCGCCTTCTGACGGCGGCGTTGCACCGAACTGCCCAGCCCGATCGCCTCGCGATACTTGGCGACGGTACGCCGGGCGAGTTCGAACCCCTTGCCCTTGAGCAGATCCACCAGCGCGTCGTCTGACAGAATCGCCTTGGGGTCCTCGGCATCGATCAGCTGGCGGATCGCGGCCTTGACCGCCTCGGCCGAAGCCCCGCCCTCGCCATCCGCCGAGGCGACGCCGGAGCTGAAGAAATACTTCAGCTCGTAAGTGCCGCGCGGGCAGTTGAGGAACTTGTTCGAGGTGACGCGGCTGACCGTCGATTCGTGCATCGAAATCGCCTCCGCCACCGCGCGCAGGGTCAGCGGCCTGAGGTGCGCAACGCCGCCCCGGAAGAAGCCGTCCTGCTGCTTCACCAGTTCGGCCGCGACTTTGAGGATGGTCTTCTGTCGCTGGTCGAGCGCCTTGATCAGCCAGTTCGCGTCCGCCAGCTTATCCGACAGCCATGCGCGCGAGGCCTTGTCGTCGCACTCGCCCTTCAGTTCGACGTAGTAGCCGCGATTGACGATCAGGCGCGGCAAGGTGGCCTGATTGAGCGCGATGTCCCAGCCTCCATCGCTGCGCGGCGTCACCAGAATATCGGGCGTCACCGCGCCGCTCGGCTCGCCGCCGAAGCGCAGGCCGGGCTTGGGATCATAGCCGCGCAGTTCCGCCAGCATGTCGGCGAAATCCTCGTCGTCCACGCCGCAGATGCGCTTGAGCCGGGGCAGTTCGCCCTTGGCGAGCAGATCGAGGTTCTCGATCATCTTCGCCATCAGCGGGTCGTAACGGTCCGCCTCGCGCGCCTGCAGGGCGATGCATTCGGACAGGCTGCGCGCGCCGACGCCGGTAGGGTCGAGCGACTGGACCAGCGCCAGCCCCTCCTCCATCTCGCCGGGATCGACGCCGAGATCGCCCGCGAGTTCGGACAGGCTCACCGGCAGGTACCCCGCCTCGTCCAGTTGGCCGATGATGTAGCGTGCGACACCTTCGGTGAACGGATCGCGCGCGACCGCGCCGACCTGCGCTTCGAGGTGTTCGGCCAGCGTGCCGCCAAGGGCCGCGCGCTCGTCGATGCCGGGGCCTTCCTCGCCGCCTCCGAGGCGCAAGTCCGCGCCCCATGTCTCGTCGCGGACGGCGCCGTCGCCGGTGTCGCGGTCACGGTCGAGCGCGCCTGCATCGATGTCGAGCGGGCGGTCGTCGGCACCGCGACCCTCGCCGATCAGGCGGTCCACGCCGGACGTCTCCAGCGCCGTTACGCGCGCGTCGGCAGGGGCCTCCACCGTCTCGGCGGCAGACGTCTGTGCGCCCACATCGAGCAATGGGTTGGCGTCGAGCGCCTCTCCGATGAAAGTCTCGATTTCGAGGTTCGACAGCGCCAGCAGTTTGATCGCCTGCTGAAGCTGCGGCGTCATTACCAGCGACTGGCTTTGCCTGAGATCGAGGCGCGGCCCCAGCGCCATGGATCAGAGGTCCGTGAAGAGCGGCCTCACAGGGTGAAACCTTCGCCCAGATAGAGCCGCCGCACGTTCTCGTCTGCCACCAGAGCTTCCGGGCTGCCGGCGAAGAGCACCTGCCCGCCGTAGATGATGCAGGCGCGGTCGACGATGTCGAGCGTCTCGCGCACGTTGTGGTCGGTGATCAGCACGCCGATGCCGCGCGTCTTGAGATCGCGCACGAGGTCGCGAATGTCCGAGATCGACAGCGGATCGATGCCCGCGAACGGCTCGTCCAGCAGCATGATCGAGGGCTTGGCGGCCAGCGCGCGGGCAATCTCGCAGCGGCGGCGTTCACCGCCCGAAAGCGCCATCGCCGGGCTGGAGCGCAGCCGCGTCAGGCCGAATTCTTCGAGCAGGCGGTCGAGTTCCGCCTGCCGCACATCGCGGTCAGGCTCGTTCAGTTCGAGCACCGCGCCGATGTTCTGCTCCACCGTCATGCCGCGGAAGATCGAGGTTTCCTGCGGCAGATAGCCGAGGCCGAGGATCGCGCGGCGGTACATCGGCAGGCGCGTCACATCGACGCCGTCCATCAGGATGCGTCCGGAGTCCGGCCGGACCAGCCCCATGATCGAGTAGAAACACGTCGTCTTGCCCGCGCCGTTCGGCCCGAGCAGGCCCAGAACTTCGCCTTTCGCGACCGAAAGCGAAATGTCGGTGAGCACCGCGCGCTTGTCGTAGCTCTTGGCGATCGAGATGACCTCAAGCCCGCCACGCTCCGCCAGAAGTGCGGAGTCGGTGGCTGCGGGCCCGTGATCCTGCTGAATTTCTGCCGTCATCGCCGGGCACTTACCGCAGGCAGGCACGCCCCCGCAAGACGGCATTTCCGCTTAGGCGGTGCACTTGGCAGGTTTCGTGCATGACTCGGGGAAAATCGGCCTGCGAAGCCCTTCGCACTTGCGGAAAGTGGAACTGAACTTGT
The DNA here is from genome assembly GCA_047605225.1 of Novosphingobium sp. Lineage (GTDB taxonomy): Bacteria > Pseudomonadota > Alphaproteobacteria > Sphingomonadales > Sphingomonadaceae > Novosphingobium. The sequence goes on from JASGGD010000116.1 coordinate 15,216, forward strand.
CATGAACGCCTTTCGGTGATGTATTCAGCATCAAGAGGACGAGGAGAATCGCCCTTATGGACAGGATGACGGACCATGCAGCGCACCAACCGGTGCGAGGTTCCAGTTCCCACCCCGAGGTGTCGCACTCGGGATCGTACGGCGGGCCGGTGACGGATTCGCCGACTACCGGCGCTCACCTGAACGACTGGCGCCGCAAGATGAGCGACCACATCGCCTATGCGCTGCTGGTCTACACGGCGCTGCAGATCTTCGTGACGATCGGCGCGCTCAAGGCGCATGGCGGCTCGCTGCTGCCCTATTTCGCGCTGGTGATCCTCGTCGTCGCGATCATCCCGGCCTGCCGCCGCTTCGAATCGCGCTGGAACCGCCTGACCGACGAACAGGCGCACGATCCCGCGCTCGCGCCTTACTACCGGCGCGACCGGCTGGCGCTGTGGCTGCTGGCGGTCGGCCTGCCTTTCGCCCTCACCGCGCTGTTCAAGGGACTGGCGCTGCTCTTCGCCTGAACGAAACTCCCGTTTGCCCTTCGCTCCCCCGGCGACTAGGGCAAGGCCGCAATATCGGCTTTTTATCGGGAGTTTCACAGGTCATGCTCAGTCCGGATCAGGCAAGGGACCGCGCGCTTGACCTCGTGGAGCGCGCGCGCCGCGCCGGGGCCGAGACCGCCGATGCGGTCTATGGCGCCAGTTCCTCCGAAGGCATCCAGGTCCGCCTCGGCAAGCTGGAGGACGTCGAGCGCTCCGAAAGCGAGCACATCGCGCTGCGCGTCTTCGTGGGCAGG
>JASGGD010000117.1:0-15962 GCA_047605225.1 Novosphingobium sp.
GAACATGGCCGGCTCCGACATCGGCGACGACCACAAGGAATACTTCGCCGGCGAGGCCGCCCTCAAGGCCGGCGGCGCGCACAACACGATGAACCAGTTCGCTGCCTGAGGCAGCCACCCCACGTTCGTCATTGCGAGCGTAGCGAAGCAATCCAGCGCGGTGCCACACCGCCCTGGATCGCCACGGACCTTCGGTCCTCGCGATGACGAAAGTAGGGGCGAGTTTCAAAGGAAGCCAAAGGGACAGTCCCTGCGGCACTTGGGGAAGCACCCCGCAAAGCAAGCAAGGAAAGGCCACAAGCATGACCACCATGACCGCAGAACCGACCCGCGCGCGCGCGGTGCTCTCGAACGAGGACTTCAAGCTTCTGCAGGAAGCCGTCGTCTTCTACCTCAAGGCGCACGAGGACGATCCGATCTCGTCCAAGTACTCCAACCTCTATCACCGTCTCGGCAGCGCGGTTCGCCGCTGAGGCAGCTCAAGAGTTTTCCTGGGGAGGAAAGCTTGGCCCGTCGCACTCGTGTGCGGCGGGCCATTTGCATGGAGGCGTGAACGGCCACCTGCGCGCAACTGCGCAAGGCACGGTCAGCTTGCGTCAATATTATCGGCCTAACCTGCATCTTGCGACGCCACCGGAATCAAGGATGCAACGAAGTGCAAGGGTCCTGCAGCAGCCTCATGCGACTGCCCGCATTCCGGACGATCGGTGCCGCGCGGTTACCAAAAGTTCATGCTCCAGACCGTTGAAATTGCGCGCCTCGCTTCGTCATACCTTTGTCGCCATAGGGCAGAAAATTAACCACCTGCCTCATAGCCTGCTCCAAACCAGATGGGGATCTGCGTTGTATTTGGGGCTTAAACAGGACGTAACCGGCGAGGAACTCGCGCTCGCCATCGCAGAGCGCGGGGATTTGCCTTCGCTCGACACCGCGCTTCAGGCAGCCTCGCTCGCCGAGACGCGGCTGCGCGAGGTGATCGAGGCGATTCCGCAAGGCATCGTCTTCCTCGACGAGGAGGATCGCTACATCCTCTGGAACGAGCAATACGCCCAGATCTACGAGAAGTCGGCGGACCTGCTGGTGCCCGGCGCCAAGCTCGGCGACGCGCTGCGCATCGGTATCGCGCGGGGCGATTACCCCGAAGCGGCCGGGCGCGAGGAAGAGTGGCTCGCCAGCCGCCTCGCACTGCTGCGCCAGCCTTCGCACCGCCACGAACAGTGGCTGTCGAACGGCCGCTGCATCATGATCGAGGAGCGCCGTCTCGAAAGCGGCGGCTCGATCGGCGTGCGCATCGACATCACCGACCTCAAGCAAAAAGAAGACGCCTTCCGCCTGCTGTTCGAGCGCAACCCGCTGGCGATGTTCGTCTACGACCCCGAAAGCGGCTGCATCCGTACCGCCAACGAGGCCGCCTGCGCCCTGTTCGGCTACACCCCACGCGAAATGGCGGACCTGCCCGCCGGAAGCCTGTTTCCCGAGACTTCGCGCGCCCATGCGGCGCAGCTGCTCGTCACCGACCGCGCCGATACCGGCGACAGCTGGAAGATGCTGCGCCGCGACGGCACCGCGATCGAGACCGTGATCGCCACGCGCGTCTCCGACCTCGAGGGCTTTTCCGGCACCATCGTCTCGATCTTCGACGTGACCGAGCGCCGCCGCATCGAGCAGCGCATGGCCCATATGGCCCGCCACGACGAACTGACCGGCCTCGCCAACCGCGCCCATTGCCGCACGTACCTGAACGAATTGCTGACGGACTCAGGCCCGCATGAAACGGTGACGCTGGCGATGGTCGACCTCGACCACTTCAAGCCGGTCAACGATACCTACGGCCACCACTTCGGCGACATCGTGCTGACCGAAGCCGCACGCCGCATGCGCGAACTGATTCCGCCCGAGGCCCTGCTGTGCCGCATCGGCGGCGACGAATTCGCGCTGATCTTCCGCCGCTCCAGCCTGACGCAGGCGGAACTGGTCGCCAAGTCGATCATCACCACCCTGTCCGAACCCTTCTTCGTGCAGGGTCACATGATCCACATCGGCGCGACCATCGGCTTCGCCTCCGCGCCTTACGACACCCGCGATCCCGAGACGCTGCTGCGCTACGCCGACCTTGCGCTCTACGCCGCCAAGGGCGAACGGCGCGGCACCTGTCGCAGCTTCGAAGCGGGCATGGACGCCGCCGCGCAGGAGAAGAACCGCCTCGAAATCGACTTGCGCGCCGCCGTGCGCGAAGGCGGGCTGGCGGTCCATTACCAGCCGATCGTCGATCTCCAGAGCGGGGAGATCGAATGCTACGAAGCGCTGCTGCGCTGGAACCATCCCGAGCGCGGCGCGGTGCCGCCCGACGTCTTCGTACCGCTGGCCGAGGAGATCGGCCTGATCGACCAAATCGGCCGCTTCGTGCTAGGCAGCGCCTGCAGCGCGGCGATGCAGTGGCCCGATCACGTCAAGGTCGCGGTCAACGTCTCGCCGCTGCAGTTCCGCAACGGCAACCTGCTGAGCACCGTGATCAATGCCCTCTCCACTTCGGGCCTCGCCGCCGAGCGTCTGGAACTGGAGATCACCGAGGCGGTGCTGATGGAGAAAGGCCCGCGCCCTTCCGCGATCATCCGCAACTTGCGCGCCTTCGGCATCGGCATCTCGCTCGACGATTTCGGCACCGGCTATTCCTCGCTGAGCTACCTGCTCAACTACCCCTTCACCAAGATCAAGATCGACAAGTCGTTTATCTTGAACCTGCACCACGAGGCCAATTCCCGCGCCGTCATCCGCGCCGTGATCGGGCTTGGCCGCAGCCTCGGCCTGATCGTGACGGCCGAGGGCATCGAGAGCGACATGGAGCGCGAATACCTGCGCGACGAAGGCTGCACGCAGGGACAGGGCTACCTGTTCGGCAAGGCGATGCCGGCGGGGGCTTCGACAAGCTCAGCCTGAGCGGAATTGGGAGGGCATTGCTTGCCTGACAACGACGGCGACTTACCCCCAACCCCGCTCACCCTGAGCCTGTCGAAGGCTCGCAACTGACCTCGCACCCTCGCTCCGTCACGCCACCAGCGCGCGGCGGCAGAACTCCCACAACTCGCCCGCCAGTTCCTCGCGCCCGGTGCGGTCGGGCACGCTCTCCTCCTCCGCCAGCAGCACCGTGTGCACGGTGGTCGAGACGAGGTTGTAGACCAGCCGCGCCTGCAGTTGCGCGTCCGCCTGCCGGAAGGCCCCGCTCGCGATACCGTCCGCGACGTGCCCGGCGATCAGGTCGAGCAACGGCTCCAGCGCCGAGTTCAGTTCCGAGGGCCGCGTCTGGGCGAGCCGCAAGTGTTCCCGGCTGAGCGCCGCTCCGCGCCGGTTCGCGCCCATCCGGTCCTGCCCGAGCTGGCCGACCACGATCCCGGTCACGATCACCCGCAATGCCTCGACCGGCCCCTCGCAGCGCGCGGTGATCTCCCTGAACTGCAGCGCCGCCGCGCGCAGCGAGCTGTCGAACACCGCCAGTACGAGATCGTCCTTGCCCTGGAACCGCTCGTAGAACGCTCGCCGCGCCAGCCCTGCCCGCGCCAGCACCGCGCGGATCGTCAGCCCCTCCAGCCCCGCCTCGTCGAGCAGGTCGTAGGCACTGCGGATCAACAGCAGCATGCGGTCGCCCTCAGGCGCTTCGGGCGCGGTGAAAAGCGGAGGATAGGCAGTGGTCATCCCCCTTGCGCTACGCCCGGGCGACGCCGCGGTCCAGCCCGATTGACTTGGCCACCCCCACAGGCGTACAACAATGAGAACAATGTTCTCACAGGATAGCGAGAGAGGAAACCATGCCGCAGATCACTTACGTCGATCACGACGGGCACCCGACGCGCGTTGACGTGCCGCTGGGCGAGAACGTCATGCGCGGGGCTCTGTACAACGGCATCGAGGGTATCGTCGGCGAGTGCGGCGGCGGCCTCTCCTGCGCGACGTGCCACTGCTACGTCGACGAGGACTGGATCGACACCACCGGCGGCCCCTCCTCCGATGCCGAGGCCGAACTGCTCGAACAGGTCGCGACCGAACTGCGCCCGACCAGCCGCCTCTCGTGCCAGATCGAGATGACGCCCGCGCTCGACGGGCTCGTCATCCACCTGCCCGAAACGCAGTTCTGAAGGGAGAGACCGGATGCCGATCGATGCCGCCAATCCCGTGCCGCCCAGCTTCCCGCGCCATGTCGGGATGGACCAGGTGCCCGCCCACGTTCCGCCTGAACTGATCCGCCAGTCGGGCCTCACCGTCGGGCCGGACTTCCTCGCGAACCCCCACGACTTCATGGCCGCGCTGCACGAAAAGCAGCCGCCGATCTATTATGACGTCAGCCCGATGGGCAACATGTGGCACCTCATCAAGCATGAGGACGCGTTGTTCGGCCTGCGTAACCCGGACGTCTTCTCGAACGAGGGCGCCACCCCCTTCCCGCGCGATCCGGACGACTACTTCTACTTCATCCCGATCGAGATCGACCCGCCGCACCATCGCAAGTACCGCAACATCGTCGACCCGGTGTTCAGCCCGCAGGGCGTGCTCAAACTGGAGGAACAGATCCGCCAGCGCGCCAACGGGTTGATCGACGAGATCGAGGCCAAAGTCGCCGCCGGAGGAACCTGCGAATTTACCGAGGACTACGGCCGCCCCCTGCCGGTCACGGTGTTCCTCGACATCATGGGCCTGCCGCAGCACATGCGCGACGAATTCGTGGACTGGGCGATGAAGCTGCTCCACTCGAACGACCGCGCGGTGATGGCCGAGACGATGGGCAAGATCACCGCATATCTCAGGAAGGCGATCGAGGAGAAGAAGGCGAACCCCGACGACGGCGTCGTCAGCCGCATCGCCCACTCCGCGCCCGACGGCGTGCCGCTGTCCGACAAGGAGATCTTCGGCTTCGTCTGCTTCCTGTTCATCGCCGGGCTCGACACCGTGTTCGCGACGCTGAACAACATCTGGCTCTATCTTGCCGAGAACCCGGACAAGCTCGCGGAAATCCACAGCCGCCCGCAGGACATCGACAAGATCGTCGAGGAACTGCTGCGCCGCTGGTCGGTGACGTTCTCGGGCCGCGTGCTCGACAAGGACTACGAGATGCGCGGCGTGCAGATGAAGAAGGGCGACCGCGTCACCTTCATCCTGCCCGCCTGCAACTTCGACCCCGAGGTCTTCCCGAACCCGAAGGAGGTCGATTTCGACCGCCCGCGCAAGACGATCCTGGCTTTCACCGTGGGTGTCCACAGTTGCATGGGCGCGCACCTCGCCCGGCTGGAAGTGAAGATCGCGCTGCAGGAATGGCTGAAGCGCATCCCGACGTTCTCGGTAAAGCCGGGCACGCGGATCGAGTACCGCCCCGGCGGCGTCATCGGCCCGGAGCACCTGCCACTGATCTGGTAGGCGGTCAGCCCACCGTGCGGGGCGGCCTTGCGAGAATGTCGAGCAGGGCCGCCTCGAAGGCTTCGGGGCGCTCGTACATCGCCCAGTGCCCGGCATCCGCGATGACGCGGAATTCGGCGTCCGGCTGGATGGAGCGCAGGACCGCCTCCTGCACGGCGGGGTCGGGATGCGGCAGGTCGAAGGCGCCCCAGATCGCGTCCACCGCCACGCGGACCTCTGGAAGCACTTTCACCAGCCGATCGGGCAGCACCAGCGGAGGCCCGTGCAGGCGCGCGGCCTTGGCGGTCGGCAGCAGCATGTGGATCGCAAGCTCATCGGCGCTGTCGGGATGATGGAGCATCAGCCCTAGCAGGTTTGCTTTAAGGGCGGCGCGGCGCTCCTCGCCCGCCAGCCCGCTGATCCGTCCGAGGCGCGGATGACCCATCGGCGTACCCAGCCCGCCGCAACCAACGATCACCAGCCGCCGCGCAATTCCCGGATGCAGTGCCGCCAGATGCGCCAGCGCTACACCGCCGAACGAGAAGCCGCACAAGTCCACCGGCAGGTCCTTTTCGCCGAGCACCGTCGTCAGCCCCTCCGCCAGCGCAGCCGAGATACCGGCGTGATCCTCGCTCGCGGGCATGGCCGAGCCGCCGTGCCCCGGCAGGTCGGGCACGATCAGGCGCCGGTGGCGCGATAGCCGTTCGATATTGCGGACCCAGTGCGTCCATGATCCTTGCGCCCCGTGGGCCAGGACCAGCGGCGCACCCTCGCCCCAAATACGCCAGACCATCGCGCCGTCGCCACAAGGCGTTTCGATCCGCCGCGCCTGCGACTCGAGCGAATCGAGAAAGCCGGACGGATCGTGATTCTGCTCGAATTTGCCGACGGCGGTGCCCATCCGGGTCATGCATCTCTCCTTCGACATCCATCGGATCATCGCCAGCGGTGGCATGCAACAGGCACCCGGCAATTATCGCCCGCCGGGTATCGCCCATGACAGCGCAGGACATGCAACACCGCAGAAACGCGCGGGAAATGGGCGAAGGAAAAAACGAATGCTGCGCAGCATGAAATGCAATTCCGGCTTTGCCAAAGCCGGATTCTTGTGCAATGTGGTCGGTGAAAGGTTCATGCAACCTTACCGGTGTTGGGAGAGAGCGCGCCGGGGATGAGATAATCACTCCGGCGCGCCGATTTCTTCGCAAATGCAGCAAAAGCTGCCTGATCCACCAACTTTCAACAATCTCCCTGATTTCCTTGGGTTTGGCAAGCCCTGTTCTCGGCGTGCACCCTTGTACTTTGGGCCAGCTGCGGCACTGCAACATGGCGTGAAGGCCGGAAATCTGCGAATTTGCACCCGGTGGTGATTCGTCAGGCTGGGACAATATGTCCTTATCGCAGAGGCGATTCTCGGGTCGGTTTGCCCACCTTGCCCGGTCCCGCTACAGCCCGACGCCGTGACAGCCGCTTCCACCTCGCCCGCCCGACAGCTCTGGGCCATCGCCCTGCCCGCGATGCTGACCAACGTGGCCACGGCGCTGTTCGGTCTTGCCGACATGTGGGCGATCGGACGGCTCGGCGATGCCCCGGCGCAAGGGGCTGTCGAACTGGGCGCGAAGTTCATGCTCGGCCTGCTCAACGTCTTCAACTTCCTGCGCACCAGTACCGTCGCCCTCACCGCGCAAAGCGGCGGGCGCGGGGACGGCGATGCGGGCGAGACGTTGGCCCGCGCGATGACCGTGGCGCTCGGCATCGGCGCGGTCCTGCTCATGGCGATGCCGCTGGCGATCCCGCTGGGCCTCGACGTACTGGGCGCCGAAGGACCGGTGCGCGAAGCCGCGCGCAGCTACGTCGCGGTGCGCTACTGGGCGGGGCCGGTGTGGCTGGCGAACTGCGTGCTCGTCGGCTGGCTGATCGGGCGGCGCAAGGTGCGCCATGTCCTCGTCGTCGAGATCGTCGCCAACCTCGTCCATATCGCGCTCGACCTGCTGCTGGTGCTCGTCGTGGGCTGGGGCGTCGCGGGCGTGGCCTTGGCGACGGTGAGTTCGGAAGGGCTCAAGTTCCTGCTCCTCGCGGCGATCGTCGTTCGCGAAGGCGCGGCGCGTGAAGCGCTGGCGGCGCTCGGTCGCAAGGGCACATGGGCGCGCAGCGAACTGGTACGCCTCTTCGCGCTGAACCGAGACCTGTTCGTCAGGACGCTGCTGCTGACCGGCTCGATCCTGCTGTTCGCCCGCGTCGGTGCGCGCGCGGGGCCGGTGACGCTGGCCGCCAACGGCGTGCTGTTCCAGATATTCATGCTGGCGACGCTGCTGCTCGACGGGTTCGAGAGCGGCGCCCAAGTGCTCTGCGGCGAGGCGATCGGCGCGCAGTCGCGGACGCGCTTCACTGCCGCCGTGCGCGCGGCGCTGGTGTGGGGCGGCGTGACCGGACTCGCCGTCGCGGCGTTCTACGCGCTGGCGGGAGCACGGCTCGCGGCGGCATTCAGCACCGACCCGGCGGTGATCGCGGCGACGGCGCAGTACGCACCGTGGCTGGCGGTGCTGCCGGTGCTGGGCGTCTCGTCCTGCGTGTTCGACGGAGTGTTCGTCGGGGCCGGTTGGACGCGGGCGATGCTGGGGACGATGGCGGCGGCGATGGCGGGCTATCTCGTCCTGCTGTGGACGCTCCAGCCGCTCGGCAATCATGGACTGTGGGCGGCTTTCGCGGTGCTGTTCGGCGGCCGCGCGGTGGGTCAGGCGCTGGTGTTGCCGCGCCTCATCCGGCGCAGCTTCAGCGCTTCCTGAAAACCAGCATCAGGTTGTTGGCGGGCATCTCGACGATGCGGTCGAAGGCCAGCCCGTTGTCCAGCGCACAGGCGCGCACGGTCTCCACGCTGCGCAGGCCCCACTCCGAATTGCGCCGCTTGAGGTCTTCGTCGAAAGCCGCGTTGCTGGGTGCGAGCGCGATCCCCTCGCGTCGGTAGGGGCCGTAGAGCACCAGCGGAAAGCCCGATTCCAGCACCCGCGCCGCGCCCGCCATGAGGCCCTCGGTCGCGCTCCAGGGGCTGATGTGGATCATGTTGATGCACACGACCGCCTGAGCCTCGTTCACCGGCCAGTCGCTCGATGCGGCGTCCAGTTCCAGAGGCACGCGCAGGTTCGCCAGCCCTGCCTGCTCCCCCCACGCCGCGATCGAGGCGCGGGCGTTCGCATCCGGATCGGTGGGTTGCCAGACGAGATCGGGCAAGGCGGCGGCGAAATGGATGGCATGCTCGCCGGTGCCGCTGGCGATCTCCAGCACATGGCCGGACACCGGCAGCACCTCGCGCAGGACCGACAGGATCGGATCGCGGTTGCGGGCAGTGGCGGGAGCCTCTCGGCGGGCGTCGTTTTCCATTGCCCTGCAATGGGATCCGCAGCCCGCGTCGGCAAGGGCCAACTGTGCCCGGAAGGTGCGTCGGCCGGACGGAAAGCGGGGGGACTGGGGGGCTGTCTGTGCTTTCGGTCCGGCCGACGCGCCGGCATCTCCTGTTTCGGGGGCGGAGACGCCGGCTGTCTGGATCAGTGCCCGGCGGAGGGCTTCACGTTCTTGGGCGGGCGCGGAGCCAGCCAGATGGTCGTCGCGGCGAGGAACAGGGCGATGGCGCTGATCACGAACAGCTCGCCCGTTGCCACGGCCGTGCCCTGGTTCTCCACCAGCTGCGCGATCGCCACGCGCGCCTGCTCGGCGCTGAAGCCCTGCTGCTGGAGCGCCTGCGAGGTCGCGTCCGCACCGTTGAGCACGCCCGACAGGTCGGCACTGCGCGCGCGCGACATGTCGCTCCACACCGTGGTGATGATCGCCGTCGCCACCGCGCCCGCCAGCGTTCGCCCGAAGTTGGCGATACCGGCGGCCGAGGCGGTTTCATGCGGCTTCACTGCGGCAAGGCTGATCGTCGTGAGCGGCACGATCATCAGCGATACGCCGGCACCCTGCAGCAGCTGCGGAACGGCGATCGTCCAGAACGTGATGTCGGTCGACCATGTCATGCGCATCAGCGAACATATGCCGATCCACGAGACGCCGATGAAAACCAGCAGACGCGGATCGAACCGCTTCATCAGCATCGGCACGAAGGGTGATGCGACCACCGCCAGCACGCCGGAAAACGCCATCGCCCTGCCCGCCTCGGTCGCAGTGTAGCCCATAGAGGTCTGCAGCCACTGCGGGATGATCACGATAGAGGCGAAGTACGTACCGAAGGCGAGCGTCAGCGAGGCCGTCGAGGCGGAGAACCCTCGATAGCGGAACACGCTGAGGTTCACGATCGGGTGCTCCTCGGTCAGCTCCCAGATCAGGAAGGCGATGAAGAACACGCCCGCGATGCACGCCAGCGCGACGATCTTGGTGGACGAGAACCAGTCCTCGTCACGGCCGAGGTCGAGCATCATCTGGAACGCGCCGACGAAAATCACCAGCAGCGCCAGCCCGACCTTGTCGATCGGCAGCTTCTGCGTCGGCGTCTCCTGCCCGCGCAGCAGCACCGCCACACCGAAGAAGATCAGCGCCACGATCGGCACGTTGATGAAGAAGATCCACTCCCACGACCAGTTGTCGGAGATGTAGCCGCCCAGGATCGGCCCGGCGATCGGCGCGGTAACGACCGTCATCGCCCACATCGCCATGGCCTTGGTCTGCAGTTCCTTGGGGAAGATCTTCAGCATCAGCGTCTGCGTCAGCGGCATCAGCGGACCACCGCAGAAGCCCTGCCCGAGACGGAAGATCACCAGCGCCGAAAGCGTCCCCGACAGGCCGCAGAGCGTCGAGAAGATCCCGAAGCCGACCAGCGAGAACATGAACACGCGCAAGGCGCCGAAGCGGTTGGCGAGCCAGCCGGTCAGCGGCACGCAGATCGCCTCCGCGACCGCGTAGGAAGTGATGACCCAGGTGCCGCTCGACACCGAGACGGCAAGGCCGCCCGCGATGTGCGGCACCGAAACGTTGGCGATGGTCGTGTCGAGCACGACGATGAAGTTGGCCATGGCGAGCACGAAGCCCGCCAGGACCAGCTTGGCGCCGGAGAACGTGCCATCGCCCCCCTGCGCCGCAGCTGCCGGAGCGCCGCCGGCCATCAGTCGTTGTCCGTCAGGTCGATCTCGGCTTCCATCGACAGGCCGATGCGCAGCGGATGCTCCTTCAGCTCCTTCGGGTCGAGCTGGATGCGCACCGGCAGGCGCTGCACCACCTTGATCCAGTTGCCGGTCGCGTTCTGCGCCGGGATCAGCGAGAACGCCGCGCCGGTGCCGCCCGAGAAGCCGACGACCTTGCCGTGGTACTCGACCTTGCCGCCGTAGAAGTCGGAGGTCAGCACGGCCTTCTGACCCGAACGGACCTTGCCGAGCTGGTCTTCCTTGAAGTTGGCGTCGACATAAAGCTCACCCACCGGAACGACGGTCATCGCCGCCTGCCCGCTCTGGATGCGCTGGCCGACCTGGATGGTGCGCCGGGACACGACGCCGTCGATCGGTGCGCGCACGATGGTGCGCTCAAGGTCCAGCTTCGCCTGTGCCAGCTGGGCTTGCGCCTGCAGGATTTCCGGCGCGGTCTGGACGGTCGTGCCCTTGGTGAGCGCGACGGCCGCTTCTTCCTGACGGCGGGCGCTGCGGGCGTTTTCCTGCGCCTGCGAAACGGCGGCCTGAGCCTGCTGGTAGGATGCCTTGGCCGAGTCCAGCGCCTGACGCGCGGTGGTCAGTTCCTCGTTCGACACCGCGCCGGTGCCCGACAGGGCGGCACGGCGCTTGTAGTCTTCCTGAGCCTTGGTCAGCGTAGCCTGCGCGGAGGCGAGCCCGGCGCGCGCGGTGTTGATCTGTGCATCGCTCGCACCCGCAGCCGCGCCCAGCGCCGCGTTGTTGGCGATCGACTGGCCGTAGCGGCGCTGCATCATCGCAAGGTTGGCTTCGGCCTGCTGGACCGCGATCTGCTGGTCCTTGTCCTCGATGCGGAACAGCAGCTGGCCCTTGCGTACCGGCTGCGTGTCGGTGACGAGCACCTCGATCACGCGGCCCGAGGTCAGCGGCGTGACCTGCGCGTTCTCACCGGCGACATAGGCATTGTCGGTGGAGACGGTGCGGCTGCCGATGAATTCCGCATAGAGGAACCACAGCCCGCCGATCACCACGACTGCGCCGCCGAGGCCGAGCAGGAGGTTCTTGCGCTTGCTCTTGTCCACGACGGTCTCGGGAGCGGCTTCGCCGTTAGGGGTCTGGTCACTCATCGGGAGAGGCTTTCTTGGCTGAATCGTCTGCATATCCGCCGCCCAGGGCGCGCTTGAGCGCGACTTCGCTGGCGAGCGTGGCGAAGTGGGCGTCGACCGCGCCGAGGCGGGTGTCGAGCGCGGTGGTCTCGGCGCTGAGCACGTCGATATAGGTGCTCAGGCCGCCCTTGTAGCGCTGGAGCGCAAGGCCGTAGGCGGCATTGGCCTCGGTCCGGGCTTCGAACGCATGGCGCTCCTGCTCTGCGGCCGAGGTGCGGGTGGAAAGGGCATCGGCGACTTCCTGAAGCGCGCCGATCACCGACTTGTTGTAGCTGGCGACCATCGTGTCATAGCCGCCGCGCGCGAGGCGATAGCGGCCCGAAAGCGCGCCGCCCTGGAAGATCGGCAGGCTCACCGCCGCACCCGCGCTGCCATAGTCCGAACCGTCGTCGAACAGATGCGAGATGCCGAGCGAGCTGAGGCCGATGAGGCCGCTCAGCGAAATGTCGGGAAGGAACGACTTCTTCGCGTACTCGACGCCCTTGTCGGCCGCCTGCACCAGCTTGCGCGCCATGACGATGTCGGGGCGGCGACCTGCGAGCGCGATGCCGGCATCGGTCGGCACCGGCGTCGCGGCGATCGTCGCGATCGACGGGGGGGTGAGCGTCAGGGTGCGGTCGGGACCGGCGCCGAGCAGCGCGGCGAGCGCGTGGCGGCGCTTCTCGATCTGCTCGCGGTTGGCGGCGACGTCGATCCGCGCGCGGGCGGCTTCGGCGTTGGACTGGCGCAGCGGGCTCTGGTTGTCGAGGCCCTGCGAAACGCGCTGGCCGACCAGCTTGGCAGACCCTTCACGCGCGGCCAGCGTCTCGTCGAGCACCTTCTGGCGTTCGAGCAGGCGGCCGAGGTCGAAGTACGACGACACGACTTCGGAGGCGAGCACCAGTTCGGCCTGTCGCTCGTCGGCGACGGCGGCTTCGGCAGCGGACGTCGCGGCGGCGAGCAGCGCGCGGTTCTTGCCCCAGATGTCGAGGTTGAGGTTGGCGGACAAGGCGAGCATGCCATAGTCCTTCCAGCCCTTCGGCAGCGCCTCGGCAGGCGTGCCGTTGTTGTAGCTCTGCTTCTCGACCGAGGCCGAGCCCTGCCCGCCGATCTTGGGCAACAGGGAAGCACGCGAGGATTCGAGCGCGCCCTGCGCCTGACGGATGCGGGCCAGCGCGGTGGCGACGTCGGGCGAGCCCTTGATCGCCTCATCCACCAGACCGTCGAGCTGGGGGTCGCCGTAAGCGGCCCACCAGCGCTCCTGCGGCCATTCGGCAGCAGTGCCCTGGATGGAAGCGGCGCTGTCGAGGGTCGACGGCGGGCGCAGTTCGGGACGTGGCCCAAGGTCGGGCGCACCGCACCCGGCGAGCGAACTGGAGGCGATCAGCAAGGCGGCCGTCGCGACTCGGGGGGAGAATTTTGTACTCATCGGTACGGTCCAAATCGTTTGCCGGCTTGTTTCTGTCAATCAAAAACTGTACTGTAGAGTACACCATGACAGAAAAGACGGAAATCTCTAAGCGCGAGGCGAACAAGGCGCGCAAACGGGCGGAAATCGTGCGGGTCGCCTCGGGCATGTTCCTCGAACAAGGTTACGCCGAGACGACGATGTCCGCGATCGCCGATACCGTGGGCGGATCGAAGGCGACCTTGTGGGCGCACTTCGCGTCCAAGGAGGAGCTGTTCACCGCCGTCGTCGACCTCCACGTGGAGACGTTCGCGCGCGACGTGGAAGAGGTGCTGACCGGGCAGACTTTCTCGGTCCCGGCCCTGCGCCGGGCGTGCCTGCGCTTCATCGACTGCCTGCTGCGCGCCAATTCGATCATGCTCTACCGCCTTGTGGTGAGCGAGGGTGAGCGGTTTCCCGAGATCAAGGAGACCTTCTACACGCGCGGCCCGGCCAAGCTGCGCTGCGCCATCGCCGACTTCTTCGCCACCCGCTTCGAACATGACGAAGCGCAGCGGCTGACCCAGCTGACGGTCTCGGCGGTGACGGGCTATCGCACCGACGTGCTGCTGCGGCCCGATCCCGTCGGGCAGGCCCAGCACGAGGCTTTCGTCGACAACCTCCTCTCGCACAGCGTCTGGCCGCCGGAGAAGGACGCGGCCTAAACGCTCGGGCGATCACTGCCCGGCGTTCCCATTCGGGATTGGACGCAAGGCTCTCCCCTCCCCCATCCTCGTGCCTCGGCTCGGGAGGAGAGGAGAAGCCCATGAGCGACGACACGTCGGCCGCGATCCGCGACACGCGCAAGGACTGGGTGGTCGAGCACCGCGACATGTACCTGTCGTCAGGCGGTGCGCAGGGCCACATCATGGACATCACGCCCGTCGGCGGCCGGTCCTTCGCCACGCACTGTCTGGTCAAGTACGTCGGCCGCAAGAGCGGCAAGGTCTTCATCACGCCCCTTTGCTATGCCGACATCGGCGGCGAGGTCGTGATCTGCGCCTCGAAGGGCGGCGCCGACCATCACCCCGCCTGGTATCTCAACATCCGCGAGGCCGGGACGGTCGATTTCCAGGTCGCGACGCAAGCCTTCCGCGCCACCTGGCGCGAACCCGAAGGCGCCGAGCGCGACAAGGTCTGGACCTTCCTGACCGACTGCCACCCCTTCTACGCCGACTACCAGATGGCGACCGACCGCGTGATCCCGCTGGTCATGCTCAAGGCCATCGAGCCGATCCCCGTATTCAAGGCCGAAGACGCCACCGGCATCAGGCAATTCTGAGAGACACCATGAGCGACGACTTCGACTGTTCGGACATCGACAATTACCTCGGCAAGCCGATGGACTTCTCGCCCTTGCGTGAGGCCATCGCCCCCAACGACATCCGCCGCTGGGTCCATGCGATGCATTACCCCAACCTCGCCCACTTCGATCCCGCCCATTCAGAGGCGAGCGTATGGGGCCGCCTCGTCGCACCGCAAAGCTTCGCCATCGCAACTGACGACGGCCACGGCGCCGCGCCCGCCTGCGTCGGCCGGATCGAGGACTCGCACCTGCTGTTCGGCGGCGACGAGTGGTGGTTCCACGGCCCTCGCATCGAGCCGGGCGACGTAATCACCAACACCCGCATCCCGTTCGACTATACCGTCAAGCAGACCGGCTTCGGCCCCACCTGCTTCCAGCGCGGCGACAACAACTATTCCAACCAGAAGGGCGAGGAGATCGCCCGCCAGCGCTCCACCTCGATCCGCTACCGCGCGGCGGCGGGCGGCGACAGCGTCAAGACCGACGACTTCGAGGAACCCGAATGGACCGACGAAGCGCTGGAGGAAATGGAGGAACGCCGCTTCGCCTGGGTGCGGATGCTCCAGGAACTCGGCAGCGAGGAACGCTGGTGGGACGACGTGGCAGTGGGCGACCAGTTGCCTGAGCGCGTCTTCGGCCCCCATTCCATTGCCAGCTTCGCGACCGAGTGGCGCGCCTATATCGTCAACACCTGGGGCACGCTGGACTTGCGCAAGCAGGACCTCGAAGGCCTCGGCTTCACGCGCGAAATGGCGGGGTACGAGAACGACCCCGACATGCTCAAGGTGAACCCGTTCCTCACCGACGGCGCCTATTACGGCCCCTCGCGCGGGCACCTGTTCGCCAAGTATGCCCGCCGCATCGGCATGCCGCGTGGGTACGGCTACGGCGCCTCGATGGGCTCGTGGGTGACCGACTACCTCTCGGGCTGGGCCGGGCAGCACGGCATGGTGGTGCACTCGGTCGCCAACTATCGCGGCCCTGCCCTGACCGGGGACGTGACGATCCAGACCGCCGAAGTCACCGAGAAGTCGGTCGACGATCAGGGCCGCCACCTCGTCCATGTGAAGCACCTGATGAAGAACCAGAAGGGTACGACGATGTGCACCGGCTCGGCCGAGATCGCCCTGCCGAAGAAGGCAGGCTGAACACCATCACCCCACACCGCTCATGCTGAGCGGGGTGGGGTGAGGGTCACGCGCAACACAAACCTGTTACGTCGAGAACAGCGCCCCGCCCGTCGAAACCGTCTCCACGCGCCCGGCGATCCACACGTCGCCGCTCTCGTCCTGAGAGCAGTTGACCAGCCCGTCCGCCCCGACCTTCCGGCCCTGTGCGGCAACATAGCTGCCCTCGGCCTGTCCGCTGGCGAAGAGGTACTGCGCCACCGCCGCGTTGAGGCTGCCGGTCACCGGGTCCTCGACCATCTTGCCCGCCGGATCGGCAAAGAACGCCCGCAACTCGAACTGCGCCGCACCACCCGGAGCGCACGGCCCCAGCAGCGCCACGTCGGTCCCCTTCGGCGCGCGAGCGACGGGCTCGGCCGCCAGCACCGCCTCGGCCGAGGCAAGGTG
>JASGGD010000118.1:0-15401 GCA_047605225.1 Novosphingobium sp.
CGGCCAGCTTGCAGGTACGCCGCGCACGATCGCTGGCGGCGCGGCGGATGGTGGGGCGCAGTCCTCGCTGGCCCGCGCGCAGGCCGATCTTGCAGCGATGCGGGCGCGTGGCCTTACCGAGAATCACCCCGACGTGATTGCGGCCAAGAATCAGGTCGCGGCGTTGCGCGCTCCGGCGGCGCAGGAAGCGGCGAGTGGCGGTGGTACGATCAACCCTGCCTATTCCTCTCTCCAGTCTATCCGCGCCGAGCGGCAGGCAAGCGTGCAGGCGCTGCAGTCGCGCAAGGCGGCGACGCAGTCCGACATTGCCTCGCTGACGGCGTCGGCGATCTCCGACCCCGAACTCGCGACCCAGGCGCAGCGCATCAACCGCGACTACGACGTGCTTCGCCAGCAGTACGACAAGCTGCTGCAGGACCGCGAGGAATTGCGCCTGCGCGGCGAGGTGAAGACCGAGCGCGAGGCGGTAAAGTTCCAGGTCGTCGATCCGCCGACGAGCCCGCGCACCCCGGTCGCGCCGAACCGTCCGGTACTTCTGCTGGGCGTGCTGATCGTGGGCTTCGCGGGCGGATGCGCCGCAGCTTTCGCGCTGAGCCGGGTGCGCTCGGTCTTCGCGACCACGGCGGGGCTTGAAAAGGCGACCGGGCTGCCGGTGCTGGGCGCGATCTCGCACAGCCTGACCGACCGCGCGCGGGCGCTTCGGGCCAAGCGTCTCAAGTATTTCTACGCCGGGACGGCCGCGCTTTGCGGGTTGTTCGTGGTGCTGCTTGCCGCCGAGTTCATTCAGCGCGGCATGGTGGCGTAAGGGGACTGACATGACCGATCATCGCAAGATCCCCGTGCCCAATCAGCCTGACGAGCCCGAAGGCGAATCGCTGTTCGAGCGCGCCAATGGTCGCTTCGACTTCAACACGGTGATCGCGAAGCCGGTGGCATTTCCGGAGCGGCCTGCGAGGCGCATGCCTGCAAGGCCGGAGCCTGCGCCCGTTCCCGCTCGTCCAGCGCCTGCAGCGGAAGCCGTCGTTCCCGCTTCGGCTCCTCAGCCTGTCGCGGAACCCGCGCCCGAGCCTGCGCGCTTCAACGATACCGCGCATCCCGTCGATCGCGAGCATCTGCGCGAGCAGGGCCTGATCGTGCCCGAGGGCACCGTCACCGAACTCCTCGAGGAGTTCCGCATCGTCAAGCGCCAGCTGCTGGTTCAGGCCGCTGACCTGCGTCGCCAGAAGGCCGGGCCGATGGCGCAGCGCGTGCTGATTTCGTCGCCACATCCGGGTGAGGGCAAGACTTACTGTGCCCTCAATCTCGCGCTGTCGATTGCAGCGGAGAAGGAGAGCGAGGTCCTGCTCGTCGATGCCGACTTCGCCAAGCCCTCGGTGCTCTCCGCGCTGGGCCTGCCCGGCGGTCTGGGCCTGATGGACGCGCTGATGGACGAGACGATCGACGTCGCCGATTGCGTGCTCGGCACTGATATTCCCGGGCTCTGGGTTCTGCCTGCCGGGGACACGACCGCCCATGACAGCGAGTACCTCTCAAGTTCGCGCACCGCGCGCGTGCTCGACCGGCTGACGCAAGGCGCGCCCAACCGGATGGTGATCTTCGATTCGCCTCCGGCTCTGGCCGCTTCGCCGGCGGCGGAGCTGGCTAAGTATGTCGGCCAGACCGTGGTGATCGCTCGTGCCGACAAGACCGGGCGCGGCGCTCTGGACGACGCGATCTCGCTCCTCAATGCATGTCCGAACGTGCAACTGTTGCTCAACGCGGCCCAGTTCAGCCCGAGCGGTCGCCGCTTCGGCTCCTATTACGGATACAAGGGATGACCCGCATGAAGCAGGCATCTGGCATGGCGGCGCTGGCGGCGCTCGCCTTTGCGCTGCCGGTGGCGGCTCATGCCCAGTCGACCGGCTACGGTGGCGGCATGGGAAGTACCGGCTCCGGTATGGGTGGCGATAGCGCGTCCGACGCGACCTCCGCCAAGTCCGACCGTGCTTCGCGGCGTGGTGCCAAAGGGCAGGGCGGAAAGCGCATCGACATCGCACCTTACATCGAGGTCGATCAGATCGTCACCGCCGAACTGTCGCCGGGCGACGACGTGCTGACCTATACCCAGGTTGCGGTCGGTGTCGACGCTTCGATTCAAGGACGCAACAACGGGGCTTCTGCCTCGGTCCGCTATCAGCGCCAGTTCGGCTGGGGCAAGAAGGCGGGTGACGGCGATGTGATCAGCGGCCTCGTGCGCGGCTATGCCACCGTCGTCCCGGGCGTGACCGTCGAGGCGGGTGCACTCGCCTCGCAGGTCAATGTCGAGAACGGGGGCTCTGCGCTCGCCGCCGGGCCGCTGTCGGGCAACGGCAAATCGACGGTCTACTCTGTCTATGCCGGTCCCTCCGTAACCAAGCGGATCGGCGACCTCGACGTGGGCGCCAACTATCGCGCCGGATTCACCAAGGTCGAGCAGTCGAACGCTTCGCGCGATCTCCAGACCGGCGCGGCGGCCGACGTCTTCGACAAGAGCGTGGTCCAGTCGGCGGACGTGCAGGCAGGCTTCGCTCCCGGCACGGTGCTGCCGGTGGGTGTGGGCGTCGGGGGCAGCTTCTATCAGGAGGACATCTCCAACCTCGACCAGCGCGCCCGCGACATGCAGGCCCGCGCGATGGTCACCGTGCCGGTCAGCCGCACCGTTCAGGTGGTCGGCGCGATCGGTTACGAGGACGTCGAGATCTCCAGCCGCGACGCCGTGCGCGACGCCGATGGAGCGCCGGTGATCGGTTCTGACGGTCGCTACGTCACTGACAAATCCTCGCCGCGCGAGATGGCCTATGACGTCAGCGGCCTCATCTGGGACGCGGCCGTCATGTGGCGGCCGAGCCGCCGCACCTCGCTCTCGGCACATATCGGCCGCCGCTATGGCTCGACCAGCTTTGGCGGCACGCTGGCCTATGCGCCGAGCGACCGCAGCCAGTTCAACGTCGCGGTCTATGATAACGTCTCTGGCTTCGGCGGGCAGGTCAACCGCGCGCTCGACCAGTTGCCGGATGATTTCGAGGTCGTGCGCGACCCCATCACTGGCGAACTGCGCGGCTGCGTCGCCTCGCTGGAAGGCGGCAACTGCCTGTCCAGCGTCCTCGGCTCGGTCCGCTCGTCCACTTTTCGGGCGCGGGGCGTGGCGGCGAACTACTCGATGAAGTTCGGCCGTCTGAGCGCAGGGATCGGCGCAGGCTACGATCGCCGCAAGTACATCGCCGCGCAGAACACCGTCCTCGCCTCCGCCAATGGCGTGCTGGACGAGAACTGGTGGCTGGCGGCCTACATCGGCGGCGACCTTGGCCGTGATGCGGGCTGGTCGGCCAACGTCTACGCCAACTGGGTCAGCAGCAACGACCCGTTGACGGGCGACGTCGCCGGGTACGGCGCTTCGGCCAGCTACTACAAGATGTTCGCGCCGCGCCTGCGTGGTACGCTCGCGATCGGCATTGACGGGGCGAAGAACGACACGCCCTCCATCGACGACCTGTGGACCGCCTCGGCGCTCGCGGGTCTGCGCTATACCTTCTGAGGAGAGAAACCCGATGTTCGACGACTTCTACGGGCTCGACGCCAGGCCTTTCCAGCTGACCCCCGACCCGGCGTTCTATTTCGAGAGCAGCACGCACAGGAAGGCGCTGTCCTACCTCGGCTACGGCCTGGCGCAGGGCGAGGGCTTCGTCGTCATTACCGGCGAGGTCGGTGCGGGCAAGTCCACGCTCGTAGCCTACCTGATGGCGACCATCGACCCGGCGCGCATGACCGCCGCCAATGTCGTGACCAGCGCGCTCGACGGCGAGGAGATCGTCCACGTCGTCGCGCAGTCGTTCGGGCTGCCGGTGCAGGGCCACGACAAGGCATCCGCACTCGGTACGCTGGAGGCGTTCTTCCATGAGGAAGCGCGCGCTGGCCGCCGCTGCCTGCTGATCGTGGACGAAGCGCAGAACCTCTCGGTCAGCGCGCTGGAGGAGTTGCGCATGCTCTCCAACTTCCAGCTGGGCTCGCACCCACTGCTGCAGACGCTTCTGCTCGGCCAGCCCGAGTTTCGCGAGACTCTGCTGGAAAGCAACCAGCTCGAACAGCTTCGCCAGCGCGTGATCGCCACGCATCATCTCGGTCCGATGCATGTGCGGGAGGTCCAGTCTTACGTCGAGCACCGCCTCGGCTGCGTTGGCTGGAAGGGCAACCCGAGCTTCGACGCGGCGCTGTTCCCTGCGATCCATGAGGCGACCGGTGGTATCCCGCGCCGTATCAACCAGATCGTCAATCGCCTGCTCCTGCTGGGCGCGGTGGATCGCCGGGAGCATCTAGACGCCGCGATGCTCGAGCAGGTGCTCGACGAGATGAACGACGACGGCGCGCTGGCGGTGGTCACCAAGGTCGCGGAGCCTGCGGTTGCGGTGACGCAGCCGCTGGTCGCCGAGGCTTTCGCGAGTGCACCGGCACAGGCGATCGATACTTCTGCCGTCATGGCACTGATCGAGTCGGCGCTTGCCGACCGCGAGGCGCTTGATACGTCGGGTGCGACCGCGCTGATCGAAACGGCGCTCGCCCATCGCGAGCATCTCGACGAGGCTGGTGCCAACGCGCTGATCGAGGCTGCGATGGTCGGGCGTGATACGCAGATCGGCGAATTGCACTCGGCGATCGCGGAACTCGCTGCCGCTACCGAAGAGCGCGAAGCCTCGGCACGGCAAGCGCAGGGCGAGCAGTTCGCGACGCTGGAGCAGCAACTGGCGGACGCCATCGCCCGCTCGGACAAGCTGGAGTCGCGCCTCGGCGAGACCGAGCGGACGCTGCGTCACACGCTCACCATGCTGATCGAGTGGATCGAGAGCGGCGACGGCCAGCGCCAGGTCGCCTGAAGGGACGTTTGACCCCATGTCGGTGCCGATCAACGGCCTCTCGGTCGATGTCGAGGACTGGTTCCAGGTCGGCGCCTTCGAGAAGGTGATCGACCGGGAGAACTGGAACTCGCTGGCCACGCGCGTCGAGCGCAACTGCGACGCAATCCTGCGTCTTTTCGCCGATGCGGGGGTGAAGGGCACGTTTTTCACCCTCGGCTGGGTGGCGGAGCGCCATCCCGTCCTGATGCGCCGCATCGCCGACGAGGGCCATGAGGTCGCCAGCCACGGCTGGGACCACGAGCGGGTGTTCCGTCTCGGCAAGGAAGCCTTCGCCGCTGACATAGATCGTGCCCGCAAGGTGATCGAGGACGCCTCGGGCCAATCGGTCAAGGGCTACCGTGCGCCCAGCTTCTCCATCGATGCCCGCACGCCCTGGGCCTTCGAGGTGCTGGCGGAGCAGGGCTATGCCTATAGCTCCAGCGTGGCGCCTGTCGCGCACGACCACTACGGCTGGCGCGAGGCTCCGCGCTTCGCGTTCCGGCCCATCGCCGATGCCGATCTGATCGAGATTCCGGTCACGACCGCCCGGTTCGCCGGACGGCGGCTGGCGGCGGGTGGCGGCGGGTTCTTCCGCGTCCTTCCTTACGGTTTCTCGCGCTGGGCGATCCGGCAGGTGAACCGTGATGACCGGCGCCCGGCGGTGTTCTACTTCCACCCCTGGGAGATCGATCCCGGCCAGCCCCGCGTCGAAGGCGCGCCGCTGCGCTCGCGTTTCCGGCACTACACGAATCTGTCGGTGATGGCTCAGAAGCTCGAGCGGCTGGTCGGTGAATTCCGGTGGGGCCGCATGGACGAACTCGCCGCGCGGGAAGCCTTGCGCGCCGAACCGCTGGCATTTGCCGCATGAATGCCCCGTTCGTGCCCCTGACTGCGCAAGTCCGCCTCGTCGATCTGGCCGATCCGGGCGAGATTGCGCGGCTGGAGGGCTTTGTTGCGCGCCATCCGCAGGGGACGCCGTTCCACCGCCCCGCATGGTTC
The DNA here is from genome assembly GCA_047605225.1 of Novosphingobium sp. Classification (GTDB taxonomy): domain Bacteria; phylum Pseudomonadota; class Alphaproteobacteria; order Sphingomonadales; family Sphingomonadaceae; genus Novosphingobium. Next base: position 5,907 of record JASGGD010000118.1, read on the forward strand.
GTCTCGGTTGCGAAGGCGACCGGCAATCGCGCGCTGGCGCTGGTGCAGGAGAAGGCGGGCGAGATTGTCGCTTTCCTGCCGCTTGATGCCATCCATTCGCCGGTCTTCGGCCGTCTGCTGGCCTCCACCGGTTTCGCGGTCGGCGGCGGGCTGCTGGCGACCGAGGAGGCCGATACCCCGGCGATATTCGCCGCCGTCGAGGAACTGGCGCTGCGGCTCACCTGCCCGACGATCGAACTGCGCGGCGGGGTGCTCCCCCCGGCAGGCGAGGGCTGGGCACTCAAGACCCGCTCGCATGCCAACTTCGCGCGGCCGCTTGCGGCCGACGACGAGGCGCAACTGCTCGATATTCCGCGCAAGCAGCGCGCCGAAGTGCGCCGCTCGCTCGGCATCGACCTGACGGTAGACGTCGGCACTTCCGAAGCGGATCGCGCCGCGCATTATGCGGTCTTCTGCGAGAGCTATCGCAATCTCGGCACCCCTGTCTTTCCCCGCGCGTTGCTCGATGCAGTAATCGACGGTTTCGGCGACGATGCGGACATCTTGACCGTGCGCCATCAGGGCGCGCCGGTGGCGAGCGTCATCAGCGTCTATCATCAGGGCGCCGTCATGCCGTATTGGGGCGGCGGCACCTGGGATGCCCGGCGCCTTCGGGCCAATGACCGGATGTATTACGAACTCATGCTTCAGGCCCGGCGGCGTGGCTGCACGGTGTTCGACTTCGGCCGCTCGAAGACGGAGAGCGGCGCCTATCATTTCAAGCGCAACTGGGGCTTCGAGCCCGAGCCGCTGACCTATGCGACCTGGACGGCTCCGGGCAGCGCCGGGCGCGATGCCGACCCGACCAGCGGCAAACTCTCGCTCCAGATCAAGCTGTGGCAGCGCTTGCCTCTCGCCGTGGCCAATCGCCTCGGCCCCCTGATCGCACGCGGTATCGGTTGATGGGCGAGATCCTGTTCCTGTCGCACCGCATCCCGTTTCCCCCGGATCGCGGCGACAAGATCCGTTCCCATCATGTGCTCAAGGCGCTGGCCGGGCTCGCCCCCGTGCATGTCGCGACATTCTGCGACGACGAGCAGGATCGTGCATTCGAGGGCGATCTTGCGAGCCTCGCTGCCAGCTATCGGTTGGTAGAGCGCTCCAAGCCACTACATGTCGCCGGGCTGCAAGCTCTGGCCAGTGGCCGCCCTCTCAGTCTTACCGCGTTTCACGACAAAGACCTTGAGGCTTACGTGCGCGACCTGCTTGTCGAGCGGGATATCGATACTGTTTATGTTTTTTCGGGCCAGATGGCTCAGTACGTTCCCGTCGACTTTCGTGGTCGTGTCGTGGCCGATCTGGTCGATGTCGATTCCGCCAAATTCGAAGCCTACGGAGCCCGCGGTCTGGGCTTTCGTTCATGGATGGAGCGTCGCGAAGGTCGCCTGTTGCGTCGCGAAGAGGCCAGGATTTGCTCAGGCGCCGCTGTGACGCTGCTGATCAGCGGTGCCGAGGTGGGATTGCTGCGCTCAAGGCTCAATGGGGATGAGGGGCGGGTGCGCGCGATGGGCAACGGCCTTGATGCTGCGTACTTCGATCCCGATCTGATTCTTCCAGAAAAGCAGATGGTCGCGATGGGAGCGCCGCGTATCGTTTTCACCGGGCAGATGGACTACGCACCCAACATCGAGGCTGCGACCCGCGCCATCGATCGTATCCTGCCGCTTGTGCGCAGGATCTGCCCACAAGCTACCCTGCATATCGTCGGCCGCAATCCTCCGGCTGCATTGCAGTCCCGTTCTGGACGTGATGGCGTCAAGGTATGGGGCAGGGTCGATGACATTCGCCCCTGGCTTGCCGCGGCCGACGTAGCGCTGGTACCGCTTGAGATCGCACGGGGTGTTCAGAACAAGGTTCTCGAAGCCATGGCGATGGGTCTGCCGGTGGTTCTTTCTCCAGGAGCGGCCACTGGCATAGATGCATTCGACGGCCGGGATTTTGCTATCCGCGATGGCGATGCTGCAATGGCGCAGGCCATCCTGGATCTCGCACGGGCACCGGAAACCGCCAAACTCATGGGGCACGATGCTCGAGCCTGGATCGTCGCCAACGCCAGTTGGGAAGCGGCGTTCGCTCGCCTCCCCGAATACCTCGGGATCATGGGCGAGGTTCTTCCCGATGTCGCTTGATACTGCCCCGATGGCCATGGCTGTTCCGGCGCGTGCATGGCGCGCGCTGTCACCCCAGTGGCGTGGCGGGCTGATCCGTCTTGGTGCAGCTTGGCTTGTGCTCTTCTTTGGATTTCTCGGAGACTGGGCTGCTATGGCACGGCAATGGTGGGATATTTCCACCTACAACCATGTCCTGCTCATCCCCTTCATCCTTGGCTGGCTGGTCTGGCAGCGCTGGCCGCAACTCGCGCATTTGTCGCCCTCTGGATGGTGGCCTGGACTGATCCTGCTTTCGGGCGCCGCATTCCTGTGGATGCTTGGCGCAATGTCCGGATTGGACCTTGCACGTCAGGCGGGTGTCGTCGCCATGCTCGGGGCCTGCGTTCCCCTGCTGCTGGGGGTCAGGGTCAGCGCGGCGTTGGTCTTCCCGCTCGGTTATCTGGTCTTTCTTGTTCCCGTCGGCGAGGAACTGGTAAACATCCTGCAGACGGTCACGGCAGGAATCACCATTGCGCTGACCCATCTCAGCGGAGTTCCGGCCAGGATCGACGGAGTTTTCATCGACACTCCCGCGGGTCTGTTCGAAGTTGCTGAAGCCTGCTCCGGGGTGAAATTCCTCATTGCCATGATCGCGTTTGGCGTGCTTGCCGCCAATGTCTGCTTCTTGAGCTGGCGGCGGCGGGTGGCGATGCTGCTGACGTGTGTGGCAGTGCCGATCCTTGCCAACGGCATTCGTGCGTGGGGGACGATCTACGCCGCACAGATATTCGGCATCAAGGCCGCCGCCGGGTTCGATCACATCGTCTACGGATGGTTTTTCTTCGCGATCGTTCTGGCGTTGGTAATCGCCAGTGCCTGGCGGTTTTTCGACCGCCCCCTCAATACTCCGTCGATCGACCTTCACGCCATTGAGAACTCCGTATGGTTAGGTCGACTCGAGCGTTTGGATTTTTCGGGAATTGCCGCCATTGCCGCGCTCGTGCTGGTGCTCGTCGTTGCGTGGTTTTGGGCTCTGGCCGCCGATACCATCGCGGCTCCGATGCCCGTACGTATCGATCTGCCTGTCGTCCGCGGGTGGACGCGCGTGGATTATACGCCTGCCATATGGTGGGAGCCACGCGCCCAAGGCGCTGATCACCGCCTCATCGGTCGTTATCGTGATGCTCGAGGGCACAACGTCGACGTCTTCATCGCCCTTTACTCAAGCCAGGGGGAGGGGCGCGAAGCCGGAGGGTTCGGTCAAGGCGCGCTGGTCCCTGCGACCGCATGGGCATGGCAGTCCTCTGCGGGTTCGATCGAAGGCGGCAAGGGCGAACGTTTGCTCGGTAATGGCCGGGTAGAGCGGTTGGCCGTGACCTGGTATCGGCAAGGCAGTCTGTTGAGCGGCAGCAATGCGCGGCTTAAACTGGCGGTGATGGCAGATCACCTGCTGTTCAGAGCGGAACCCACAATGATGCTGATCCTGTCTGCAGAGGACATGCCGCGCGGTAGTGCCGAGCGGTCGATAACTGCCTTTAGAGCCGCCACCGGACCACTTGCGGGGTGGATGGACGGTATCGCTCAGGTCAGGTAGGGCGAACGACGATGTGCGGGATCGCCGGAATTTACCATCTTGAAACGCCAAAGCCGGTCGATCGCGCCCGGGTCGAGGCGATGTGCGATGCGATAGCTCACCGTGGACCGGACGGGCAGGGAGTATGGACTGCGCCGGGCGTTGCCCTTGGTCATCGCAGGCTGTCAATCATCGACCTCGAAGGTTCCCCTCAGCCGATGATTTCGCCCGATGGCCGGGCGATGCTCGTCTTCAATGGCGAAATCTACAACTACCGTGAACTGCGGCACGAACTGAAGGCGCTCGGCGAGCAGTTCCGCACGGACGGAGACAGCGAGGTCATCCTGGCCGCATGGCGTCGCTGGGGACCGTCTTGCGTTACGCGGTTGTTCGGGATGTTCGCATTCGCGATCTATGATCTTGATGCGCGAACGCTGTTCCTTGCGCGCGATCGTTTGGGCGTCAAGCCGCTCTACTATGCGCAATTGAGCGATGGGAGCCTCGCATTCGGTTCCGAACTCAAGGCTTTGACGGCGCATCCTTTGCTTCGGCGAGAAATCGATCCACTTGCGGTCGAGGATTACCTGACCTGGGGGTACGTCCCTGACGACAGGGTCATCCTTAAAGGTATCCGCAAGTTGCCGGCGGGTCATTCGCTGTTGCTGCGTCATGGCGCACCGATGCCGAATCCGACGCAGTGGTGGGACGTCTCTTTTGCAAATCGACGCAGGGGAAAACCTGCGGATCTTGAGGCGGAACTGGTACACCTTATGCGGCAGGCAGTGTCGTCCCGTATGGTCGCCGATGTGCCGCTCGGCGCTTTCCTGTCAGGGGGTGTCGATAGTTCGAGCGTCGTTGCGTTCATGGCTGAGACGAGCGGCAGCCCGGTGCGGACATGTTCCATCGGCTTCGATGTCGCCGGACTGGACGAAAGTGCATACGCAACAAAGGTCGCGCAGCGTTTCGGAACGAACCACGCTTCGCGGATCGTGTCGCCCGATGATTTCGCCGCTATCGACCAGCTTGCGGGTATGTTCGACGAGCCGTTTGCCGACGCCTCCGCTTTGCCGACTTGGCGAGTGTGTCAGCTGGCACGGGAATCGGTAACTGTGGCACTTTCCGGCGACGGTGCCGACGAGGCGCTCGGCGGCTATCGACGGCACGTATTCCAGGCTGGTGAAGACAAAATCCGTGCCCTGCTGCCGCAATCGGTGCGTGGACCGGTCTTTGGAACTCTCGGGCGGCTCTATCCGAAGGCGGACTGGGCACCGCGACCGCTGCGTGCGAAATCGACGTTGCTTTCTCTCGCAAGAGATTCTGCCGAAGGCTACACGCGCTCTATGGCGTTCTTGCCACCTGAATTGCGTGAGCGCCTCTATTCGGACGAATTCCGCCGTTTGCGCGGTGATTATCGTGCGGAAGAGCCTGTATTGGCCTTGATGAGAGGCGCTCCGGCACGTTCGGGACTGGATCGTGCCCAGTACGCGGACCTCAAGGTCTGGTTGCCGGGAGACATTCTCACCAAGGTCGATCGCACGAGTATGTCGGTCAGCCTCGAGGCGCGTGAGCCACTGCTAGATCACCGTCTGATCGAGTTCGCCGCTACCCTCCCGGAATCGATGCGGGTGCAGGGCGGGCAGGGCAAGTGGTTGATGAAGCGAGCGATGCGGCGCTACCTGCCGGACGACGTGCTTTACCGACCCAAGCAGGGCTTTGTTACACCGATTGCACAGTGGTTTCGCGGCCCTCTAGCCGAAACGGCGCGGAGCATCGCGGGAGGTACGGCTTTGGCGCGGACCGGGTGGTTCGACCATCGGCGATTGCTGGAAATGGTCGATGCGCATGTAGCGGGAACTTCGGACAATTCCCGATTGCTCTGGCAGATGCTGATGCTTGACAAGGCGTTTACCTCTTTGGGTGTCAATTAGCGACGCGCGTCCACGGCGCTTTGTCGGGTAATTTTGCCGTTCGGCCCGGTAGCGCCATTAACTACACGGTTTCTTAGTACCTTTGCGATAGCTCATGCCTACCAAAGCCTCATTTGCAGGGCATGAATGAACAGAATCGGTCGCCATTACCGGTATTCAGAGCGGAGTTTCCCCGCACTGGTGATGTGCGTCCGGAACGGCCTCCCGTTGCAAGAGGGGGGGCGGCCATGACCGGCATCTGGGGGCAACTTCGCAATTTCTGGAAGCGACCGCGCGTCCGTATCGTGTTTTGGGCTGCGCTGACGGGCCTTGCAATGGGCATCAGCGGCCTCGGTCTGCCGCTTGAAGACTACTTGCGCAATGTGCGGTGGATGTCTCGCACCCAGCCCGCAAGCGGCGATATCACCGTCATCCTGCAAGATTCGCAGACGCTCGTTCAACTCGGCGCGAATGATATTTCGCATGGTAACGATGCGGACACGATTAATCAGCTCTTTGATGCTGGCGCCAAGCGCGTTTTCTTCAACCGCTCGTTCTCGATACCGGGTAACGCGGCCGATGATGCCAAGTTCATTGCGGCTCTGAAGGCGCACGAGGGACGGGTCGTCCTGGGCGCTGGAATGGATGGCGATGGTCAGAGGGGCAATTTTGCGGGCAAGATTCCGCTGCCAGCCTATCGTGAGTATGCCGGCACGGCTTCGGTTCTCGTTCGCCATCGGCCGCTTAACCAGAACGTTCAGCTTCCTTATGCCTCGGATAGCCCGGCCGGCAAGATCCCCTCGCTGTCGGCTGCTATCGCGGGTGTGAACGGCAGCACCGATGAACTCTTCTTCCCCGATTTCTCGATCGCTGTGAGTTCATATCCCACTCTCAGCTATATCGATGTCATGCGTGGACGTTTCGATCGCTCGCTCGTCCGAGGCAAGGACGTGCTGATCGTCCCGGCATCTGTGATATTGAACGACATTCATTCGATTCCGGGGCAGGATATCAACGCTCCGGGCGGGTACTTCCATGCGATTGGCGCGGACACGTTGAAGCTTGGAATGCCTCATGAGTACGGCTGGTTTCCCGCATATCTGCTGGTCCTGGTTGTTATTGCGTCAGGTCTTGGGAGAGGCCGGGTTCTTGACGTTTACCGCTTTACCGGACTGGTCGCGGTCGTGGGTGCCATTCCCTTCCTGCTGGACTATGTTAACGTCCAGGTTGAGGTCATTCCCGCGTTCTCAGTAGCGCTGGTGGCGGTCATTCGCATGCGCAATCTCGACAGGGTCGAGGAGGCGGGTGAAACCAATACCGGTTCGGGTTTGCCGAGTGTTCAGGCGCTACGCAATTCGCCTGATTTGTCGACCCGTATCCTCGTCTCTCTGAAAATCCGCAACTACGGCGGCATTATCGGTAGCTTCGCCGAACATGTCGAAGCGCAGCTTGCCAAGGAAATTGTCCGGCGCATCCGTATCAGTGACGAAAGCGTCCTCATCTATCATGAAGGCGGGATGTTCGTCTGGCTTTCTTCGATCCGGAGCACATTCGACCTTTTCGAGAATCTGGAAGGGCTGCACCGGATCGTTCAGAATGGCATCCAGGTCGGCGGCATCGACATTGACCTGTCGTTCAACTGCGGCATTGATTCCGATTTCGATCGCCCTCTCTCGGGCCGTGTCGCCAGCGCAATGCAGGCGGCAGAAGAGGCGGTTCGCAACGATGAACTCGTTTATCAGCACGATGCTCGCAAACACGAAGCCCAGTGGGAAATCTCGTTGCTGACTTCGCTCGATCGCGCGATCGACAACGGCGAAGTCTGGGTCGCCTATCAACCCAAGCTCGATCTACGCTCGAATCGTATCAGCGGTGCCGAAGCATTGGTGCGCTGGACTCATCCCGAGCGTGGCCCGATCAGTCCCGACAAGTTCATTCGCATCGCGGAAGAATTTCACCGGATTGAGCGCATTACCCGCTTTGTCATTAACGATGCGGTACGAGTGGCGGTCGAACTCGAGCGCTGCGGTTACGAGATGACGATGTCGGTCAACATCTCGGCACAGCTTCTGCGCAATTCGGGACTACCCGGCATGATCGCGGAAATTCTAGCAGCGCATGGCTTGTCGCCGAACCGTCTGATCCTTGAAATTACGGAGACCGATCGTCTCGATCGCAGTTCGAAGACGTACCAGATGCTGCAGCGTCTGGTACAGTCGGGTTTGCGATTGTCGATCGATGACTTTGGCACGGGCAACGCGACCATTGACTACCTGCGCTACCTGCCTGCGAGCGAAGTGAAGATCGACAAGACCTTCGTGTCGTCCATGGAGGGCAGCAAGGAAGACCTTCTTCTGGTGCAGTCGATCATCGAGATGGCGCATTCGCTCGATCGGGTCGTTGTGGCTGAAGGCGTTGAAACCGCGAAGGTTCTGGAGATGCTGTCAGGCCTGAACTGCGATCTGGTCCAAGGTTACCATGTGAGCCGACCTGTCCCATTCCGGGATTTTCTGGACTTCGTATCCGGCCGGAGGGCGCGTCTGATTGGTTAAAAATTCCTTGATGACTTGTTAACTAACTATTATCCATGTCCTCGGCCGCAGCGATGCGGTCGTTCACATGGGGAATGATGATGAACAAGGACATCTGGGGTGGTGGTTGGTGGGGCAGCGGTCTCTAATAGAGGCTTCTGTTGCGCTAGTTCGAGTTAACTGACTCGAGCCACTGCAAATAAAAAGAAGCGCTTTCCAGAAGAACTCCTGTCTTTTGGAAAGCGCTTTTTATTTGCCTGGATTCCGCGATTGTTCGTATCAGGATTTGTTGAGTGAGCGCTACAAGCTAATTAGCTGCAGATAACGGTATGACGAACCAAAATTCAGTTAGCTAATTTCTGCTGGATAAGCCCGAATCGGGTTACGAAGCGCATCCCGATTCGGGACTTGTTAATGCAATTCAGCCTTCGCCATGGCCGAGTGCCAGATAGTCGGCACTCTGCATTTCATTAAGGCGGCTGATCGTGCGGTCGAATTCGAACCGTCCAGTCCCGGATTCATACAAATCTTCAGGAGCCGCATCGGCGGCGGCGATTAGCTTGACCTTGTTTTCGTACAGCGCGTCTATCAGCGTCACGAAGCGGGCTGCCTCGTTACGGCGGTCGGGTCCCATCTTCGGAATGCCGACGAGGATCACCGTGTGATAGGCGCGCGCGATCGCGAGGTAGTCGGCTGCGCCGCGGGCTTCGCCGCAGAGGCGCTTGAAGCTGAAGACGCCCACGCCCTTGAGGCTCTTGGGAACATGCAGCATTCGCCCGCCGCCGACGTCGATATCGGCAGAAGGCACATGCTCGCTGTCTTCGGGCGGATAGTCGGTGAGGCGATAGAAAGCCTCTCGCGCGGCTTCGGTCGCGGGTTCGCCCAGCGGTTCGTGCCAAGTGGCCATGCCGCCGAGGCGCTGCATTCGGTAGTCGGTCGGGCCGTTGAGCGTCAGGACGTCGAGTTCCTGCTCGATCAGCCCGATGAACGGCAGGAAATGCTCGCGGTTTAGCCCGTCCTTGTAGAGTTCGGACGGCGCGCGGTTAGAGGTGGTCACGATCGTAACACCCTCGGCCGTGATCAGGTTTGTAAACAGCCGACTCATGATCATCGCGTCGGCCGAGTTGTTCACAACCATCTCGTCGAAGGCGAGGCAGCGTACGTTGCGGGCTATGGCGGCCGCTACCGGCGGGATCGGGTCGCCGGTTTCCTTCTTGCGCTCGTCGCGAAGGAGGGCGTGGACCTCGAGCATGAAGGCGTGAAAGTGCACGCGACGCTTGCCGGGGATGTCGAGCGTCTGGACGAACAGGTCCATGAGCATCGACTTGCCGCGTCCGACGCCGCCCCACATGTAG
>JASGGD010000119.1:0-15369 GCA_047605225.1 Novosphingobium sp.
GTCGGGCAGGTTCGGCGCCGTACCGCCGACGGCGCGGGCGGCGGCGAGGGCTTCGGCCTGATCCTCCGAACTGACGATGATGGCGGCCCAGCGGCCGAACGGCGGGGCTCCGGCGTCGCGGCGGGCTTCGGTTTCGGCGGCGTAGAAGGCGTCGCGGTCGCCGTTGGCCAGCGCGGCGATGACGGCGGCTTCGGGGTGACGGGTCTGGATGAGGACTTCGCCGGGCTTCTCGCCGCGACCGGCGCGCCCGGCGACCTGGGCGATTTGCTGGTAAGTTCTTTCACCGGCTCGTAAATCTCCGCCTTCGAGGCCGAGGTCGGCATCGACCACGCCCACCAGCGTCAGGTCGGGGAAGTGGTAGCCCTTGGTTACCAGCTGGGTGCCGATGATGACGTCGATCGCCTTGTTTTCCGCCATCGCCACGAATTCGCCGATCGCGGCGGGAGTGTTCATGGTGTCCGAGGTGACCAGCGCGGTGCGGGCTTCCGGCAGGATTTCCGCCACTTCGTCGGCGATGCGCTCCACGCCGGGGCCGCAGGCGACGAGGCAATCGCCGGTGCCGCATTCGGGGCAGGCTTCGGGCACGGGCGTCTCGTGGCCGCAGTGGTGGCAGGCTAACCGTTTGGAAAACCTGTGTTCCACCAGCCATGCGGTGCAGTTCGGGCACTGGAAGCGGTAGCCGCAGTTGCGGCACAGGGTCAGCGGCGCATAGCCTCGGCGGTTCAGGAACAGCAGCGACTGCTCACCCTTGGCCAGCCGGTCCTTCATCGCCTCGACCAGCTTGGGCGCGATCCAGCGGCCGCGTTCGGGGGCCTGTTCGCGCAAGTCCAGAATGTTGATATCGGGCAGAGTGGCGCCGCCGAAGCGCGAGGGCAGGTCGATCTTGCGATAGACCCCGGCCTCGGCCAGCTGCATCGATTCCAGTGCCGGGGTGGCACTGGCGAGAACTATCGGAATTCCCTCGAATTTCGCGCGCATCACGGCCACGTCGCGGGCGTTGTAGCGCACCCCGTCGTCCTGCTTGAACGAGATTTCGTGCGCCTCGTCGACCACGATCAGGCCCAGATTCGCGTAAGGCAGGAACAGCGCCGAGCGGGCACCCACGATGACCTTAGCGGTACCTAACGATACCGCACGCCACGCACGGCGCCTCTCGCTGGACTTCAAGGAGGAGTGCCATAGCACCGGCGGCACCCCGAAACGATGCTCGAAGCGGCGCAGGAAATTTTCCGTCAGCGCGATCTCGGGGAGCAGCACCAGTACCTGCCGCTCCATCCGGATCGCTTCGGCGACGGCCTCGAAATAGCACTCGGTTTTGCCCGAGCCGGTGACGCCGTCGAGCAGGAAGGGGGCGAATTTTTTTTCCTTCACCGCCTCGACGAAAATGTCGGCGGCATCCTGCTGGATGTCGTTGAGTTTCGGCTCTGCGAACTCCGGGCGGGCAGGGGGATAGGGCCGGTCGAGGTCGACCGTCACCGCCTCAAGCAGTCCCGCGCCGACCATGCCGCGCAGCACCCCTTCCGAAACGCTGGCGAGTTCCGCCAGTTCGCGGATCGAGCCCTGTTCGCCCTGCAGCGCATCGAGTGCGGCGGCGCGCTGGGGCGTCAGTCTTGCCGGTTCTTCCCCGGTCAGGCGGTATTCGGTGGTCGTGCCGCCGCCGCGCAGGGCCGACATGCTGCCCAGCGCCATGCGCGCCACCGAGGACAGCGGGGCGCAGTAGTAATCGGCGGTCCATTCGATCAGCCGCCGCAGCTTCGCCGCGATCGGCGGGGCGGGCATCACGCCGAGCAAAGGTCTCAGTTTGCTTTCAGGCACTTCCTGCGCGTTCAGGCGTTCCGGTTCCCAGACGATGCCCAGAACCTGTCGCGGGCCCAGGGGCGCGACGACGATCGATCCGAATTCGATCGCCATCCCCTCGGGCACGCGATAGTCGAGGACGCCAAGGGCGGCGTTGAAGACGAGGAGTCGGACACGTTGCATCTGCGTTCATATAGGCGCGGGCAAACGGGGTCGTGAAGGAGTACGCGCAGATGAATGGGGGATCGAGCATGCAGGCAGTAGGACAGCCACTTCACAGGCGGGCGGTTCTGGCCGGATTTCTGGCGACGGGCGTGCTGGCGCTGCCGGGTTGCACGACGATTGGGCGGCCCAGCTATACGGATATTATCGAGAACCTGCTGATGCTCTCCAGCCAGCGCGCCTTCGCGCGGTTGACGCAGCCGGATGGTTTCTGGGACAGCCAGGTCGCCCGCATCAACATGCCGGTGCTGTTCGGCCGACCGGGCTCGGTGGCGCAGAAGATATTCCGCTCGCCGCTGTTCAAGGAAAAGCTGCAGCGCGAACTGAACCGCATCGCCGAGGACGGCGCCCGCGTTGCGGCGCCGATCGTCTACGACGCGGTGCGCTCGCTGACGGTGACCGATGCGCTGGCCTTGCTGCGCGGCGGGGATACTTCGGCGACGACGTTCCTGAGGCAGTCGATGGGCTCGGGCCTCGTCAATGCGATGATCCCCGAACTCGACCGGGTGATGCGCATGGCCGAGGATCCGATCCTCAACACCGCCGTCAATGCGTTGACCGGCGTGAACATGGCGGACGCGGCGCATGCGCTCGCGCTAGAGGCGGACAATGCGATCTGGTACGAAATCGGCGCGCAGGAAGCGGACATTCGCGCGCATCCCGAAAGCACCAATGACGGCGCGCTGATCGCGGCGTTGAAGCTGGCCAAGGGACTGTAGGCTGACCTGAGCATATCCAAACCGTCGTCATCCCAGCGAAGGCTGGGACCGCTGGCCGCTCAGAGCCCAACCCTCGGTCGGGCTGAGTTCGAACGCGAGTTGGCAGTAACAGGCCAGCGGTCCCAGCCTTCGCTGGGATGACGGGGTTGTGCGCGCATTCCAACACGGGTGGCACCCCAGCGCGGCATTCCCTATAGGGGCCGCTAGAATCGCCGCCCCCATCGCGGCATCGCAGGGATACGCACCATGAAGTTCTTCGCCGACACCGCCGAAATTGCCGACATCAAGGAACTGGCCGACACCGGCCTGCTCGACGGCGTCACCACCAACCCCTCGCTGATCGCCAAGTCGGGCCGTGATTTCATGGAAGTCACCGCCGAGATCTGCAAGCTGACCACCGGCCCCGTCAGCGCCGAAGTTGTCGCGCTCGACCACGCGGGGATGATGCGCGAGGCTGAAATCCTGCGCAAGATCGCCGACAACGTCTGCATCAAGGTGCCGCTCACCATCGACGGCCTCAAGACCTGCAAGGCGCTGACCGGCGAAGGCACCATGGTCAACGTGACCCTGTGCTTCTCGGCCAACCAGGCGCTGCTCGCCGCCAAGGCCGGCGCGACCTTCGTGTCGCCTTTCGTCGGCCGTCACGATGATAACGGTTTCGACGGCATGGCGCTGATCAGCGACATCCGCCTGATCTACGACAACTACAACTTCGCGACCGAGATCCTCGTCGCCTCGGTGCGCCACGGCGTCCACGTTCTGGAAGCCGCCCGCATCGGCGCCGACGTGATGACCGCGCCGCCATCGGTCATCAAGGGCCTGTTCAAGCACGTCCTGACCGAGAAGGGTATCGAAGGCTTCCTCGCCGACTGGGCGAAGACCGGCCAGTCGATCTGAGTTCAAGAAATGTGGCCAGCGGGCGGGGCACAACCTCGTCATCCCAGCGAAAGCTGGGACCGCTGGCCGCGCAAAGCCCAACCTTCGGCAGGGCGTCCGGACGATAGTTGGCAGTAATAGGCTAGCGGTCCCAGCCTTCGCTGGGATGACGGCGTACCGCGCGCAGCCAGCGCATCTTTGCCCCCCCTCTCACATCGCCCATTTGAGCCAGCCGCGCCAATGCGCTAGGCACCTCGGGCAATGTCCGACGAATCCCCAACCGATCGCTTCAAGTCCGTCCTCACCGGAGCCTCGCGCGCCATCGCGCAGGAGGCGGAGGTCGAGGTGAACTGGACCGCCGACGCGCCCAGTTCCACCGGCAACACCTTCCGCGTGCCGATGCCCGGCCGCAGCCTGCCGCGCGCCGCCGCGATGCAGGCGCGCGGTTTCGCCGACAGCTTCGCGCTCAAGCTGCGCCACCACGACGACAAGCTGCACATGCGTAACGCCCCCGCCGAGCCGACCGCGCGCGCCGCCTTCGATGCGGTGGAAATGATCCGCTACGAAGCGCTGGGTGCGAACGCCTATGACGGCATGCGCGACAACCTCGACGCGGCGCTCGTCACGCGCGTTACTTCCGACCCGATCGCGCGGGCCGAGACGCCCGACGCCGTGCCGGTACCCACAGCCCTTGCGCTGCTGCTGCGCGAGCGGCTGACCGGTCAGGAAATTCCCGAGATCGCTCGCCCCGGTGTCGACATGGTCCGCCACTGGATCGAGCGTAAGGCAGGCGGCGATTTCGATGCGCTGGCCAATTCGCTGCAGGACCAGAAGGCGTTCCAGAGCCTGTCGCTCGACATGCTCACGCACCTCGAACTCACCCGTGCGGAGGAAGTGCCGCAGGAACCCACCGACATGGAGGACATGGACGGCGAGGAAGAAACCGAGGAACAGGAGGAAGGCGGCGAGCAGGGCCAGGACCAGCAGCCCGCTGAAATGGCCGCCGAACCCTCGCAGGGCGACGACGAGGGCGAGAGCGAGGCCGAAGGCGAAACCTCCGACGACATGGAGGAAGGCGAAGATGGGCAGGAAGGCGAGGAGGGCATGCTCCCCGTGCGCCCGAACCGCCCGTGGACCGACATTCCCGACAGCTTCGACTACAAGGTCTTCACCGAGGCTTTCGACGAAGTCGTCGGCGCTTCTGACCTCTGCGACGAAGAAGAACTGACCCGCCTGCGTGCCTATCTCGATGCGCAGCTCAAGGGGCTGCAGGGCGTGGTGACGCGCCTCGCCAACCGCCTGCAGCGTCGCCTGATGGCGCAGCAGAACCGTTCGTGGGACTTCGATCAGGAAGAGGGCCTGCTCGATGCGGCGCGTCTGGCGCGCGTGGTCGTCTCGCCGGGGCAGTCGCTGTCCTACAAGATCGAGCGCGACGTGGAGTTCAAGGATACCGTCGTCACCCTGCTGCTCGACAATTCCGGCTCGATGCGCGGACGCCCGATCTCGATCGCGGCGATCAGCGCCGACGTGCTGGCGCGCACGCTGGAGCGCTGCGGCGTGAAGGTGGAGATCCTCGGCTTCACCACCCGCGCGTGGAAGGGCGGTCAGAGCCGAGAAAACTGGCTGGCGAACGGCAAGCCCGCGCATCCGGGCCGCCTCAACGACTTGCGCCACATCGTCTACAAGAAGGCGGACGAGCCGTGGCGGCGGGCCAAGAAGAACCTCGGCCTGATGATGCGCGAGGGGCTGCTGAAGGAAAACATCGACGGCGAAGCGCTGCTCTGGGCGCACAACCGGATGCTGGCCCGGCAGGAAGACCGCCGCATCCTGATGGTCATCTCCGACGGCGCGCCGGTGGACGATTCGACCCTCTCGGTGAACTCTGCGGGCTATCTGGAAGCGCACCTGCGCCGCGTGATCGAGTGGATCGAGAGCAAGTCGCCGGTCCAACTGGTCGCGATCGGCATCGGCCACGACGTGACCCGCTACTACCGCCGCGCGGTGACGATCATGGATGCGGAACAACTCGGCGGCACGATGATCGAGCAGTTGGCAGGGTTGTTCGAGGAGGAGTAAGCTGACGTCGTCCCGGACTTGATCCGGGACCGCAGGCATATCTTTAGGCGGTAGGTATCGCGTGCGCGCAGGCAAGCTGGGCTGTTCATGGCCAGCGGTCCCGGATCAAGTCCGGGACGACGAGGATTGACCTCGCCGCGACGCGCCGCTTATGCGCGAACGCCTATGACCGACGCACCTCAACTCACGCTGTTCAACAGCCTGACCCGCAAGCTCGAACCGTTCGAGCCCGTCCACCCGGGCGAGGCGCGCGTCTATACCTGCGGGCCGACGGTCTACAACTATCCGCACATCGGCAACATGCGCGCCTATGTCTTCGCCGACGTTCTGGGCCGGACGCTGAGCCACAAGGGCTATAAGCTCACCCACGTCATCAACATCACCGACGTCGGCCACCTCACCGACGACGCCGATGCGGGCGAGGACAAGATGGAGAAGATGGCGCGCCAAGAATCCGAAAAGGGTGGGGCGCAGTCCATCTGGGACATCGCGGAGCATTACACGCAGGCGTATTGGGCCGACATCAAGGCGCTCAACATCCGCCAGCCTGCGAAGTGGTCGATCGCCACCGACTACGTGCCGCAAATGATCGAATTCGCCGAGAAGATCGCATCAACACATTGTTATGAATTGGAAAGTGGTCTCTACTTCGACGTCTCGACCGTCGCCGACTATGGCCGCCTTGCGCGCGCGGTGACCGAAGAGGGTGAGGGCCGCATCGAGGCCGTGGACGGCAAGCGCAACGCCGCCGACTTCGCGATCTGGCGCAAGACCCCGGCGGGCGAGAAGCGGCAGATGGAATGGGATTCGCCCTGGGGCAAGGGCGCGCCGGGGTGGCATCTGGAATGTTCGGTGATGAGCGGCGATCTGCTCGGCTTCCCGTTCGACATCCACACCGGCGGCATCGACCACCGCGAGATCCACCACCCCAACGAGATCGCCCAGAACCAGGCGTTCTGCTGCACGCCCGACGATTCCTGCACCCTCGACGTGCCCGAAAATTCGGGTGCCAAGGTGTGGATGCACAACAATTTTCTCGTCGAACGCTCGGGCAAGATGAGCAAGTCCTCAGGCGAGTTCCTGCGGCTGCAATTGCTGATCGACAAGGGCTACCACCCGCTCGGTTACCGCATGATGTGCCTGCAGGCGCATTACCGCAGCGAGCTGGAATTCAGCTGGGAGGGCCTCGCCGCCGCGCTCGTGCGCCTCAAGCGCATGATCATCGTCGCCGAGCGTCTTGCCGACGTGGAAGCGGGCGAACCCTCGCACCCCAAGCTCGCGCCGATGCTCGAAACTTTCGAGAAGGCGATCGGCGAGGACCTCAACACCGCGATCGCTCTGACCGCGCTGGAAGAGGTGCTGGCTGCGAAAAAGGTCGATCCCGCCGCCAAGCGTGCGGTGGTCGAGACAATGGACGCGGTGCTCGGCCTCGACCTGTTCGGCACCTCGCGTGCGGACTTGCGCCTGCGTCCCAAGAGCGCCGCGATCAGCGAGGCGGAGATCGAGGAGGTGCTCGCCGCCCGCAAGCAGGCGCGTGCGGACAAGGACTTTGCCGCCTCGGATGCCCTGCGCGATGAACTCGCCGCCAGGGGTGTCGAGGTGATGGACGGCGATCCGCTGGGCTGGGAATGGAAGCTGGCCTGATTGTTGCTGTGAATGCAAGGGCGGATGCCGAAGCCGCCCTTGCATTCGCGTGGCGATGCTCCGAGGCTGGCAAGCTATTGTAGTTGCCCGGATTCGGAGTTCCCCCATGACCGTTGCCCTGATCAACGCCAATTCCCGCCCATGGCTGGAGGGCAAGCTGCCCGAGGGCGTCGAACCACTGTGGTTCGAGGATACCGACCAACTCATGGCCCTCGCGCCGCGCGCCGAAGTGGCCTGGCTCGACATGATCGCGCCGCCCAAGGCGCGCGAGGCGATTCCGTTGATGACGGGCCTCAAGTGGTACTGCGCCATGTCCTCGGGCGTGGACTGGCTGCCGCTCGACCTGTTTCGGGATCGCGGCGTTGCGCTGACCAACGGTGCGGGCATCCATGCGCAGACCGTTTCCGAGTACGCGCTGATGGGGATGCTGACGATGGCCAAGGGCTGGCGCGAGGTCGTGCGCGCGCAGGATCGTCACGAATGGCTCCGCGAACCGCCGGGCAAGCGCGAGTTGCTGGACAGCGAGGTGCTGGTGATCGGTGCGGGCGAGATCGGCGCGCGCATCGCCGAGATGCTGCGCGTATTCGGGGCCAAGGTCACCGTCGCACGCCACACGCCCGGCGAGGGTGAACTCGGGCAGGACGAATGGCAGGGCGCGCTCGGCCGGTTCGACTGGGTGATCCTGATCGTCCCTTCGACGCCGCAGACCACCGGCATGTTCGGCGCGGATCAGTTCGCGGCGATGAAGCCCGGCGCGATCCTGCTGAACTTCGCGCGCGGGACGGTAATCGATCAGGACGCGCTGCTCGCCGCGATCGATTCGGGACATCTGGGCGGCGCCTTCCTCGACGTGACCACGCCCGAGCCGCTGCCCTCGGATCATCCGCTGTGGTCGCGCGAGAACGTGCATATCTCCATGCACTTGTCTGGCCGCGCGCAGGATGCCCTGTTCGCACGCGGCTCGGCGCGGTTTCTTGACAACCTGGCGCGTTACCGGCGTGGGGAGCCGCTGGCGCATCAGGTCGATCTCACGCAGGGTTACTAGCTCTGCTTGCCCCTGCCTGATATTTTCTTCGGCGAGGCTGATTAATTCATCAGGGACGGTCCGGAGCCGAATCGCGTATCAGCCTCGATCAAGACAGCCGGGCATCAGGGACCGGCGGCAGGAAGAGGGAAAGCTGGATCATGGCCGAGAGCGACAAGCGCAAGGCGTCGGACCTGTTCATCGAATGTCTCGAGCAGGAAGGCGTCGAGTACATCTTCGGCGTGCCGGGCGAAGAAAACCTCGATTTTCTGGATTCGCTGTCACGCTCGAAGCAGATCAAGCTGATCCTGACGCGTCATGAACAGGGCGCGGGTTTCATGGCGGCCACTTATGGCCGTCACACCGGCAAGGCGGGCGTGTGCCTCTCGACGCTGGGGCCGGGCGCGACGAACTTCGTGACTGCCGCCGCCTATGCGACGCTTGGCGGTATGCCGATGCTGATGATCACCGGGCAGAAGCCGATCAAGAAGTCGAAGCAGGGGCGCTTCCAGATTCTCGACGTCGTCTCGATGATGCAGCCGATCACCAAGTATGCGCACCAGATGGCGTCCTCGGACAACATCCCGAGCCGCGTGCGCGAGGCATTCCGCATCGCCGAGGAGGAAAAGCCCGGCGCGACGCATATCGAATTGCCGGAAGACATCGCCGACGAGCACACCGATTCGCGGCCTGTCCCGCGCTCGATCGTGCGGCGCCCGACGGCGGACGTGAAGTCGATCGTCCAGGCCGTCGATGCCCTGCAGACGGCGAAGCGTCCGGTGCTGGTGATCGGTGCAGGCGCGAACCGTAAGATGACCAGCAAGATGCTGGGCGAGTTCGTCGAGAAGACGGGCATTCCGTTCCTCACCACCCAGCTCGGCAAGGGCGTGATCGACGAGCGCCACCCCAAATTCCTGGGCTGCGCGGCGCTGTCCTCGGGCGACTTCGTACATCGCGCGATCGAGGACGCCGACTGCATCGTCAACATCGGCCACGACGTGATCGAGAAGCCGCCGTTCTTCATGCATAACGACGGCGCGCATCCCGACCGCGTCGTCATCCATGTCTCCACCAAGACGGCCGAAGTCGACCCGGTCTACTTCCCGCACATCGAAGTGATCGGCGATATCGCCAACGCCATGTGGCAGATCAAGGAAGCGATCACGCCTTCGTCCAAGTGGAACTTCGACGCGATGCTGCGCTTCCGCGCCGCCGAGGTCGAGCACACCGCGAAGCTGGCTGCGGACGAGCGCTTCCCGATCTTCCCGCCCCATGCCGTGCAGCAAGTGCGCGACGCGCTGCCCGACGATGCGATCGTCTGCCTGGACAACGGCGTCTACAAGCTGTGGTTCGCGCGCGGCTATTGCGCGATGAAGCCGAACACGGTGCTGCTCGACAACGCGCTGGCGACAATGGGGGCAGGGCTCCCCTCGGCGATGGCGAGTGCGATGGTCTATCCCGAGCGCAAGGTCTTCGCGGTCTGCGGCGACGGCGGGTTCATGATGAACAGCCAGGAGATGGAGACCGCGGTTCGCCTTGGTCTCAACCTGACGGTGCTGATCCTGAACGATAATGCCTACGGGATGATCCGCTGGAAGCAGGCCAACATGGGCTTTGCGGACTTCGGGCTGAACTATGGCAACCCGGACTTCGTGCAGTATGCGCAGAGCTATGGTGCCAATGGCTATCGCGTGGAGAGCGCCGCGCACCTCAAGGAACTGCTCGCGCATTGCCGCGATACGCCGGGCGTGCACCTGATCGACTGCCCGGTCGATTATTCCGAGAACGACCGCATCCTGAATACCGAGATCAAGGAACTGTCGCGGGCTCTTTAAGGCGTGCATCCTCCCTGTCGCGCAGCGATGGGGAGGTGGCAGTCGCGAAGCGGCTGACGGAGGGGGCGTTTGCGCTCACCCCCTCCACCACCCGCTGCGCGGGTGGTCCCCCTCCCCATCGCTTCGCGACAGGGAGGATTGGGGCTTCAGCAATCCACCAGTAGCAGCACTTCGATGTGCACGGTCATGCGCGGCGGGTCCTGTCGGTGCTCGACCGACGTCACCGCCGCATCCGCCACCAGATGGCGCGGGATGGTGAACTCGTGGTCGGGCAGGGTGGCGATGAATGCTTCGCCTTGCGCAACCGCTTTCGCGCCTTCGAACGCCAGCACGATCGTATGACGCGTGCCGGAGAAGGTGGCGCTGGCCCAGTCGCGCTCGGCATGGCTCAGCAAGTCGGCGTCGGGACCGGCTAGGCTCAGCACCTCGGACAGCAGCCGCAGCCACGGGCCGCGCCTCGGGGCCTTGGCGGGCACGAAGGAATGGCGCATTTCCTGCACGAGTTCAGACTGCATGGCGGTTCTCCCCCGCGCCGGTAAGGTAGGTTTGCATGAACTGCTCGACTCGGGCGGCGGTCTGGCCGCGCGGCACCCGGCCGTTGCGCAGGTCCGCCACGAAACGGGGGTCCTGCGCGGCGAGACGGCCGAACTTGGTCCAGGGCATGTCGGTCTGGCGTAGGAAGCGCTCGATGTCGCGCAGGAGCATCCGGTCTGGTCCTTTCGTGTAGGAATTCGCTTGATGTTTCTATTTTGTTCCGTTCTAAATCCTACATGTCTAGGAAATTTCCTACGGATACGGATTACAAAATGGTAAGCGACTCTACCCGTCTGCGTTTGCTGGAGCTGGCCGAGGAGCAGGGCGTGAGCTTGTCCCGGCTCTCGGCCATGCTGGGCAAGAATCCCGCCTATCTGCAGCAGTTCATCCGCAAAGGCAGTCCGCGCAAGCTGGAGGAGCACGATCGCGGAATGCTCGCGCGGTTCTTTGGCGTGGACGAGGCGGAGCTGGGGCAGTCGAAGGAAATTTCCTACGCCATTCCGGAGCAATCACGCCGACGCAGCTGGATCGACGTCCCGCGCCTCGCGGTCGGCGCCTCGGCAGGGCCGGGCGCGGCGACCGAGGGTGAGCAGGTGGTCGACACCATCCGATTCTCGGGCCGCTGGCTGCGATCGATGGGACTGCAGCCGGAACACCTCTCGACCATCGTGGTGAGCGGCGATTCGATGGAGCCGACATTGCGTGACGGCGATGAAATACTCGTCGACCGGACCTTGCGCACCTTGCGCGACGGTATTCACGTCGTCCGGCTGGGCGACAGCCTGCTGGTAAAGCGCATCGACGTCTCGCGGCCGGGGCTGGTCGTGCTGATCAGCGACAATCCCGCCTATCCGCCGGTCGAATGCGGCGCCCGCGACGTCGAGGTCATAGGGCGCGTGGTCTGGAAGGGCGGACGCATCTAGCCCGGTTGCATTCGCAGCGCTCTGCGGCCATTTCCAAAGGCATGACGCAAGGCACCGAACAATCTATGCGCGTGGGGATCATTCCCGTCACGCCGCTCCAGCAGAACTGCTCGCTCCTGTGGTGCACCGCCACGATGAAGGGGGCGCTGGTCGATCCCGGCGGTGACCTGCACAAGCTGAAGCAGGCGCTGGAGAAGACCGGCGTGACGCTGGAGAAGATTCTCGTCACTCACGGTCACCTCGATCACTGCGGGCAGGCCGGTGTGCTGGCCAAGGAACTCGGTGTGCCGATCGAGGGGCCGCAGGAGGAAGACCGCTTCTGGATCGCCCAACTCGACGAAGACGGTCCGCGCTGGAACATGGAAGCGCATACCTTCGAACCCGACCGCTGGCTGGAGGATGGCGACAAGGTCACCGTGGGCGAACTGGAACTCGACGTCGTCCATTGCCCCGGGCACACGCCCGGCCACGTCATCTTCCATCACGAGCCGAGCAGGTTCGCCATGGTCGGCGACGTATTGTTCCAGAACGGCATCGGCCGCTGGGACTTCCCGCGCGGCAATCTCGACGATTTGTTGCACTCGATCACGCAGAAGCTCTGGCCGCTCGGGGACGACGTCACATTCGTCCCCGGCCATGGTCCGGTGAGCACGTTCGGGCAGGAGCGCCTGACGAATCCCTACGTCAGCGACGAGGCGATCAAGCGCGGGCTACAGGTCTAGAATCGCCCCGTCGCGATCAGCACCGCCATCACCGCGAGTCCCAGCAGCGTCAGCACCGAGATAATGAATCCCGCAGCGCGCAGGGGAGATTTCTCGGCCTTGTCCATGCCGATCCCATGAGCGATGCGCGCGAGCAGATAGAGTGCGCCGACGATCGCAAGCCATTGCCCGGCCTTGCCCGAAAGCTCGATCGCGGCGACCAGCATCAGCACGAAAGGCGCACTCTCGCCATAGTTGGCCTGGGCGCGCATACGGCGCAGAAGCAGGGGATTCTCGCCGTCGCCGTGCCACACCTTCGCCGCCATGCGCGCCTTGCCGGTACGCACCGCCAGCCAGAAGGCGACGACGGCGGCTGCGGCGGACATGCTGAGGGTGGTCTGCAGAATCATATAGGCGTACTCCCGATTGGTGACGGCTTGATGGTGGAGGGAGTAACGGGTTGCAACTCGCGTGAAATGGGTTATAGGCGCGCCTTCGCAAGCCGCCGTGTCCCTACCCGGTCACCGGCGGCCTTTTTGACAGACACGTATTTGCAGGAACAGGTGCCGAAATGGCTGTCCCTAAAAGAAAGACGACCCCCTCCCGCCGGGGCATGCGCCGCAGCCATGACGCGCTGAAGGTTGAAGCATTCCACGAATGCGGCAACTGCGGTGAACTGAAGCGCCCGCACAACCTGTGCAATTCTTGCGGCCACTACAACGGTCGTGAAATCGTCGCGGTCGAAGTCTAAGACTTAGATTCTACGACGTATTTCGGAGAAAGCCCCATGAGTTTGCCGCGTATCGCTATCGATGCGATGGGCGGCGACGAGGGCGTGCGCGTCATGATTGAAGGCGCCGCGCTTGCGCGCCGCCGTCATGACCGTTTCAAGTTCCTGCTCGTCGGTGATGAGGTGCGGATCAAGGCCGCGCTCGAAAATCACCCGAACTTGCGGGCCAGCTCCGAAATCCTGCACACCGATGGCGTGATCAGCGGTGAGGACAAGCCCAGCCAGGCGCTTCGCCGGGCCAAGGGTACGTCCATGGGCCGTGCGATCGAAGCGGTGAAGCTCGGCCATGCCGGGGCTGCCGTCAGCGGCGGCAATACCGGCGCGCTGATGGCGATCTCCAAGCTGACCTTGCGCACGATGCCCGGCATCGATCGTCCTGCACTGGCGGCCCTGCTGCCGACGCTGGGCGACAATGACGTCATCATGCTCGATCTCGGCGCCAATACCGAGTGCGACAGTCGCAACCTGGTCCAGTTCGCGATCATGGGCGCGGCCTATTCGCGCGTGGCGACCGGCCGCGCCGAACCGCGCGTGCGGCTGCTCA
This sequence comes from Novosphingobium sp., assembly GCA_047605225.1. Taxonomy (GTDB): domain Bacteria; phylum Pseudomonadota; class Alphaproteobacteria; order Sphingomonadales; family Sphingomonadaceae; genus Novosphingobium. Next base: position 13,686 of record JASGGD010000119.1, read on the forward strand.
ACATCGGCACCGAAGAGACCAAGGGCACCGAGGAACTGCGTGATGCAGCCGCCGTGCTCAAGGGCGCGGCCGAAAACCTCGCGATGTCCTTCGACGGCTTTACCGAGGCGGACAAGATCTGCCGCGGCGATGTCGACGTGGTCGTGACTGACGGTTTTACCGGTAACGTCGCCCTCAAGGCGGTGGAAGGCACGGCGCGTTTCGTCGCCGACCTGCTGCGCCGTGGTTTCAGCAGTTCGCTGCGATCGAAGGTCGGGTTCCTGATCTCGAAGCCGGCGACGGACCTGCTCAAACACCACCTCGATCCCAACAATCACAATGGCGCGGTCTTCCTTGGGCTCAACGGCATTGTCGTGAAGAGCCACGGCAGCGCCAATGCTGCAGGCGTGGCCAATGCCGTGGCGGTCACCGCCCGGCTCCTGGAGGAAAACGTGACCGAGCGTATCTCTGCCGACCTAGCCCGTCTGGGAGGGTCGACCTGGCGCATGCCTAAAGGGCTGACCGGCGTACAGGAAGAGCGCGCCTGATGATTCGTTCGGTACTGATCGGAACCGGTTCCGCGCTGCCGCGCAATGCCGTCAGCAATGCCGAACTGGCAGAGCGGGTCGATACCAGCGACGAGTGGATCGTCGAGCGGACCGGCATCTCCAACCGCCATATCGCAGAGGCTGACGAGACCACCTCCAGCCTCGCCACCGAAGCCGGGCGCAAGGCGATCGAGGCTGCGGGCATCGATGCCGAATCGATCGACCTGATCGTGCTGGCGACCGCCACGCCCGACCAGACGTTCCCGGCCAGCGCCACGATCGTGCAGAGCAATCTCGGCTGCCGTGCCGGCGGCATCGCCTTCGATGTCGCGGCGGTCTGCTCGGGCTTTCTCTATGCCGTCGGCGTCGCCGATTCGATGCTGCGCACCGGAATGGCCAGGCGCGCGCTCGTCATCGGGGCCGAGACGTTCAGCCGCATTCTCGACTGGGAAGACCGCACGACTTGCGTGCTCTTCGGCGACGGCGCGGGCGCCGTCGTGCTGGAGGCGCAGGAACAGGGGGGTGAAACTCGCCGGGGAATCCTCGCAACCCGGCTTCACGCCGATGGCGCGCACAACCAGTTGCTCTTCGTCGATGGCGGTCCGTCGACCACCGGCACGGTCGGCAAGCTGCGCATGAAAGGCCGCGAGGTCTTCCGCCACGCCGTCGTGAATCTTGCTGAAGTTCTGCGTGAAGTGATTGAAGAGGCTGGACTTTCCACCTCCGATATTGACTGGCTGGTGCCGCATCAGGCCAATGCCCGCATCCTCGATGCGACAGCGAAGAAGCTCAATCTGGCCCCTGAAAAAGTGGTCATGACGGTCGGCCAGCATGCCAATACGTCCGCTGCCTCGGTTCCGCTTGCCCTCGACGTGGCGGTCCGTGATGGACGCATAAAGCAGGGCGATCTGGTCATGATGGAGGCCATGGGTGGCGGATTTACGTGGGGTGCGAGCCTAATTCGCATCTGATGGACAATTACGTCACTTCGGTTGCGTTCAATATTGGACGCACCGTTGATTTCTTCCCTGTTTCTAATATTATCCGTTGCATCGGCGCACTATGGGGATGCGGGATTGATGCGCGCTACGGATACTTTGACAAGGGCTGAGATTGCCGAAGCGATTCATCGCAAGCTGGGCATATCCCGTGCGGAG
>JASGGD010000120.1:0-15346 GCA_047605225.1 Novosphingobium sp.
CCATAGGGTACTATCGTTGGGTGGTCGGGTGGGGGAGTGGGCCGGTGCCGCGTCCGTAACCCAAACCGCGCCTACCATCCCGAAATGGGACGAGGGGATTCCGCCGCTGGCACCTTTGCGACTTTTCGCGTTTTCCTAAGCTATTGCCCCTAGCAGGGCCTTGCTGCCGCCCTCGAAGGAACCGCGACGATGAAGACTCTGGCCCGAATGACTGCTCTTGGCCTGATGGGCACGCTGATGCTGGCGGGCTGCGGCTCGGGCGACAAGCAGCCGGACCCGGCTGACACCGACCCGGCGTTGAACGGTGCGCTCGGCGACCAGATCATGGTCGATCCCGAGATGGCGGGCGATCAAGGCGCGGCCGTCTCCGCCGAGGGTCGACAGGTCACCGTCCCAGCGCAGGATCGCACGCCGGAAGCCATCGCTGCCGCCAAGAAGCAGGCGGCGCAGTTGGTGGGCGGCGCGCTCAAGCCCGCGCCCAGCCCGGCGCAGGGCGGGGGCGCGGCGCTCGCTGCCGGAGCCGCTACCGCTGCACAGGTCGCTGCGGAGGCGAAGGTCGCCAAGGCGGACTGCTCGGCCAAGGTGCAGTATTCCAACACCTGGGCTGCCAAGCTGCCCGCCGAACTGCCGGTCTATCCGCGCGGCGCGGTGCAGGAGGCGGCCGGGATCGACGGTCAGGGCTGCGCGCTGCGCGTGGTCAACTTCGCGACGCCGGTGAGCGTCAGCGACGTGGTGAGTTTCTACTACACCAAGGCGCTCGGGGCCGGGTATGGCGCGGAATACAAGATCGACGGCGGCGACAGCGTGCTTGGCGGCAGCAAGGGGGGCAAGGCTTACGTCGTCTATGCGCGCAAGCTGGACAGCGGGCTGACCGAGGTTGATCTCGTTACCAGCGGGAAGTGATGTCGTTCGGGCTGGTCCACCCCTGCCCCCTCCCGCGCGCGGGAGGGGAATGAGAGACCTGCACTCCGCCCTCCCGCTTGCGGGAGGGCCGGTAGGCCTGAGGCCCGACCTTTACCTCAACCCCACGCCGATAACCGCGCGCGGCTGCTCCATCTCGCCCGAAGCGACCGGATAGGCGCAGTAATCCGCCGCATAGAACCCGGTCGGCCGATGATTGCCCGAAAGCCCCACGCCGCCCATCGGCGCGGCATGGCTGGGGCCGATCGTCGGCCGGTTCCAGTTGACGATCCCGGCGCGCACATTGGCCCAGAAGCGGTTGTACTCCTGCGGCGTGCCCCCCACCAGCGAGGCCGCCAGACCATAGCGCGAGGCATTGGCCTGCGCGATCGCCTGATCGAAGTCCGACACCCTGATCACCTGCAGGATCGGCCCGAACAGTTCGACGTCGGGCCGCTCGGCCATCGCGGTCACGTCGATGATCGCGGGGCTGAGGAAAGGCGCGGTCTCGTGCGTGCGGACGAGGTGCTTGATCGCACGCCCGCCGTGGCTGAGCAGGTAGAGGAAGCTCTCGGTCAGCCCGTCGGCCGCCGCATTGTCGATCACCGGCCCCATGAAAGGCGCGGGTTCGTCGAAGGGCGCGCCGACGATCAGGCGGTCGGCGAGCGATTTCACCTCGGCCATCAGCGCGTCGTACATCGTGTCCTTCACGATCAGGCGGCGTGCGGCGGTGCAGCGCTGGCCGCTGGTGGCGAAGGCGGACTGGACGACGATGGCGGCGGCGTCGGTCAGCTTTGGGGTGTCCCACACGACCATTGCGTTGTTGCCGCCCATCTCCAGCGCGACCATGCGGTCCGGCCGGGCGGCGAGCCTGCGGTTGATGGTGATGCCGTTGGCGGCAGAGCCTGTGAACAGGACGCCGTCGATCCCCTCATGCGCCACGTAGGCCGCGCCTTCGGCCGGGCCGCCGGGGGCGAACTGGATGGCGGCGGCGGGAACGCCCGCGCGGTGGAAGCAGCGGGTCAGCATCTCGCCGGTCGCGGGCGCGCGTTCGCTCGGCTTGAAGATCACCGCGTTGCCCGCGATCAGCGCGGGCACGATATGCGCGTTTGCAAGGTGGGCGGGGTAGTTGAACGGGCTGAGCACCACCAGCACGCCATGCGGCTTGTGGCGCACCGCCATCGCCCCCTGCAGCGCCGAATCGAGGCGGCGCTGGGCGGTCCGCTCGGCGTAGGAGCGGATCGAGACTTCGACCTTGGCGATGACCGAATCGACCTCGGCGCGCGCTTCCCACAAGGGCTTGCCGACTTCGCGGGCGATGCAGGTGGCGAGCGCCTCGGCGTCCTTGCGCACTTCGTTGGCGAAGCGGCGCAGCAGTTCCATGCGGGTGGAGAGCGGCTGGGCCGCCCACGAGGGCCACGCTCGGCGGGCGCGTGCGACCGTTTCGTCCACGTCGGCCACCGGGCCGCGCCAGACTTCCGCCCCGGTCGCGGGTTCGTGGGAGACGATCTCCGCCCGGGTGTCGGGCCGGCTGTCGGCCCTCTGGAGTTGTGCGGTCACGAAATTACCTGGTCCCAAGGCGATGCGGCGGAAGTACGGCTAATGACCCGTTAGCTTATAGGGTTCGACATTTCATCCCAATCGCACAGGTATTCCTACTCGGGCGTAAACGGCGCCGGACCCAGTTTTTCCCCGAGGTTCCTGATCTGCGCGACCTTGGCGTCCAGTTCGCTCCAATCGTCATGCGCGTCGATCGCGGCCCAGATGCGCTCGACCTCGTCGATGAGGACGCCGGGAGGGGCGCTGTCCTGCCAGAACGGGTCGTCCGTCGTGGCGGCGGGAGCGTAGCCGGCCAGCAGCGCGCCGAAGTCGTCGGCACCGGCATTGCGGTCATCACAGCGTCCGGCGCGATGGAGGAAGAAGAACTGCTCGGGCGGCAGGCCGCTCTCGACCATGCTGCGCTCGGCGGCCTGAACCAGCGCCGTGTCGGCTTCGACCCCGCGCGATTCGATGCCGAGGCGCCAGGTGAAGCGGCGGCAAAGCGCCTGCTGGTAGAGCGGCCCGAAGCGCTCCAGCGCGGCGACCAATGGGGCGGTTTCGGCCAGCGGGCGCAGGGCGATGGCGAGTTGCTGGCAGTTCCACAGCAGCGCCTCGGGCTGGCGACCGAAGGCGTAGAGGCCGGTGCGGTCGAAGTAGGCGGCGGTGAAGCGTGGGTCCCAACGCGGCGCCCAGCGCCAGGGGCCATAGTCGAAGCTCTCGCCCGAGATGTTCATGTTGTCGGTGTTGAGCACGCCGTGGACGAAGCCCGCCACCATCCATGCGGCGGCGAGGTCGGCGAGGCGCTCGACGACCTGATGGAGCAGGATGATTGCTGGTTCTTCGCGGCCCGGCGCGTCCTCGGGCGGCAGGCTGCCTGGGTAGGTTTCGAGGCTGTAGTCGACCAGTGCAGCGAGATGCGCGGTTTCCTCAAGCGCGTAGAGGCGCTGGAAACTGCCAATGCGGATGTGGCCGTGCGACAGGCGCACCAGCACCGCCGAGCGGGTGGGCGAGGGCTCGTCGCCGCGCCACAGCTCCTCGCCGGTCTCGATGACGGAGAAGGTCTTGCTGGTGTTGACGCCCAGCGCCTCCAGCATCTCGGTGGCGAGGATTTCGCGCACCGCGCCTTTGAGCGTCAGTCGCCCGTCGCCGTCGCGGCTCCACGGCGTCTGCCCGGAGCCCTTGGTGCCGAGATCGAGCAACCGGCCCGCACCGTCGCGCATCTGTGCGAAGAGGAACCCGCGCCCGTCGCCGAGGTCGGGGTTGTAGTTGCGGAACTGGTGCCCGTGATAGCGCAGCGCCAGCGGTTGGGGCAGGTTGCCGGGGAGGGGCTGGAACTGCCCGAAATGCGTGGTCCAGCGCGCCTCGTCGAAGCCGTCGAGGCCGATTGCCGCCGCCCAGCGCTCGTTGCGCCAGCGCAGCTGGTGGCTTGGGAACGCGGCGGCAAGGACCGGGTCGCCGATCCATTGGGCGATCGTTTCGATTCGCGGATCGGGAAGATAGGGCGCGGGTTGCGGATCGCTTGGCATCGGGCGATAGTGGGGACCGCCCGGCCTGCTATCAAGCCGGGCTTTGTGTTGAATCTGACGAGGTCGCCGCCCGCGCATGAAGGTTTTCGAAGATCGCTTCTGGTCCAGCCGCGACGGTCTCAAGCTCCATTTCCGCGATTATGCCGGTCCCGAAGAGGGCGAAACCGGCCTGCCGGTGCTGTGTCTTCACGGGCTGACCCGCAACGCGCGCGACTTCGACGTGCTCGCCCCGCGCCTCGCCGCTGGAAGGCGGGTGATCTGCCCTGACCTGCGCGGCCGGGGCGATAGCGAATATGCGAAGGATTCGGCCACTTATACGCCCGTCCAGTACGGCGAGGACATTCTCGCCCTGATCGAGCAGGAAGGGCTGGAGCGCTTCGTGGTGATCGGCACTTCGCTCGGCGGGCTGATGGCGATGGGGCTGGCGACGATCATCCCGGACAAGATCGCCGCCGCCGTGGTCAACGACGTTGGCCCGTGGCTGAAACCGGCGGGCCTCGCGCGGATCAAGGACTATGTCGGGCAGGGCCGCACCTGGCCCACATGGGTCCACGCCGCACGCGGGCTGGAGGAAGTGCAGGGCGCCGCGCACCCCGGACAGCCGCTCGATTTCTGGATCGGCATGGCCAAGCGGCTGATGACGGTCGGCGGCAACGGGCGCATCGTCTTCGACTACGACATGAAGATCGCCGAGCCTTTCCTTGCGCTCGACGTCAATGCCCAGCCGGACTTGTGGGCGGTGTGGGAAGCGCTGGCGCGGGTGCCGGTGCTGGTCCTGCGCGGCGGGCTGTCCGACCTGCTCTCGGCGCAGACGCTGGATGACATGCTGCGCCGCGCGCCGAACGCGGAGGGGCTGACGCTGCCCAACGTCGGCCACGCCCCGACGCTCGATGAGCCCGAATCGGTCGCCGCGATCGAGCGCCTGCTCGCCAAAGCCGCCTGAATTTGCGTCTCCTCCACCTCCATTCGAGCTTCGCTGCGGGCGGCAAGGAACTGCGCGCGGCGCGGCTGATGAACGTGTTTGGTCCCGCTGTGTCGCATTCTGTCGTCTCCGCGCAGCCGGGTGCCCACGGCGCGAAAGTCGCGCTCGATCCCGCGCTCACGGTTGATTTTCCGGAGAATTTTCCCAGCCTTCAAGGCCGCCCGACGCCCCTGCGCCTGCTGCGCATCGCCCGCGCCATGCAAGGCTTCGACCTCGTCCTCACCTACAACTGGGGCGCGATGGACGCGGTGCTGGCGCATCGCCTGTGGGGCGGCGTGCTCGGCCTGCCGCCGCTGGTCCATCACGAGGACGGCTTCAACGAGGACGAGGCGGACGGTCTAAAGTCCTCGCGCAACTGGTTCCGCCGCGTGGCGCTGGCGCGGGCCTCGGCGCTGGTGGTGCCCTCGCAGCGGCTTGAGGGAATCGCGCTCGGCGACTGGGCGCAGCCGCGCTCGCGGGTGAAGCTGATTATCAACGGCATCCGCACCGGGGCCTACCTTGCACCGCCGCCGCCCGACGCGATTCCGGGGCTGCGCAAGCCCGAGGGCGCGAAGTGGGTGGGCACTCTGGCGGGCCTGCGCGCGGTCAAGAACCTGCCCCGGCTGGTCCGCGCCTTCGCCACGCTGCCGCCCGAATGGCAGCTGGTGATCCTTGGCGAAGGGCCGGAACGCGGAGCCATCGAGCAGCAGGCGCAGGACTGCGGCGTGGCCGACCGGGTCCACCTGCCGGGCTTCGTGCCCGATCCCTCGCGCGCCGTGGGGCTGTTCGACCTTTTCGCCTTGTCCTCCAACAGCGAGCAGTTTCCTATCTCCATGCTGGAGGCGATGGCGGCCGGGATCGCGGTCGCCTCGCCCGCCGTGGGGGACGTGGCGGCGATGGTGCCGGAGGAAAACCGCAGCTTCATCACGCCGCCCGGAGACGATGCCGCGCTTGGCTGGGCGCTGGCCGAACTGGCGGCGGACGAAGCGCTGCGTACCCGCGTCGGCATGGCCAATCGCGCGCTGGCGCAGGCCCGCTACGATGAGGACACGATGATTCGCAGCTATGCCGAGACTTACGGCGCGGCGATGGGAAGGACCCGGTTTCCATGACCGCGCACTCATTCAGCGGTGCTTCACCGCAGGACGGGCACCGACATCCCCGTTGAAAACCCCCACCCATCCGCTAAACAGCCCCGCAACCGTCCCGTTTTTCGCTAGAAAGCGCTCCAACTTGGCTCTGCCCCCCGACACCAATTCCGCCGCCGCAGCGCGTAACGCCGCCCAGCAGGATGTTTTCCTGCGCGAAGTCGACGACGCCGTGCGCCAGGACCAGCTCGAAGGCTTCATGAGCCGCTACGGCAAGCCGCTGATCGCCGTGATCGTCATCGCCCTGCTCGCCTTCGCGGGCTGGATCTACTGGCAGCACCGCCAGACCCAGGAGCGCGAGGCGCGTTCGGAGGCTTACGTGCAGGCGCTCGACGCCCTGCAGTCGGAGAATCTCGACGCCGCCAAGGCCAAGTTGGCCCCGATCGCCGGTGCCGATTCCTCGGACGCGACCGTCGTGTCGGCTCGCCTGATGCTCGCGGGGATCGCGCTGCGTCAGGAGAAGAAGGCCGATGCGCTCAAGCTCTATCGCGAGATCGCGGCTGACGGCAAGGCGCCGCAGGTGCTGCGCGACCTCGCTTCCGTGCGCGAAGTCGGCGCCGACTTCGACGCGATGAAGCCCGAGGACGTCGTCAGCCGCCTGAAGCCGATGGCCGCACCCGGCAACCCGTGGTTCGGCCCCGCCGGCGAACTCGTCGGCATGGCCTACCTGAAGCAGAACAAGCAGGATCAGGCCGGTCCGCTGTTCGCCGCGATCGCCAAGGACGAAAGTGTCGAGGACGGCCTGCGCAGCCGCGCCCGCCAGCTTGCCGCCGTGCTCGGCGTCGATGCCGTGGATGACGTGGTGGACGACAAGGGCGAACCGCTCGACAAGCCGGTCGCCAAGATCATCCAGCCTGCCGAAGCGGCGAACTAAGACCATGAATCGTGAGGACATTCGCATGAACGCAGCCCGCAACACGACGTCTTCGCGCGCGAAGAAGGTCGTGCCGCTGATCGCCCTCGCACTCGTCGCGGGCCTGTCCGGCTGCAAGATGTTCGGCGGCGGCAAAGGTCCGGCCAAGACCCCGACCGTGGGCAACCGCGTGCCGATCCTGTCGCGCATCGAAAGCGGCGCCAAGGTCGACGCGACGCTCGGCGCGGTTTCGGTGATCCTGCCCCCGGCAGAAGTCAACGCCACCTGGGCGCAGGGCGGCAACACCCCGAACAAGGCCTACGGCCACCTCGCGCTGGCGGATAATCCGACCAAAGTGTGGACCGCGCAGATCGCCGGTTCGACCAACCGCGCGCGCCTTGCAGCAGCGCCGGTCATCGGCGACGGCAAGCTCTTCGTGATCGACACCGAGGGCACCGTCCACGCCTTCGACGCGCAGAGCGGCGCCAAGCTGTGGACCAAGAGCTTCTCGGTCTCCGGCAACAACGCCAAGTCGGTGTTCGGCGGCGGCGTCAGCTTCGACGGTGACAAGCTCTACATCACCACCGGCCTTGGCGAAGTCGCGGCGCTGAATGCGGCAGACGGCAGCCAGTTGTGGACCAAGAAGCCCGCCGGCCCGCTGCGCGGCGCGCCGACGATCGGGTTCAACCAGGTCTTCGTGATGACGCAGGACAACCAGATCGTCGTGCTCAACGCGGCCGACGGTGCGACCATGTGGCAGGAATCGGCCTCGCTGACCCAGTCGGGCGTGTTCGGCGTCGCCTCCCCTGCACTCGGGCAGGGCACGGTGATCGCGGGCTATTCGTCGGGCGAACTGGTGGCCTACCGCTACGAGAACGGCCGTCAGGTCTGGTCGGACGCGCTTTCGCGCACCTCGATCTCGACCGAAGTGGGCAGCCTCACCGACGTCGACGCCGACCCGATCATCGATCGCGGCCGCGTCTACGCGCTGGGTCAGGGCGGGCGCATGGCCGCTTACGAACTGGTCACCGGCCAGCGCATCTGGGAACTCAACCTCGCGGGCATCTCGACCCCGTCGGTGGCGGGCGACTGGGTCTTCACGCTGGACGACCACGCCGAAATCCTTGCCATCGCGCGCGGCACCGGCAAGGTCCGCTGGCTGACCGAACTGCAGCGCTACAAGAACGCCAAGAAGCGCAAGAACCCGATCTTCTGGGTCGGCCCGGTGCTGGCGGGCGGCAAGCTCTGGGTCGGCAACTCGCGCGGTCTGGTGGCGACCATCGACCCGGCGAGCGGCACGATGACGCCGTTTACCGAACTGAGCGATCCGATCTCGCTGGCGCCCGTCGTGGCGAACCAGACGCTCTATGTCCTCGACGACTCGGGCCGCATCACCGCGTTCCGTTGATCCTTGCCCCTCCCCGAGTTTGTCTCGGGGAGGGGGACCGCCCGAAGGTGGTGGAGGGGTTTGTGCATGACGGTTTGCGCCCCCTTAACCAATTGCCGCTAGCCCCTGCGGCCATGAGCACCACATCCACCCGCCGTCCGGCCAGCGACGTTTCCGCTGGCGTGGGCCTCTCCGGCCTCGTCGCGCTGGTCGCGTGGATTCTGTTCTGCCGCAACTGGGGCTCGGTCGTGGACCTGCTCGGACTGCAGGCTCCGCGCGAGCCGATGAGCGGCCCTTACGCCTCGCTCGCCACACTGGCCTTCACCGGCGCCGCCATGACCGCATGGTCGCTGCTGGTCGACAAGGTGCACTTGCGTCCCTCCACCGGCATCGACTGGTCGCGGCGCCGTCTGCTCTCCGAAACGCTCGACATCTCGATCACCAAGCTGACCGGGCTGTGGATCACCTGGGCGCTGATCGGCTGCTTCTATTTCCTGTGCCGGTGGTACTGGGAGGGGCAGTACCTGTTCGCTATGGACGTGTTGAGTGCCGTTGTGGCACCGCTTTTCGTCCTTTCGGTGCCCTATGTCCTGTGGCTCGACCGGGTCATGGTGGAGCCGCGCGACGCCTCCTGGCACTTCGGCGCGATGCTGATCGGCCGCGAACCGTGGTCCGCCGAAGAGGTGAAGAAGCACTGGCGCGCTTGGGCGATCAAGGGCTTCTTCGGCGCCTTCATGATCTCGATCCTGCCCGGCGGCTTCGCCCGCGTAGTCGAGGCAGATTTCGGCGCAATCGCGCACAAACCCGTGGACTTGGGCTCGCTGCTGATCGAGGCGCTGTTCCTCGTCGACGTGCAGATCGGCACCGTCGGCTACCTCTTCACCTTCCGCCCGCTCGACGCGCATATCCGCAGCGGCAACCCGCTGCTGGCAGGCTGGGTCGCGGCGCTGATGTGTTACCCGCCCTTCGTCTGGGGCACGATGGGCAACGCTGACGTGCTCGGCTACGAAGTCAACACCGGCGGCTGGGCGCACTGGATGGCGGCCTACAACGTCCTCCTGTGGGGCTGGGCGGCGATGATGGTGGTGCTGACCGCAATCTACGCCTGGGCGACGTTCGCTTTCGGCCTGCGCTTCTCCAACCTCACCTATCGCGGGGTGCTGACGAACGGCCCCTACCGGTTCACGCGCCACCCGGCGTACCTGTCGAAGAACCTGTTCTGGTGGACCTCGACCCTGCCGTTCCTCGTGACGAACGGATCATGGACCGACGCGATCCGCAACACGGTGCTGCTGGGCGTGGTGAGCGGCATCTACTACTGGCGCGCGTGTACCGAAGAGGCGCACTTGCTGGCTGAAGACCCGAAATACCGGGAATATTACGAATGGATGGGGGAGAATGCCCTCATCACGCGGACTTTGGGGCAGATTGGGAAGAAGTTGAAATTCAAATAAGTCCTGGGGCCATCGCCCCAGACCCCCATACTGTCGTCGTTGCGCGCGCAGACCCGTCAGCCCCACATGGCGCCGCAGGCTTTATCTATCTCCCGCCTCACCGTCCGGTATGACGATGCCGCGCGCGTGCCCTCGACGGTATACGGGGTGCAGGGGTGGTAAACCCCTGCATTTCCTCCCTTAAAACGTCTTCAGCGCATAGACCTTGGACAGATCCCCGCCCCACTCGCCATTATACAGGTCGAGCAGGCGCTGAGCCGGAACCTTGCCCGACTTCACGATCTCCGCCAAAGGTTCGAGGTAGCCGGTCTCGTTGTCGCCCGCCGAGTTCAGGCGGCCGCGCGCCGCAAGGCCCGAGCGCGCGATATCGACCACTTCGCCCGCGATATCGCGCAGGGTGCCGCCGCCCGGGATCGGTGCGTCAAGGCCCAGCTTCGGCGCGGCCGAGCGCAGGGCTTCGCGGCCTTCCATGTCCCAGCCCTTGACCAGATCCCACGCCGCATCGAGCGCGCCCTGATCGTAGAGCAGGCCCACCCACAGCGCGGGCAGGGCGCAGATGCGGCCCCACGGCCCGCCATCGGCGCCGCGCATTTCGAGGAAGGACTTGAGGCGCACTTCGGGGAAGGCGGTGGAGAGGTGGTCCTGCCAGTCCGACATGCGCGGCTTCTCGCCGGGGAGCACGGAAAGCTCGCCCTTGAGGAAGTCGCGGAACGAGAGGCCGGCGGCGTCGATGTACTTGCCGTCACGGAACACGAAGTACATCGGCACGTCCAGCATGTACTCGACGTAGCGTTCGTAGCCGAAGCCGTCCTCGAACACGAAGGGCAGCATGCCGGTGCGGTGCGGATCGGTGTCCGACCAGATATGGCTGCGGTACGAGAGGTAGCCGTTGGGCTTGCCCTCGGTGAAGGGCGAGTTCGCGAACAGCGCGGTCGCGAGCGGCTGGAGGGCCAGCGAGGTGCGGAACTTCTGTGCCATGTCGGCTTCGCTCGAATAGTCGAGGTTCACCTGGATGGTGCAGGTGCGCAGCATCATGTCGAGGCCCATGGAGCCCACGCGCGGCATGTGGTTCAGCATGATGCCGTAGCGCCCCTTGGGCATGATCGGCAGCTCTTCGCGGGTCTTGTCGGGCCACATGCCGAGGCCGAGGTAAGCCTTGCCCAGCTTCTCGCCGACCTGCTTCACTTCGGAGAGGTGGCGGCCGGTCTCGGCGCAAGTCTGGTGCAGGTTTTCGAGCGGGGCGCCGGAAAGCTCCAGCTGGCCCGCCGGTTCGAGGCTGACGTTGCCATCCGCACCCTTGAGCGCGATGACGTTGCCGCCTTCCTCGATCGGCTTCCACCCGAACTGCGTCAGTTCGTCGAGCAGGTCGCGGATGCCGCCCTTCTCGGTGTAGGAAGGCGCGTGATGGTCGGTGGTGTCGTAGACGAATTTCTCGTGCTCGGTGCCGATCCGCCACGCCTCGCGCGGCTTTTCGCCCGCAGCCATCGGCTCGGCGAGTTGGGACAGGCTTTCGATAACCGGATCTTCGCGATCCGAGACCTCACGAGTGCTCATGGGCGCGGAATTAGTGTGCCTCGCGAGGCCGCGCCAGAACTTTTTGTACCGGTTGGTTTATTGTTCACTCGATGACCAGTCTCCGGCCACCGCCATCCATAGCGCAGTGGCGGAAATGCAGGCGGTTTCGGCCCGCAGGATGCGCGGCCCCAACGTGATCGCGCGGGCCTGCGGATGGGCGCGGACAAGCTCGCGCTCGGTGTCGTCGAAGCCGCCCTCGGGCCCGACGAGGAGCGCGGCGGGGCCGGAATGCGCGGCGAAGGCGGCAGCAGCCGGCGCGCCGCCCAGTTCGTCGGCGAAAAACAAGGCGCGATCCTCGGGCCAGTCGCGCAGCAGGGCTTCGAGCCGGGCCGGTTCCTCGACGCGGGGCAGGGCGGTACGGGCGCATTGCTCGGCCGCCTCAATGACGATGGTGGCCGCGCGCTCGGGGTTGAGCTTGTCGGCCACGCAGCGCCGGGTGACGACCGGCTGCACGGCGGCAACCCCCAGTTCGGTGGCTTTCTCCAGCACCAGATCGAAGTTCGGCTTCTTGAGCAGCGCTGCGCAGAGCACGAAGTCCGGCACGTCCTCCCGCTCGCGCAGCTTCATGCGGACCGAGAGCATCACGTCGCGCTTTCCGGCGGAAACCACCTCGCAGGCCCATTCGCCGGTCGCATCGTCGCAGGCGATCACCGCGTCGCCGGGGCCGACTCGCATGACCTTGCCGAGATAATGCGCCTGCTGGCCCTCCAGCGCGATCTGCCCGCCTTCTTCGATCGGTCCGGAGACGAAAAGGCGCGGCGCGGAGCGGGGTGGCCAGGCGGGGGTTGCGGGCATCTTCAACAGGTTCCTCGGACTGAAGGGCCCTTGTCGCGCCTTGGCGGAGAGGATGCAACGGTGGGCAAGCTGTGTTCACCAGACACGTTCGGGCATGACAGGACGCGCGCGATGCACTAGTCATCGCGCGATGCTCGAACCTTCGCTCGTCCCTGACAGCCAGCATCGCGGGCTCGTGTCGATGCTGCCGCAGCCGTTTCGCGACTTCGCGATGCTGGCGCGATTCGACCGGCCGATCGGCTGGTGGCTGCTGTTCTGGCCCTGCGTCTGGGGCGTGCTGCTGGCGGGCGGTGAAAGCCGCTGGAGCCTGATCGCCTGGCTGCTGCTGGGTTCGATCGCGATGCGCGGCGCGGGCTGCGTGCTCAACGATATCGTCGATGCCGACCTCGACCGCCGCGTCGCGCGCACCGCGCAGCGGCCCGTTGCCAGCGGCCGGGTGAGCAAGAGCGCGGCCTGGACCTGGCTGCTGATGCTCTGCGCGGTCGGGCTGGTCGTGCTGTTCCAGCTGCGCCCGCCTGCGCAGCTGGTGGCTCTGGGCAGCGTCGGCCTCGTCGCCGCCTATCCGTTCATGAAGCGCATTACGTGGTGGCCGCAGGCGTGGCTGGGCATGGTCTTCACCTGGGGGGCGCTGGTCGGCTGGATCGAGATTCGCAGCGATCATCTGGAGGCGCTGGCGGCGCTCTACCTCGGCTCGATCGTGTGGTGCATCGGCTACGACACGATCTACGCGATCCAGGATATCGAGGACGACGCGATCGTCGGCATCCGCTCCTCCGCCCGGCGCCTCGGCGCGCGGGTGAAGGGCGGGGTCGGCGGCTTCTATGCTCTTGCGCTGGCGCTGTGGGCGCTGGCGTTCTGGGCGATGCGGCCGGACTGGGTGGCGCTCGTCGCGCTGGTGCCGATGGCGCTGCATCTGGGCTTTCAGGTCATGACGCTGGACCCGGCGGACGGCGAGAACGCACTTGCCCGCTTCCGCTCCAACCGCGATGCCGGGCTGGTGATGGCGCTGGCCTGCTGGGTGGTCGGCAACGCCGGAGTGATCTGATTGTCTACTCGTAGCTGACCAGCTCGAACTCGATCCCGTCCCAGTCGAAGAAGTAGAACCGGCGGCCCGGATCGTAATCGGCGTGAGCGAACGGTTCGAGCCCTGCCGCGATAACCTTGCGTTCCGCCGCGTCGAGATCGTCGACCACCAGCCCAACGTGGTTCAGCGGCGCGCCTTTGCTGTAACGATCGTGCTCCCGGCGATCAGTATAGACGGCAATGTAGCTGAAATCCCCGCCGACGTGAATCGTCTCGCCGCCGTTGATGGCAGGCCCACGCCAGCGTTCGTGCCAGCCGAGCAGGTCCTGCAGCAAGGCGGACGAACGCTCGATGTCGCTGACGGTGAGGTTGGCATGTTCGAGGCGGCCCTGGGCCATTCTTCTTTCTCCTGCGTCACCGGCGAATCAGCCGGCTTGGCAAAAGTGCAACCTCAACCTAACTTGAGATCAAGCACTTTCGAGAAGGCAAGGATTTGGTCGCGGACCGCTTCATCACCATCGGCGAACTCGCGCGGCGCACCGGCGTCGCGGTATCGGCGCTGCGTTTCTACGAGGAGAAGGGGCTGCTGCAAGCGTTGCGCACCTCGGGCAACCAGCGGCGTTTCCTGCGCTCCGACATCCGCCGCGTCAGCTTCATCCTGATCGCACAGAAGCTGGGCCTCGCATTGGCCGAGATCGAGCGCGAACTGGCCGACCTGCCGCAAGGCCGCACACCGACGCTGGCCGACTGGGAGCGCATCAGCCGCTCGATGCGGACCTCGATCGACGAGAAGATCGCGCTGCTCGAACTGACCCGCCGTAAGCTGGACGAATGCATCGGCTGCGGCTGCCTCAGCCTGACGAAATGCCGGTTGTACAACGCCGATGATATGGTGGGGGCGCAGGGGCCGGGGCCGCGCTTCGTGCTGGGCTGAAGTCTAGACCGCCGCCGCCAGCAGTTCCTCCGCGCCGCCGAGGTCCACGCTGACGAGGCGCGAGATGCCCTTTTCCACCATCGTCACGCCGAACAGGCGGTGCATGCGGCTCATCGTCACCGCGTTGTGGGTCACGACGAGGTAGCGGGTGTCGGTTTCCTTCGTCATCGCTTCGAGAAGGTCGCAGAAGCGTTCGATATTGGCGTCGTCGAGCGGGGCGTCGACTTCGTCGAGCACGCAGATCGGCGCGGGGTTGGTCAGGAACAGGCCGAAGATCAGCGCCACCGCCGTCAGCGCCTGTTCGCCGCCCGAGAGCAGGGTGAGCGACTGCAGCCGCTTGCCCGGAGGCTGGGCGTAGATTTCGAGGCCGGCCTCCAGCGGATCGTCCGAATCGACGAGGGCAAGGTGCGCCTGCCCGCCCTGGAACAACTGCTGGAACAGGCGGCGGAAGTGGCCATCTACCGCTTCGAAAGCGGCGCGCAGGCGTTCGCGGCCCTCGCGGTTGAGGTTGCCGATCGAGCCGCGCAGGCGGTTGACGGCCTCGGTCAGTTCGGCCTTCTCGCTGACCGAGAGGCCGAGTTGCGCCTCGGCTTCGGCGAGTTCGTCGGCGGCGACCAGATTGACCGGGCCGATGCGCTCGCGATCGGCGACAAGGCGGTCCATGCCGCTGCCCTCGGCCTCGGCGCCGCCCACTTCGGCGGGGGCAAAGGCGAAGCGTTCGGGCAGGACCGGCGGGGGGCACTGGAAGCGTTCGCCCGAGAGGCGGTTCATTTCGGTGCGGCGTTGATCCTCGTGCTCGGCGCGGGCGGAGGCTCCGGCGCGGCCCTCGCGCGCGGCGGCGAGGGTTTCCTGAGCGGCGGACAAGGCGGTGTCGGCGCGTTTCCCGGCTTCGGCAGCGGCGTTCACGGCTGCTTCGGCCTTGGCGAGTTCATCGCCGAGGCGCACGCGGATCGCCTCGCCCTGTTCGATCTGCGCCATCAGCGAGGCGGGTTTGGCGGCAGTGATCGCGCGCTCGGCTTCGATTTCCTCCAGCCGCCCGGCCATCTGCGCGAGGCGGTTGGCTGCATCGCCCGAGCGGGCCTGCCAGCCGCGAATGTCGGCGCGCTGGGTGGTCGTGCGTTCACGTGCGACGGCGAGCGCCTGATCGTGCCCGGCCAGCGCCGCCATCGCGTGCTGCAGGGCCGAGCGCGCCTCGCCGTTGCGTGTCTGCGCGGCCTGCAGTTCGGCGCGGCCGGTGGCGGGATCGGGCAG
>JASGGD010000121.1:0-15057 GCA_047605225.1 Novosphingobium sp.
ACTGCACAGGCTTGCCGTTCACCGCCCACATGCCAACGCACACGAAGTAGAGCACGGCGAAGAACAGCACGTCTCGGCGGCGGTGGAACAGCGCGGCCCACACACTCCAGAAGAATGCGACCAGCCCGGCGATCATCGCCATCGGGTTGCCGATCATCACGATGCCGCGATGGGCGCCGTCGACGTTCTGGAACAGATACCAGATGCCCCGCCAGTCGACGATCCACTGATACCAGTACGTCTTGTAGGGGTGCGGCTTCTTCACGCTGTCCTGCAGGCGCACCATGAGTTCATGCTGCTCGACGAAGCCCCAGGGCGAGAGCGTGTGGTGCGGATAGAACATCGCCGGGATGAACGTCGCCCAATAGACCGCGATCGGCAGCAGGCCGAGCCACAGCGCGGCTTCGATCAGGCTCACGCCCTTGATCGGTCCCGCCCCGCGCTTGCCGATGAAAACCGGCCCGGTATCCACGATACGCATCGCCAGGAAGGCAAGGCCGGGCATCGCCAGCGCCGGAGCGCCGCTCCACTTCGCGCCCAGCGACAGGCCGAGCGCGATGCCGCTCAGGATCAGGTGCAGCCGCGCGACGCCGGTGCGCTTCGCCCGCCATGCGGCCGCGAACTGCCACAGGCCCACCATGCACATGCCCGCTGCGATCATGTCGAGCATGGCGATGCGGCTCTGGACGAACCACATGAAGTTGGTCGCCAGCAGCGCCGTCGCCAGCACCGTCGCACGGCGCAGCTGCGTGACGTGCCAGACCAGTCGCGCAAAGGCGAACAGGCCAAGCCCGCCGAACAGCGCCGGGCCGATCCGCCATGCCAGCGGCTTGTCGCCGAGGAAGTGGATGGCGGCCGCGATCACTTCCTTGGCGAACAGCGGATGCTCGCGGTTGGCGGGGATCAGTTCCAGCAGCTTGAGCGCGGCGGGGACGTAGTGGACCTCGTCGAAGTAGTAGCGCGAGGGGATCGTCAGCCGCCACAGCACCAGCGCCTGGAACGCCGCGACGATGAGGAGGCACCAGCCGAGCGGATCGCGATTCTGACGTGAGAGGGGCATCGCATGCGCGGATAAAGAGGGGCACGGGTTTGGGCAAGCGCGCTTGCACAGACTCGCGCGCGCCCCTAGAGGCTTGCCCCATGAAACGCACCACCGGACAGGACCGCAGCCAGACCCAGAGCTGGCGCCCCGCAACCCGCGCGATCCGCGGAGGCACCTGGCGCTCGGAAATGGGCGAGACCAGCGAGGCGCTGTTCCTGACTTCGGGTTACAGCTACGACGATGCCGCTACGGTCGCCGCCCGCTTCCAGGGTGAGCAGGACGGCATGACCTACTCGCGCCTGCAGAACCCGACGGTGGCGATGCTGGAGGAGCGCATCGCCCTCCTCGAAGGCGCCGAGGCGTGCCGCACCCAGGCCACCGGCATGGCGGCGATGACCGCCGCGCTGCTGTGCCAGCTCTCGGCGGGCGATCATATGGTCAGCGCGCGCGCCGCCTTCGGTTCGTGCCGCTGGCTGGGCGACCATCTGCTGCCGCGCTTCGGCGTGGACGTGACGCTGGTGGACGCCGGCGATACCGCGCAGTGGGAAGCGGCGATCCGTCCGAACACCAAGGTCTTCTTCTTCGAGACCCCGGCGAACCCGACCATGGGCGTCGCCGACCTCGCCGCCATCGCCGAGATCGCCAAGGCGCACGGCATCACCACCGTCGTCGACAACGCCTTCTGCTCGCCCGCGCTGCAGCGGCCGATGGAGTTCGGCATCGACGTCGTCGCCTATTCTG
Source organism: Novosphingobium sp. (assembly GCA_047605225.1). Classification (GTDB taxonomy): domain Bacteria; phylum Pseudomonadota; class Alphaproteobacteria; order Sphingomonadales; family Sphingomonadaceae; genus Novosphingobium. The sequence continues at coordinate 1,784 of JASGGD010000121.1, forward strand.
CCACCAAACTGATGGACGGACAGGGCCGCGTGCTCGCGGGCGCCGTCTGCGGTTCGGAAGCCTTCATCAACGACGTGCTGCTGCCGTTCCAGCGCAACACCGGGCCGAACCTCTCGCCGTTCAATGCCTGGGTCGTGCTCAAGGGGCTTGAGACGCTCGACCTGCGCGCGAAGAAGCAGAGCGAGAACGCGCTGGCTCTCGGCAAGTTCATGGAAGACCGCGTCCCCACCATCCTGCACCCCTGGCTCGACAGCCACCCGGCGCAGGCGCTGGCGATGAAGCAGATGGACGCCTGCGGGCCGATCTTCTCGTTCGTGCTCGACGGCGGACGCGAGCAGGCGCACGGGTTGCTCGATGCGCTGAAGCTGATCGATATCTCGAACAACATCGGCGACTCGCGCTCGCTGATGTGCCACCCGGCTTCGACCACCCATCACAACATGGGGCCGGAAGGCCGCGAGGCGATGGGCATCGGCGAAGGCATGCTGCGCATCAACGTCGGCCTAGAGGATATCGAAGACCTCAAGGAGGACATGGATCAGGCGTTGAAGGCCATCGGTCTTTAAGCTAGCGCCGACCCAGTTTAGCCTGTCAGCGGCGCTGGCAGGCCGTTCCCCGATAGCTCAGCGGTAGAGCATTCGACTGTTAATCGAATGGCCGTAGGTTCGAATCCTACTCGGGGAGCCAACATGCGCAAGCGGAACAGATTGCCGGAACCTGCTCACTTCTACACGGTTGTAGCCTGACGGACTTCTCGTTAGGCTACCCTCGTCATGAAGGAACTGTTCCAGCACTCCGCGATCACTGACGGCCTCACCGTTCGCGTGGCCGTCAATTTCCTGCCCGAGCAATCGCGCATCGAGGCGGGCAAATGGTTCTGGGTCTACCACATCCGGATCGAGAACGAGACCGACCACACGCTCCAGCTGATGACCCGCCACTGGCGCATCACCGATGCCAACGGCAAGGTCGATGTGGTCGAGGGCGAAGGCGTCGTCGGCGAACAGCCGGTGCTCGAACCGGGCCGCAGCCACGATTACGTCTCGGGCTGTCCGCTATCCACGCCGCAGGGCTCGATGGAAGGGTACTACACCTTCCGCCGCGACGATGGTGAGCAGTTCCGTGCGAACATTCCGTTCTTCCCGCTTGCGGCGCCCGCGACTGCAGGCTGATATTGCTCCGCGCAACTGTGGCGCTTAGGGAAGCGTCATGAAGCGTACGCACCTGCCCCTCAACGCCCTGCGCGTCTTCGACGCAGCGGCGCGCCATCTCTCCTTCACCCGCGCCGCCGACGAACTGGCGGTGACGCCCGCCGCCGTCGGCCAGCAGATCCGCGCGCTGGAAGATCTGCTCGGCGTGGTGCTGTTCCGCCGCACCAGCAAGGGGCTGGAACTGACCGAAGAGGCGGGCGCCGGCCTTGCCGCGCTGCGCAGCGGGTTCCTCCATTTCGAGGACGCCGTGCAGGCGATGCAGGCGGGCCAGTCGAGCCACGTCTACACCATCGCCGCCCCGCGCGAGTTCTTCGCCGCCTGGCTGGCGCCCCGTCTTGCCGCGTTTCGCGCAGCCAATCCGCAAGTGCGCTACGTCCTCGTCGATGGCGAACTGACCGACTTTACCGAAGCCAACCTTGACCTTGCCGTGCGCTGGACCGATGGACCGGGCGACCTTGAAGGCGTGGCATTGGGTGCGGCCGAATGGGTCGAAGTGGGCTCGGGCGACTGGATCGGCTGGCCGGGCGACCCCGAGCCGGATGGCGAGGGAGAAGAGGCCAAGCCGCCGGTCCTGGTCAGCGATGCCGGGCAGGCGATCGCGGCTGCGCTGGCCGGGATCGGCCGTGCGCGTATTCCTGCGCTGCTGGCGGCGGGCGTCGCCGGGCGCGATGCGGCGGTGGGTGAGCCGACGCCGAGCCGTCGTGGCTATTGGTTGGTCGCGCCGACGCCGCAATGGCGGCAGAAGAAGGTCAAGGAACTGGTCGCGGCGCTTACCGGGGATCAGTGAGGGCGCGACCGCGCGCACGGTCCTTCGACAAGCTCAGGACGAGCGGGATTTGTGTAAAACCACTATCGTCATTGCGAGCGTAGCGAAGCAATCCAGAGCGATTTACGCTGCCCTGGATTGCTTCGCTACGCTCGCAATGACGACGGGGTATCTCCCTGCTCAGGCTGAGCCTGTCGAAGCCCCGGGGCACGATCGCTCAACCCAGCGCGGCTTCCTTCTCCGCCAGCAGGCGATCGATCTCGGCGCGGCTCTTCTTTTCCGCCGCTGTCTTGAGCTGGCCGCAGGCCGCATCGATGTCGCGCCCGCGCGGGGTGCGCACCGGCGCGGAGATCCCGCCCTCGAACACGATGTTGGAGAACGAGCGGATGCGGTCGGGCGTCGAGCACTCGTAAGGCGCGCCGGGCCAGGGGTTGAACGGGATCAGGTTCACCTTGGCGGGCAGCTTGTAGTGCTTGAGCAGGCGGACCAGTTCGCGCGCGTCCTCGTCGCTGTCGTTCTTGTCCTTGAGCATCACGTATTCGAAGGTGATGCGGCGGGCATTGCTCGCGCCGGGATAGTCGGCGCAGGCCTGCAGCAGCTGCTCGATGCCGTACTTCTTGTTCACCGGCACGATCTCGTCGCGCACGTCCTTGGTCACCGCGTGGAGCGAGACGGCAAGGTTCACGCCGATCTCCTCGCCGCAGCGCTCCATCTGTGGGATCACGCCCGAGGTGGAGAGGGTGATGCGGCGCTTCGACAAGGCAAGGCCGTCGCCGTCCATCACCAGCTTGAGCGCATCACGCACGTTGTCGAAATTGTAGAGCGGCTCGCCCATGCCCATCATTACGATGTTGGTCAGCAGGCGACCGTCAGAAGTGTAGGAGCCCTCATCCTCCTCGTCGTCCAGTCCGGCCATGGTAGCGAGGCGGCTGTCGTCGGCGCTCTTGGGCCATTCGCCGAGCGAATCGCGCGCCAGCATGACCTGCCCGACGATCTCGCCCACCGTCAGGTTCCGCACGAGGCGCATGGTGCCGGTGTGGCAGAAGCGGCAGTTCAGCGTGCAGCCGACCTGCGAGGAGACGCACAGCGTCCCGCGATCGGCGTCGGGGATGAACACCATCTCGAAATCGTGCGCGTCCGCCGTGCGCAGCAGCCACTTGCGGGTGCCGTCGCTGGAATGCTGCGCCTCGACGATCTCGGGTCGACCGATGACGAAGCGTTCGGCCAGCCACGGGCGCATGGTCTTGGCGATGTCGGTCATCGCCTCGAACTCGGTCACGCCGCGGTGGTAGAGCCAGTGGTAGACCTGCTTGGCGCGCAGCTTGGCGGCCTTCACGTCCAGTCCCGCGCCCTCGAACAGCTCGGCGATGCGCTTCTTGGGCAGGCCGATGAGGTCTATGCGGCCATCCTCGCGCGGGGTCACGCCGTCCACCAGCGAAGGGCGCGCAATGGTCGTCGGATCGACGTTGCCCGGGATCGGCGTGAGGCCGGCGGCGGTCGAAACCGCTGCGGTGGAGATGTTCTGCTCTGACATGATGGGCGGCCATATAGTGCATTTGCCATGCAAACGGAAGATGCGGGCCCGCGCGGGCCTGCGCGAACGGTGAGCGCCTTGTCAGGTTCCCGTCACACATCGCGCAAGGAACTCCATCCATCGACGCAGTGTTGCGCAAAAACATCAATGATTTCGTTGTGTTAGGTTCAGGAAACTCCGGGCGGTCGATCGGCTTTTGACCAGTCCAAGGCGGGGCGACCCGCTTACTGGCACCCGATGGGCAAGCGGGAACAGCCCGCCTCACGGGATCGTTTTTGGAGTACCGTTTATGAAGAAGATCCTTGTTTGTCTCGCCGCAGGAACCGCGATCGCCTCAGCCGCCCCGGCATTTGCGCAGAACGTCGCCCCGGTCGATCCGTTCTCGCAGTTCCACGTCGAGGCGCTGGGCGGCTACGATGCCACCAAGGCGGGCAGCAGCGTTGACGACGACGTCAACGAGGACAACAACAAGACGGTCGACGGGTTCACTTACGGCGTCGGCGCGGGCTACGATTTCCGAGCGGGCAATCTGGTGGTCGGCCCCGAGGCGGAAGTGACGTGGTCCACCGCCAAGACCCGCTTCAACGACGGCGAGTTCGAGGGCTTCGGCCTCGGCAACGTCAAGGCCAACCGCGACCTCTACGTCGGCGCGCGCGTCGGCTACGTGATCAGCCCGAAGACCATGCTCTACGCCAAGGGCGGTTACACGAACGCCAAGTTCGACGTGCGCAGCACCTTCGGCACCGTCGACACCCACCGCGACATCGATGCCGACGGCTGGCGCATCGGCGCGGGCGTCGAGCAGGCGGTGACCAACAACGTCTTCGCCAAGCTGGAATACCGCTACTCGAACTACAGCAAGGGCGAGATCGACTACACCGGCGACACCGCCGACGGCCAGCGCTTCGGCCTCGACCTCGACCGTCATCAGGTGATGGCGGGCGTGGGCGTACGCTTCTAAGGCATCACGGCCTCATGGCGAGGGAAGGGCGGGGCCGTGGCTCCGCCCTTCTTCTATCTGAGCCGGGCGCAGCCGATCAGCGCCGCGTCCATCGCCGAGGCCGCTCCGGGCAGGACGTAGGTATCGCCGAAAGACAGTCCCCGGTCGTCGCGCGCGCCAATGGTCATCGTGCGGGCCGAGCGCATGGCGGCGGTGATCGCGGCATTGTCGGCATCGCTGCGCGGCCATGCATCGCCGCCGCCGCCGGTCAGCTGCAGGCGCCGGTCGCCGATACGCAGGGTGATCACCGCGTTCTGCGCCAGCTTGCGCGAGAGCCGGAAATGCACCTGCCCGCGCGCGCCGCGCCGGGGCCATGTGCCGATCGCCGCATAGGGCTGGTAATCGCGCCGCTTCGCGCTCGGCTCGGCCTTGGCAATGGCATAGCAGCGCGGGACCAGCGGATCGCGAAACGCGCCCCAGGTGCCGTAGAGGCCGAGGCTCTCGCGGGCCTCGGCGGGCGAGGCGAGCGCGAGGCATGACAGGGTCAGCAGGGTCGCGAACCGACGCATCTCAGAACAGGCTCCACAGCGGGTTCTTCGGGTCCGAAAGCAGCTTCACCGTCAGCGCGAAGGACATGACGACGAGCAGCGGCCGCACGCCCTTGCCGCCGTAGCGGATCGCGAGGCGGGCGCCGACCTGGTTGCCCGCGACGTTCGCCGCCGCCATCCCGGCGCCCAGCAGCCAGAGCACCTTGCCGCCCGCGATCATCGCCAGCAGCCCGGCGACGTTGGTGGAGAGGTTCAGGAACTTGGTATTGGCGATCGCGCGTACGAGGCCGAGGCCGCCCAGCGCCACCAGCGCCGTCGTCAGGAATGAGCCGGTGCCGGGGCCGAAGAAGCCGTCGTAGAAGCCGATCCCGGTGGTGATCAGCGTCAGCCCCACGCGACCGACGCGGGCATGGCGATCGACCTCGCTCATCGGCGGGGCGAGCAGGAAGTAGAGCCCCATCGCGATCAGCAGCACCGGCACGAAAGCGGCGAGGAACTTGGGATCGACGAACTGCACCGCCGTCCCGCCCGCCACCGACCCGACGAAGGCCCCCAGCGCCGGGAAGGCAAAGGCTTTCAGATCGACATGCCCGGCGCGGTGGAAGGTCAGGAAAGCGGAGGACGTGCCGATCGTGCTCTGCAACTTGTTGGTCGCCAGCGCCGAAACCGGCGGTATGCCCGCAGCCATCAGCGCCGGGATCGTCAGCAGCCCTCCGCCGCCCGCCAGCGCGTCGATGCCGCCTGCGAGGAAGGCGATGGCGATGAGGAAGCCGATCGCTTCGGCGCTCAATTCGATCATGACGGGTAGCTCACCGCCATGATCTCCCATTCCTTCTCGCCGGACGGGAGGCGCACGATGCGCAGGTCTCCCACTGTCGCTCCGCGCAGGGCACGGGCGATTGGGGCGCTCCAGCCGATGCGGCCGGTCGAGGCGTCCTGCTCGTCATCGCCGACGATGGTGATGGTCAGGCGCTCGTCATCCTCGTCGGCGAGTTCGACGGTGGCGCCGAAGAAGATCTTGCCGCGCTCGGTCTGCTCGGCGGGATCGACGACGCGCAGCGCCTTCATGCGGCGTGCGAGGAAGGCAAGTTCGCGGTCGATCTCGCGCATGCGCTTGCGGCCGTAGAGATAGTCGCCGTTCTCCGAGCGGTCGCCGTTGCCTGCCGCCCACGACACGATCTCGACGATCTCGGGGCGCTCCTTGCCGAGCAGGTGATCATAGCGGGCGCGCAGGGCAGCCATGCCAGTGGGAGAGATGGGAGGACCGGCGGGTTTCATTGGCCGGGCTCTATAGCTTCATCGAACTTATTGCGAGGGCAATGGCGCGCTCATGCCCACCCCGCTGCGCCCCCCTCTGTGATCGGGCAGCAAGCTGCCAAGTCTAGCTCCCCTCCCGCTTGCGGGAGGGGTTGGGGATGGGTCTTTGTCCGCATTAGCCCGGCGCGCGCTTGCCCGGCATCAGGCGCGAGAGCTTATTGGCACCGTTGTAATCGGACTTCTCCGGATACATCGTCTCGTAGACCACGGCGTTCTCCAGCACGCGCTGAACGTAGTTCTTGGTCTCGTAGATCGGGATCTGCTCCAGCCAGTCGAGCCATTCGACGGAGCCGGTGCGCGGATCGCCGTTGGCGCGCAGCCACTTGTTCACGTTGCCGGGACCGGCATTGTAGGCGGCGATGGCCAGCGGCAGGGCACCGCCGAAATAGTCCTTCACGCGGCGGAAGTAGGCGTCGCCCAGCAGGATGTTGTAGCTGGGATCGCTGATCAGCGAGTCCTGATTGTAGGCAAGGCCCATCTTGCCCGCCTGTTCACGCGCGGTGCCGGGCATCAGCTGCATGAGGCCGCGTGCGCCCGCGTGGCTGAGAGCGTTCTGGGCGAACTGGCTTTCCTGCCGGGCAAGGGCATGCACCATCGTCCAGTCGGTGCCCTGTGGGGTCGGGACCAGCGGGAAGGAGATCTTGCCGAACTGGTCGAAGCCACCCGCGTGCGCGCTCTGGCCCATGATGACGGCGAGGTCGCGGCGGCCGATCTCGCGCGCCAGGTCGGCGACGAGCACGTAATCCTCGGCCGTCTCGGCCTGATTGGAGATCTCGCGGTAGAACTGCACGCCGGTGCGCCAGTCGGCATCGCGGGCGACATCGCGCACCGCGCGGGTGATCGGCAGCGAGGCGAAGGACGTGCGCTGCGCCATGCTCGGCACCGCGCTCGGCCGGGTATCGAGGTTGGGGATCGGGCGCCCGAGCCGTTCGAGCGACAGCTGGCCGTAGAAGTACTGCGGGTACTGCGCGGCCATCTCGAAGTAGCGGTTGGCGCCTGCCGTGTCGCCGCCCATCGCAGCGGCGCGGCCCGCCCAGTAGAAGCCCTTGGAGCGCGTGCCCGGCGTCTGCGCGGCAGCGCCGTAGCGGTAGAACAGCGGCGCGGCCTGACGCGGGCTGGAAAGGCTCCACAGCGCCTTGGTCCCGCCCAGCCACATCAGCGTGGTATAGTCGTCGCGCACCCGGAAGGACTGGCGGCTGACGTCGGTGCCGGGGGCGAAGGCGTCGTCGATCGAGGCGGCGATGCGCACCGCGCTCGATGCATCGGCGGCCTTCGCGGCGGTGAGAAGTTCGCGCACCCACAGGTCGGGCTGCGTGACCGGGCGCGACAGCGGCGGGCGGTTGGCCAGCAGCGTCACTTCGCCCGCACTGTTGCCCGAACGGCGCGCCTGGACCGCGCGGTTGTAGACGTAGCCTGGATCGGACGCGATGCCCGAGGGCAGGCTCATGCCCAGCGTGCCGGGGGCGGAGCCCTGCAGCAAGGTCAGCCGCTCCATGAACTCGGCGCGGCGCGCGGCGGAGACGAAGGAAATCTGCCGCTCGGCTTGCGCGGTCTCGCCCTGCCAGAGCAGCGCGTCCATACGCGTGTCGTGATCGGCGGCGGTGAACTGGTTGCGGTAAAGGCCGAGGAGGGCGGCCTCGTCCGCATCGATCAGCGCGCCCATGCGCCACGCGGCGACGGCATTGGTCGCGGCATCGGCGCGGCGCATCGTCGAGAGCGCCACGGCATAGCGGCCCGCTGCACGGCTGCCGATCGGGGCGAAGCGGTCGAAATAGCCGATCACCGCCTGCGGAGAGGGGGATTCGGTCAGCAGCGCCTTCTCGGCATAGCCCCTGATCTTGTCCTGCTGCGGATAGCCCGGATAAGTCAGCAGGAACGAGGTATAGGCGGCAAAGCCCATGCGATCGTTTGCACTGAGCAACTTCCACTGGTCGATCGACTGGTGGACGTTCATGTCGTGCGTCTGCATCGACTGTGCCCGCGCCGCATCCCACTCCCGACCATCGGGCGTGCCGTAAGGCGCCGATGATTGTGCGAGTGCGGGAACGGCGAAAACGGCGAAAGAAATGCTCAGCAGCAGGTGGGGGGCGCGCAACATGCTGGACATTTTCTCAAGAGGCTCCTTATCAGGCGCTGAACGTGACGCTCGGCAAGCGGGGTTGTTCCCCGGCTGAGCGATCATTGAGCATCGCTAAGAGGTAAAGTCCATGTTCTCCGGCTCGATTCCCGCGCTTGTCACACCGTTTCGCGACGGGGCGTTCGACGAACAGGCTTTCCGCCGCCTCGTCGACTGGCAGATCGAATCGGGCTCCTCGGCGCTCGTTCCCTGCGGCACCACGGGCGAGAACTCGACGCTGTCGAACGCCGAGCATCACCGCGTCATCGAAGTCTGCATCGAGCAGGCGGCGGGCCGCGTGCCGATCATCGCGGGCTGCGGCAGCAACGACACGATGAACGCGCTGCTGCACATGAACTTCTCGAAGAAGTGCGGCGCGGCGGCCGCGCTGCTGGTCGCGCCTTACTACAACCGCCCGAGCCAGGCGGGCCTGCTGGCGCACTTCAGCTACCTTGCCGAGAACAACGACCTGCCGATCGTGCTCTACAACGTGCCCGGCCGCACCGTCACCGACCTGCTGCCCGAGACGGTCTGCGAACTCGCCCGCCGCTTCCCCGGCCGCTTCATCGCGATCAAGGACGCCAGCGGTGACCTCAGCCGCGTGACCGATCACCGCATGGGCATCGGCAAGGACTTCGTGCAGCTGTGCGGCGACGACGAACTGGCCCTGCCGTTCAACGCGGCGGGCGGCGTCGGCTGCATCTCGGTGACCGCCAACGTCGCGCCTGCCCTGTGCGCCGAATTCCAGGCCGCCTGCGCCGCCAACGATCTGGAGAAGGCGCGCGAGCTGAACGACCGCCTCTACCCGCTGCACTACGCGATGTTCGAGGACAGCTCGCCGGGTCCGTGCAAGTACGCACTGGCGCAAGTCCACGACTGGATCGAGAACGAACTGCGCCTGCCGTTGGTGACGTGCGGCGAAGCGGCGATGAAGTCGGTGGACGAGGCGCTGGTCCACGCCGGGCTGGTTTGAGCACGGGACTTCGACAGGCTGTACCTGACCCTTCGACAAGCTCAGGGTGAGCGGAGGGCAACAACCCTAAACCCGCTCAGGCTGAGCTTGTCGAAGCCCTAATCTGCACGGCCGACCGCAGCGCGACGAAACCGGATCAAAGGGGCGTTTTCTTTTCGCCGTCTTGTCCCTACATGCGGCAGACCATGGCACGCCCTCAAAACTCCGTATTCGACAAGTTCAAGACCGTCGCGGAAAACCGCAAGGCGCGATTCGACTATCATATCGAGGACAAGTTCGAAGCCGGCATCGCGCTCACCGGCACCGAAGTGAAGTCGCTCCGTTTCGGCGAGGGTTCGATCGCCGAATCCTTTGCCGAGATTCGCGGCGGCGAATGCTGGCTGGTCAACGCCAACGTGCCTGAATTCAGCCACGGCAACCGCTTCAACCACACGCCCAAGCGCCCCCGCAAGCTGCTGCTGCACGAGCGGGAAATCTCCCGCCTGCAGGGCGCGGTGGAGCGCAAGGGCATGACCCTCGTGCCGCTGTCGATCTACTTCAACAGCCGGGGCCGCGCCAAAGTCGAGCTCGCGCTCGCCAAGGGCAAGAACGCCGCCGACAAGCGCCAGACCATCAAGGACCGCGACTGGAAGCGCGACCAGGCCCGCATCATGCGCGACCACGGCTGAGGCGCGCAGATGAGCGCACTCCTCCACCGCCTGTCCGTGTGGCTGCATCGCCAGATGCCAACTCACGCGCAGCTTGAGGGCAACCGCTTCACCGCGCCTTTCGCGCGGCGGCAGGAACTGTTCCGCTTCACCCGCCGCTCGGTTCCGCGCGGCATGGCGGTGGGCATGTTCATCGGCATCTTCGCGCTGATCCCGGGCGTCCAGATCGTCGGCGCGGCGCTGATGTGCGTGCCGTTTCGCGGCAACATCCCGCTGGCGGCGGCGGTGACCTTCATCTCCAACCCGTTCACGACCCTGCTGATCATCCTTCCGCTCGCGGTCTCGATCGGCAACAGCTTCGGCTACCACGCGGACATCGCCACCGTGAACGCGATGGTGCGCGAAGGCGCCGGGTTCCAGCAGTGGTGGCACTGGCTGCTCTCCGACACCGCACCCGCCGTCGTGATCGGCCTGTTCATCCAGTCGGTGATCGCCGCTTTCGTCAGCTATTTCCTGACCTTGTGGTTCTGGCGCTGGTGGATCGGCCACAAGCACCGCGCCCGCCGCCTGCGGCCGAAGAGAGAGCGCATCGAAACTCCGACGGAAACCCCCGCATGAATTCCAGCTTACAGCGCCCCGGACTGCGCACTGACGTCCTCGTCGTCGTCGGAGCCCTGCTTCTGAGCGCCGTGCTGGTCTGGATCGTCTCGGGCGACGTGCTGCTGATGGGCACGTTCCTTGCCGCGATCCTCGTGTTCGGGGCAGGCGCATGGACGCTCGCCCGCCGCCGCGCGCCCGCCGCCGAGGCCGAATTCGCCCAGCCTGACTGGTCGGTCACGGTCGCCGGGATCGAGCGGGCCGACATGGCGATCGCCGTCACCGACCGCGCCGGGCGCCTGACTTGCGCCAATTCCTGTTTCGAGAACTGGTTCGGCCCCGCCGCCGCGCCGCCCAGCCTGCCGGTCCTGCCGACTTCGCTGGAACGCCTCGCCGAGGCCACCCGCCGCGCCTGGCGCGACGGCCACGGCACGGCGGAAATCGCCAACGAGCATGGCGTCCACTGGCGCGCCGACGTGCGCCGCACCGGCCGCGGCGACGACTTCCTCGTCTGGCGCATCAGCGCCGTGGGCTCCAGCGATCCGGTCGGCGAACTCGTCGCGCAGCTTGACGGCAAACTCGGGCGCGGTCTCGCCAAGGCGGGCATTGCCGCCGCGCTCGTCGATCCCGACGGCACCATCCGCGCGGCCAGCTCCGGCTTCGCCCTGCGCGCCACCGGCGACGCCCATGCCGACATGACCGGCGCCGATTTCGTCGCGCTGCTCGGTCAGGAAGAGGGCGAGCGCATCGGCTGGGCGCGCGACGGCGGGCGCGGCGGCGCGCTGGTGCTCTACCACGTCCCCGTCACCGATCCCGACCGCACCGACGAGGCCGACCCCAACACCACTCCGTCGCTGATGCTCGTCGTCGAAGCCTCGCAAGGCATCGGCACGGGCGGCGGCGGTACCGGCTCCGCGCCGCATCTGGAAGCGCTGCTCAGCCAGCTACCGCTCGGCCTCGCCATGGCCGACCGCGACGGGCGCCTGCTCTTCGCCAACCCCGCCTTCATGCGCGCCGCCGGCCATGAAGGGCAGGAGCCGCCGACCTACCCCACCGACTTGGTGGTGAAGGACGACAAGCGCGCGCTGTCCGAAGCGATCCGCCGCTTCGCGCAAGGCCCGGCGGCCGCCGGAGACCTCGCGATCCGCCTGACCAGCCAGTCGGACGACCCCGTCTCGCTCAGCCTCGCGGGCGTGCGCGGCCTTGGCGATGCCGCCGTGCTGCTCGGCCTGACGGATACCTCGGAGGAAATGCGCCTCAAGCGTCAGGTCGCGCAGGCCACCAAGATGCAGGCGGTCGGCCAGCTTGCGGGCGGCGTGGCGCACGATTTCAACAACGTGCTGACCGCGATCCTGGGCACCTGCGACCTCATGCTGATGCGCCATACGCCGGGCGATTCGGACTACGACGACATCCAGCAGATCCGCGCCAACTCCAACCGCGCCGCCTCGCTGACCCGCCAGTTGCTCGCCTTCTCGCGCCAGCAGACCCTGCGGCCCGAGGTGATTCAGGTGCCCGATGTCGTTGCCGACGTCTCGCAGATGCTGCGCCGCCTGATTGGTGAGAAGATCCAGCTCGCGGTCACTCACGACCGCGACCTCGGCCCCGTCCGCGCCGACCCGACGCAGCTGGAACAGGTCATCGTCAACCTCTGCGTCAACGCCCGCGACGCCATGCAGTCACGCGGCGACGGCGCGGGCAGACTGACCCTCGCCACCCGCCGCATCACCACCACCGACGTGCGCGCGATGCGCTCCGAGATCATCCCGGCGGGCGAGTACACCGCGCTCATCGTCGAGGACACCGGCGGCGGCATCCCGCCCGAAATCCTCGGCAAGATCTTCGAGCCGTTCTTCACCACCAAGGAGCAGGGCAAGGGCACCGGCCTCGGCCTCTCGACGGTCTACGGCATCGTCAAGCAGTCCGGCGGCTTCATCTTCGCCGAAAGCGATCCCGGAAAAGGCACCCGCTTCACCGTCTACCTCCCGGTCCACCACGCGACTCCCGGCAGCCTGCCCGAAAAGGCCGTCAGCGCGCCCACCCCGCCGCCGACGCAGTGGGCGGGCGGCGGCTCGATCCTGCTGGTCGAGGACGAGGACCCCGTCCGCATCGTCGCCGAACGCGCGCTCACCCGCCAGGGCTACAAGGTTACCTGCGCGCGCGACGGCGAAGAGGGCCTCGAACTGGTGGAAGAGGGCGGCCAGTTCGACCTCGTCGTCTCCGACGTCGTCATGCCCACGCTCGACGGTCCGGCCATGGCGCGCGAGATTCGCCGCTTCGCGCCCGACCTGCCGGTGCTGTTCATGTCGGGCTATGCGGAGGAGCAGCTGCGCAAGCAGATCGGCATCGCCAACGCCTGGTTCATGCCCAAGCCGTTCTCGGTCCAGCAGCTCTCCGAAAAAGTCGGGGAAGTTCTGGCGCAGGCCGCAGCACGTTAAAAAACGGAAATCTGCCGAAGTTCTCCTCTTGTTCACGGAGAACAAAGTGGATACACGTCCTGCAATGACGTTGACCTTTCCGGTCACGCCGGTAGCAGGAGGGTAGTGACATGGCTGCTCAGCTCAAGCTGATCCAGGAAGGCAAGGAAAAGGACGCAATGGACCGTCAGAAGGCGCTCGAAGCCGC
>JASGGD010000122.1:0-14923 GCA_047605225.1 Novosphingobium sp.
CCGCTGCGGCGAGCGCGGCGGAGTTGGCCCAGCCCGCGTGGCCGTCGATGCGGGTGAGCCATGCGGGCTTGCCGCCGGTCACCGCGTCGAGTTCGGCGGCGGTGGGCATGCGGTCCAGCCCCCAGCTCGCCTGATTCCAGCCGCCGCCGAGGATCCACGGCGCCTCGGGATGCGCGGCGGTCCATGCGGCGATGCGCGACAGCGCCTCGTCGAGCGACTTCGCCATCGACAGGTCCAGCGTCATCTTCGCGAAGCCGGTGGCCATGACGTGCCCGTGCGCGTCGATCATGCCGGGCACGACGATGCGGCCCTTGCCGTCGACCTTGTAGGCGACTTTCTTCGGCCGCTTGTCGCCCTTGTGGAAGACCTGGGCGACTTTGCCCTCGGGGTCGATCAGGAAGCCCTCGAAGCGCTCCACACCGCCCTTGCCGTCAGGGGTGACGCCCTCGACGTTGTCCACCAGCACGTCGGCCAGCGCCGGAGTTGCCAGCGCCGTACCCGAAAGCAGCGTTGCCGCTGCCGCAATCCATGAATTCACGATTTACCCTTCTGGGGGAGCCGCTTGATGATGGCGCTCGTGTCGAGTCGCCCGCCGCCCTGCGCCTGAATGTCGGAGAAGAACTGGTCGACCAGCGCCGCCACCGGCAGCGAGACACCGAGCCCGCGGCCTTCCTCCAGGCTGAGGCCGAGGTCCTTGCGCATCCAGTCGATCGCGAGGCCGAAGTCGAACTCGCCCGCGTCCATGGTCTTCCAGCGGTTGTCCATCTGCCACGACTGCGCGGCGCCGCCCGAGATCGCCTCGTAGACCTTGTCCATGTCGAGGTGCGAGGCCTGCGCGAAGCGCACCGCCTCCGCCAGCGCGGCGACGTTGCCGGCGATGCAGATCTGGTTGGCCATCTTGGCGATCTGGCCCGAGCCCGCCTTGCCGACGTGGACGATGCGGCTGGAGTAGCTTTCCATGATCGGACGCGCGGCTTCGAGCGCGTCGTCGCGACCGCCGCACATCAGGGTCAGCGTGCCGTTCTCCGCGCCGATCTGCGATCCGGTCATCGGCGCATCGACGCAGTGGATCTTGAGGTCGCGCGCTTCCACCGAGATCTGCCGCGCGATGCGCGCCGAAACGGTGGTGTGGTCGATGAAGGTGCCGCCGCGCTTGAGCATGCGGAACACGCCGTTGGGGCCAAGCACGACGTCGGCAAGGTCATCGTCGTTGCCGACGCAGGTGATCACCACGTCGGCGTCCTGCGCCGCGTGAGCCGGATTGGCGGCGATGCGGTGGGCGAGGCCCGGGTTGGCGTCGCGCCATTTGCGCGCGCGCTCGGGCGTGCGGTTGTAGATCGTGAGTTCGTGCCCGGCCTGCGCGATGTGCCGCGCGATCGCGCCGCCCATGGTGCCCAGGCCGATCATCGAGACCTTGCGCGGAGGCAGGGCTGGGCGCGGGGATACGGCCGGGACGGCAGGGGCTTCGGAGGCGGTCTCTTCGGTCATAGGCCGTTCTTAGCGCCTTTTGGCCAAAAGCAAACCGCCATGGGTGCCATCTTGAACCGACTTTGCTTTCCATCCGCCGCCGTTTCCGGTAGGCGCGCGGGTCTATGGACCAGACTTTGCTCAACATCGCTCCCGCGGGCCTCGAAGACGCCCCGCTGACCGCAGCCGACGTACGCGCGGCGGGGATGCGAATTTCGGGCAAGGTCGTGCGCACGCCGACGCTCTACAGCTCGACGCTCAGCGCGATCACCGGCGCGGACATCTGGCTCAAGTTCGAGAACCTGCAGTTCACCGCCGCCTACAAGGAACGCGGCGCGCTCAACGCGCTGCTGCTGCTGACCGATGCGCAGAAGGCGCGCGGCGTCATCGCCGCCTCGGCGGGCAACCACGCGCAGGGCCTCAGCTATCACGGTACCCGCCTTGGCGTGCCCGTCACCATCGTCATGCCCAAGACCACGCCGACGGTGAAGGTCATGCAGACCGAGAGCGTGGGCGGCAAGGTGGTGCTCGAAGGCGAGAGCTTCGACGAGGCCTACGCCCACGCCCGCAAGCTCGAAGGCGAGCTTGGCCTCACCTTCGTCCACCCGTTCGACGATCCGAACGTCGCGGCCGGGCAGGGCACCGTGGCGCTGGAGATGCTGGAGGACGTGCCCGATCTCGACACGCTCGTCTTGCCGGTCGGCGGCGGCGGCCTGTCCACCGGCATGGGCACCGTCGCGCGCGACATCAATCCGGCGATCCGCCTGATCGGCGTCGAGGCGCAGCTCTATCCCTCGATGTACAACCTGCTCAAGGGCACCAGCCTGCCGATCGGCGGCGATACGCTGGCCGAGGGCATCGCGGTGATCGCGCCGGGCCTGATGACCTCGAAGGTGCTGCGCGGCCTGCTCGACGAGTTCCTGCTCGTCAGCGAGCCGGAGATCGAGAGCGCGCTGGCGCTGCTGCTGCAGATCGAGAAGACGTTGGTGGAGGGTGCGGGCGCCTCGGGCCTCGCCGCGGTGCTCAACAACCGCGAGCTGTTCGCGGGCCGCAAGGTCGGCCTCGTGCTGTCGGGCGGCAACATCGACACGCGCCTGCTGGCCAACGTGCTGCTGCGCGACCTTGCCCGCTCGGGCCGCCTCGCCCGCCTGAAGATCGGCCTGCAGGACCGCGCGGGCGCGCTGTTCAAGGTCGCCAAGATCTTCCACGAGCACAACGTCAACATCATCGAGGTCTTCCACCAGCGCATCTTCACGCACCTGCCCGCCAAGGGCCTGGTCACCGAGATAGAGTGCGAGGCGCGCGACAAGGAGCAGTTGCAGGCGCTGATCGCCGGTCTGCGCCGCGAGGGCTACGAAGTGAAGCTGGTCGAGACCGACTGATTCGAAAGAGCCGCGAGCGAAAGAGGCTGGTCTTGGACGATATCGAGGTATATCGTTCGGGGTAACGATTACATCGACCCATCGCCCCGAATTGGTACGGCGATGGGCTGATACCACCAGTCCGGCGCGATTTCACCGCAGACCGGTCGGTTTTTGTGGTTAAATGACTCGCAAGGCGCTGCAGCGCTATGCATATTTGGGAAAGCAGACGGACATAAGGCCGGCCGCAACGCTAGAGGAAGATCCAGTTAGGTGACGGCTCCCGTTCGATTTCCGCGCTTTTTCGTGACGAGCCCGGCCCCGTGCCCGTATCTTCCGGGGCGTAGCGAGCGGAAGGTCTTCACCGAACTCAAGGGACCGCACGCCGATTCGCTGAACGATGCGCTGGGCCGCATCGGTTTCCGCCGCAGCCAGACCGTCGCCTATCGCCCGTCCTGCATCGACTGCAATGCCTGCGTCTCGGTCCGCGTCGTCGCCTCCGAATTCCGTGCCTCGCGCACGCAGAAGCGCACGCTGGAGGCGCATTCGGACCTCGTCGCCACGGTCTGCCGCCCCTGGTCCACCAGCGAGCAGTTCGAACTGCTGCAGCGCTATCTCTCGGTCCGCCACCCCGAAGGCGGCATGACGACGATGGACGAGGTCGACTTCGCCGACATGGTGGAGCACACGCCCGTCACCAGCTACGTCATCGAGTACCGCGAGCCTTCGGTGGACGGCGTCGCGCCCGGCCGCCTCGTCGGTGCCTGCCTGACCGACCGCCAGTGCGACGGGCTGTCGATGATCTACTCGTTCTACGATCCCGAAAGCACGCGGCAGGGGTTGGGCAACTACATCATCCTCGACCATATCCGCCGCTCGCAGGACATGGGGCTGGGCTTCGTCTACCTCGGCTACTGGGTCGAGGGTTCGGCGCGCATGCAGTACAAGGTGCGCTATCGCCCGATGGAAAAGCTCGGCCGCGCCGGCTGGGAACGCATCGACACCGCCGAGCACGACCGCCTGATCGCCGCCGCCGTCGCCAGCCCCCGCCGCGAAGATGGCGCCACCGGCCCCAAGGACGGGATGCCCTCCGTCACCAAGGGGTGATCACGGCGGAGAATTGCCGGTCGTTGCTCTCACATTGCGTTCCAGATCCCTCATAAGCTGGATGTAAGGCGCAGGCCCGAAGCTGATCCGTGCAACGCCCAGCTTCGCGAATTCGCCGAGATCCGGATTTTCCTGCGTGATCATAATATTGACCGGCAACGGAGCTTCCTCGCAGATCGTCCGGATATGGGCGGGATCGGTCAGCCCCGGCACGAAGAATCCATCGGCACCGGCATCGCGATAGGCTGCCGCGCGCGACAACGCCTTGTCAATCAACGCGGACTGATCGGCTTCGGGCGAAGCCTTGAGGAACACGTCGGTGCGCGCGTTTATGAATGCCGGAATGCCCAGATGGTCGGCCGCCCGGCGAACGGCACGGAGCCGCGCGCCTTGGCCCGCAATATCGTAAAGGCCGGGGCCATCGATGACCTGATCCTCGAAGTTGAACCCGACGACACCAAGATCCAGCAGCCTGCCCGCATTTTCCGTGATCGCGGCGACGTCCGAAGCATAGCCGCTTTCGAAATCGACGGTGACCG
Source organism: Novosphingobium sp. (assembly GCA_047605225.1). Lineage (GTDB taxonomy): Bacteria > Pseudomonadota > Alphaproteobacteria > Sphingomonadales > Sphingomonadaceae > Novosphingobium. The sequence continues at coordinate 4,475 of JASGGD010000122.1, forward strand.
GCAAGTCGGTGCCTCCGACGATCCGCGCAACGATGGCGAGCATGTCGTCGAACGGCATATGCTCGCCATCGGCGTGGCCCTGCGCGGCCGCAACCGACCAACTGCTGGTCGCGATCGCTCTGGCACCCGCACGCTCGACCGCAGCGGCGCTGCCCGCATCCCAGACATTGAACAGGGCAAGCGGATCGCTCGGCCGATGAAGGCGGCGAAATCGGTTCATTTTGCCGACTTGCGAATTCATCGGGCATTCTCCTTGCTGGCAATCCTGAGCTGCCTTTCAATTTCGATGAGCCGCTGCTTTCGCCAAAGCCCGCCGCCGTAGCCGGTCAATGACCCGTCAGCGCCGATCACTCGATGACAGGGGATCATTAGCGCGATCTGGTTGGCGCCGTTCACTCGGGCAACGGCGCGTGTCGCCGATGGGCGCCCGATCCGACCGGCGATTTCGCTGTAGCTGCGCGTTTCACCTACCGGGATTTCGCGTAGTTCGTTCCAGACCTGCCGGGTGAAGGCACTTCCCGCCAGGGCGAGCGGGGTGGTGAAACTTGCGCTGCGCGCGTCGAAATAATCCGCCAGTTCCTGCGCGGCCTGCTCGCAAGGAGGCGATCCGCCGATGCCGATCCCTTCTTTCGAGGATGCCTGCAGGCGCCTCAGTTCGGCGGGCAGACCCTTGCGATCGAGGAATTCCAGCAAGTGCAGGTGGCTGCGGCTGCCGATCGCGATCATGTCGCCCAGAGGAGTGGGAATCCAGGTCGCGCGCAACAGCCTGCCCGCCTGCAGGTCTGCCGGGGCGCAGCCCAGAAGGCGTGCGAAGGCGGCACGGAAGGCGCTGGGTGAATCGAAACTGGCCTGATGTTGCGCAGTGATCACCTTGCCTCCCACCGCCAGCGTCTCGAAGCCTTCGCGAATGCGTCGCTGACGGGCCATCTCGAGAAACGTCATGCCGAACTGGCGCTTGAAGCTGCGGCGGACGGTCGAAAGATCATGGCCGAGCCGCGCGACATGCTGCTCGGTCCAGCGCAAGTCCGGGCGGTCCTCCAGGGCCTGAAGAAGCGCACCGATGATCGGGTTGGCCTGAGCGGCGGCCTGCAATGGATGGCACCGCCTGCAGGCCCGGAAGCCCGCGTCGATGCACTCGCCGATGGTGGGAAAGAACGTGCAGTTCTCGAACCTGGGTTTGCGAGCCGGACACGTCAGTCGACAGAATACCCCGGTCGAGGAAACGCAGACGAACACCTGCCCGTCATAGCGCTCATCGCGGGCAAGAAGGGCAGCGTAGAGAGTGTCCCGGTCGGGAAGGTCAAACAGCATGGGGGGGCTTTAGACGGCTGCGATCGATCGTGCCGCCGGTTTTCGGGCGTGCATTTTTTCGTCCGGCACCGCCGTTGCATTTCCGGCCAGAATGCCCGCGGCGCTTGCAAAGCGCGTAGCGGCTGCGCTAACAGGCGGCCATTCGCAAGGACCCGGTGCAATTCCGGGTGGCTATTCCGGCCGCCGATCCGCCGGACAACATCACACATGTTCCGAAACCTTGGCGCCGTTGTGCGCCCGTGGTTCTGTAATCGTGCCTTGTTGTGGAAATCCCATGTCAGATAAACTTACCCGTTACCGCCGGGAGTGGTTCGGCCCTGAAAGCCTTGGGGCCGCCTTCGTGCGGCGCGACGTGCTCGCCGGTATCGTCGTCGCCCTTGCGCTGATCCCCGAGGCGATCGGCTTTTCCATCATCGCCGGGGTGGACCCGCGCGTCGGGCTCTATGCCTCGGTCGCCATCGCGATGGTTATCGCGCTCGTCGGCGGACGTTCGGCGATGATCTCGGCGGCGACGGCCTCGGTCGCCGTGCTGGTCGGGCCGCTGGTGCGCGATCACGGGGTCGAATACCTCTTCGCCGCGACCATCCTGATGGGCGTGTTTCAGGCGATTGCGGGGCTGCTGCGGCTCGACCTCGTGATGCAGTTCGTATCCCGCTCGGTCATCACCGGGTTCGTCAACGCGCTGGCCGTGCTGATCTTCATGGCGCAGCTGCCGCAGCTGACCCACGTGGGCTGGCAGACGTACGCCATGGTCGCGGGCGGGCTGGCAATCATCTACCTGTTCCCGCGCGTGACGAAGGCCGTGCCCTCGCCGCTGGTGGCGATCCTGGTGCTGACGGCGATCTCCATCGGCATGGGCCTGCCGGTCAACACCGTGGCCGACATGGGCAAGCTGCCCGAGGGCCTGCCCAGCTTCGCGTTGCCGAAGGTGCCGCTGACCATCGAGACACTGCGGATCATCGCCCCCTATTCGCTGACGATGGCGGCGGTGGGCCTGCTCGAATCGCTGCTCACCGCGCAGATCGTCGACGACATGACCGATACCGACAGCGACAAGCGCGCCGAGTGCATCGGCCAGGGCGGCGCCAATGTGGTCGCGTCGGTGTTCGGCGGCATGGGTGGCTGCGCGATGATCGGCCAGTCGGTGATCAACGTGACCTCGGGCGGGCGCGGCAGGCTCTCCACATTCGTTGCGGGCGCGTTCCTGTTGTTCCTGCTGGCGGTGCTGGGGCCGTGGGTCGGCCGGGTGCCGATGCCCGCGCTGGTTGCGGTCATGGTCATGGTCTCGATCGGGACGTTCAGCTGGGCCTCGATCGCGAACCTCAGGCGCCATCCGCCCACGTCATCGGTGGTGATGCTGGTGACCGTCGGCGTTGTGGTGGCGACGCGCGACCTCTCGCTCGGCGTGTTGGCGGGCGTGCTGCTCTCGGGCGTGTTCTTCGCAGGGAAGGTCCAGCGCATGTTCGCAGTAGAGCGCAGCGAGGCGCAGGGCATCGCCACCTACCGCGTCTCGGGCCAGATCTTCTTCGCCTCGGTGGACCGCTTCACCCGCGCCTTTCAGGACGAGGCGAGCGCGGGCCATGTCGTGATCGACGTCTCGGCGGCGCATTTCTGGGATATCTCGGGCGTGGGCGCACTGGACAAGGTGGTCGAGCGGCTCCAGCGCGAAGGCCGCAGCGTCGAGGTGATCGGCTACAACCGGGCGAGCGCGGACATCGTCGACCGTTTCGCCCTCCACGACAGGACCGGCGTGGAGACGGGCGCGGTGCCGGGCTGAACCCTTCACGTCGTCCCGGATTAAGTCCAGGACGACGGCGGATCACCGCTTCTTCTTGACCCCGTTCAACGCCGCCGCCTCGCGCAGCAGCGCCGATAACGCCGCCTCGTCGATCGCATCGCCCTCGTGAATGTCGATGGCGCGGCGCACGTTGCCGTCGAGGCTGGCGTTGAACAGGCCCGCCGGGTCGGGTAGCGAGGCGCCCTTGGCGAAGGTCAGCTTGACCGCCGCCTTGTAGGTCTCTCCGGTGCAGACGATGCCGCCGTTCGCATACCATGTCGGCACGCCGCGCCACTTCCATTCCTCGACGACCTCGGGCAGCGCGGTGTGAACCACCGCGCGCACCCTCGCCAGCATGTCCCCCCGCCAGTCGCCGAGTTCGGCAATGCGTGCGTCGATCAATTGCGCGGGGGTCTTCGTTTCGGTCATGCTGTCCCGTAGAGTTTGGCCTCGTCCGCGCGGCGGTTCTTGAGGCCGGTCATCGGCTTGCCATCATTGTAGATCCACTTGCCGAACTGGGCCTGCGCCCCGGCGAAGTCACCCGCCTTGTGCAGCTTGCCCAGCGTCGAACTCGAAATCTTGCCCGTGTTGTAGTGGAACGAGACGAGCGCGTCGAACTGGTTCTGCGACGTCACGGCCGAGCCGATGAAGGCGGCCACTTCCTTGACGTAATCGACCATGTCGACGTCGAAGCGCGCATCGCACTGGGCCTGCGTCCACACGACGCCCTTCTTCACGTCGGAGCCTGTAGAGCCCCAGCCGATCGTCCAGGGCTTGCCGTCGACGCTGCCAGGGTCGGGGTAGGCCGCGAAAGTGCCGTCGGCGAGGCGCCTGGCGCAGCCTTCCCACTTCTTGATGAGCTTGGCACCGGCGGCGCCCAGCACGCGGCCGGTCGCCGCAGCGGGGGTTGCGGGGGCAGTGGCCGGCTCGGGGGCGAGGCTGGCGGTCAACCCGCCGGTGGAAAGGTCGATCGCCTTGTCCAGCGCATCGACTTCGGCCTGTGTGAACGAACGGCCCAGCATCTTGCGGACGGCATCAAAGATCGGCTTGCGATTCATGTACGTGCCCTTTCGCTACAGACGGCGCACGCAGTATCGCGTGCAGAACAACTACACTTCGTGCGCCCGAATAGATGTGAATACGGCGGTCACGCCGCCAGATACGGTCCCGTCTCTTGCGGGGTGCGCATGAGGTACATCCACGCCGGTATTGTAGGAAAGTGGATTCTTGAGGAAGAGCGGCGCTATCCGGAATTGTCATCCACCCGGAACGCGAAAGGGGCGCCCGGATTGCTCCGGACGCCCCCTCTCGGCGAACTTGTCGCCAGCGCTGATCGATGGATCAGGCGCTGTAGTACATGTCGAACTCGACGGCCGACGGCGTGGTTTCCCAGCGCAGCACTTCGGGCCACTTGAGTTCGAGGTAGGCTTCGATCTGGTCCTCGGTGAACACGCCGCCTTCGAGAAGGAAGGCGTGGTCGGCCGCGAGGGCGTCCAGAGCTTCACGCAGCGAACCGCAGACGGTCGGCACTTCGGCGAGTTCGGCCGGCGGCAGATCGTAGAGGTTCTTGTCCATGGCTTCGCCCGGGTGGATCTTGTTCTTGATCCCGTCGAGACCGGCCATCAGCAGGGCTGCGTAGCACAGGTAGGGGTTGGCCATCGCGTCGGGGAAGCGGAATTCCACGCGCTTCGCCTTGGTGCCCGCACCGTAGGGGATGCGGCACGAGGCCGAACGGTTGCGCGCCGAGTAGGCGAGCAGAACCGGTGCTTCGTAACCCGGGACCAGGCGCTTGTAGCTGTTGGTGGTCGGGTTGGTGAAGGCGTTGAGGGCCTTGGCGTGCTTGATGACGCCGCCGATGAAGTACAGGCAGGTCTCCGACAGGCCGGCGTAGCCGTTGCCGGCGAAGGTGTTCTCACCCTCGTTCCAGATCGAGATATGCGTGTGCATGCCCGATCCGTTGTCCTTCATGATCGGCTTGGGCATGAACGTTGCGGTCTTGCCGTAAGCCTGTGCGACCATGTGCACGACGTACTTGTAGATCTGCATGCGGTCGGCGGTGGTGACCAGCTTGCCGAAGGTCAGGCCCAGTTCGTGCTGCGCCGAAGCCACTTCGTGGTGGTGCTTGTCGCAGGGCAGGCCCATCTCGATCATGGTCGAGACCATCTCGCCGCGGATATCGACCAGGCTGTCGACCGGGGCGACCGGGAAGTAGCCGCCCTTGGCGCGGGGACGGTGGGCGAGGTTGCCGCCTTCGTATTCCTTGTTGGAATTGGTCGGCAGCTCGATGTCGTCGATCTTGAAGCCGTTGCCGTCGTAGCCGTCGTAGAACTTCACGTCGTCGAACATGAAGAATTCGGCTTCGGGGCCGACATACACGGTGTCGCCGAAACCGGCCGACTTGACGAACGCCTCGGCGCGCTTCGCGGTCGAGCGCGGGTCACGGCCATAGAGTTCACCGGTCGAGGGTTCGACGATGTCGCAGAACAGGATCAGCATCGGGGTGGCCGAGAACGGATCGGTGTAGACGGCGTCGAGGTCGGGCTTGAGGATCATGTCCGACTCGTTGATGGCCTTCCAGCCTTCGATCGACGAACCGTCGAACATCAGGCCGTCTTCCAGCTCATCCTCGCCGAGGACGGTCGAAACCATGGTCAGGTGCTGCCACTTGCCCTTGGGGTCCGTGAAGCGAAGATCGACCCATTCGATCTCCTCGTCCTTGATCTTCTTGAGGACGTCCTTTGCACTAGCCATTTTCTTGGTTCTCCAGCGTTACTCTTCCGATCCCGAAAGAGGATAGGGTTGATTTTATTGCAAGAATGCGACGACCCCCAAGCCGCTGCATCCCGTTCCTGTGATTTTAGAGCGCGTCGTCGTCGCGTTCGCCGGTGCGGATACGCACGGCAGTCTCGACGGGAACGACGAAAATCTTGCCGTCGCCGATGCGGCCGGTCTGTGCGGCGTCGGCGATGGCTTCGACCACGCGTTCGGCCAGCGCGTCGGGCACGACGACTTCGAGCTTAACCTTGGGAAGGAAATCCACGACGTATTCGGCGCCGCGGTAGAGTTCGGTGTGGCCCTTCTGGCGCCCGAAGCCCTTCGCCTCGGTGACGGTGATGCCCGAGACGCCGACTTCGTGCAGCGCCTCCTTCACTTCGTCGAGCTTGAACGGCTTGATGATGGCTTCGATCTTCTTCACGCCTGCCTGGACCCCTGCACTTGCACCCGGACTGTATTTTGAGGGAACCGGTCCGGGAACCAGAAGCCTCGCGCGCGATTCCCATCAAGAATCGTGCCAATGCGGTGGTGCTACTGATAGGCCGAGTGTGCGCCTGCGAAAAGACCGCATTTGGGCGATTTACCCGGTCAGTAAACAATCTGTCGCATATGATGTGCCGGGTTTGGGAAATCTTGTGTTCAATATTCGGGCAATCGGTGCCTGAAAATTGTGCATTGGCGAATTTACAGTCAAAGTGCGGCCATTGTACCGCAGCCTTGCAGCAGACAGCTTAGCAACTGCGTCAGAAAACCTGCAGGAGCCCGATTGGGAATGCGCCTGACGGCGCATTACGGCACGGACCGGCTACTCCGCCGCCGCGTGCCCGGCAGCCTTCGCCTCTTCCTCAATGGCCTTTTCCTCGGCCGCGCGTTCCTTGGCGTCGCGGCGTTCGGTGAACCACATCAGGATCAGCGTACCTTCCCACAGCATCAGCAGCGGGATCGCCAGCAACAGCTGCGAGACGACGTCGGGCGGAGTCGCCACGGCGGCGATGATGAAGATGCCGACGATCGCATAGCGCCGCGCGCCCACGCACTGCGCACGCGTGACCATGCCCGCACGGTTGAGCAGCATCAGCAGCACCGGCAGCAGGAAGCTGATCCCGAAGGCCAGAATGAACTGCATCACCAGCGCGAGGTAGTCGCCCGTGCCCGGCAGCGCCTCCAGCTTGAGGCCGCCCTTCTGTCCCTCGAACGTCAGGAAGAAGTGGAAAGCCGTCGGCATCACTACGTAATAGGCCAAAGCCGCGCCCATCGTGAACAGCACCGGCGTCGCGATCAGGAAGGGCAGGAACGCCTTCTTTTCCTTGGCATAAAGGCCGGGGGCCACGAACTGCCAGATCTGGTTGGCGATCACCGGGAAGCTGACGAAGAAGGCCGCGAACATCGCGATCTTCACCTCGACGAAGAACGCCTCGTACAGCTTCGTGTAGATCAGCTTGCCCTGTCCGGGCGGGAACGCCTCGGTCAGCGGGCGGACGAGGAACGAGAAGATGTCGCCCGCGAAATAGAAGCACACCGCGAAGGCCAGCGCGAAGGCCATGAAGGCGCGCAGCAGACGGCCGCGCAGCTCGATCAGGTGGTCGAGCAGCGGGGCCTGGGTGTCGTCGATGTCGGAGATGCGAAAGGGCTGCATGGTCTGTGCCTCAAGCCACGGTTCAGGGCGGCGGGGGAGGCAGGTGCAGCTCGGCCTGCCGGTTTTCGGTCTTCACCTCTGCGGAATTGTCAGGCGCGTCATCGACCGGGGCCGACTGCGACGTGGCGGGCTGCGAAATCGAAGGCGCCTGCATGTCGTCGGCAGAAGGGTTCATCGAGGGGAGCTGCGGGCTCGCCTTCATGATGGCCTCGTTCTGCTCGCGCCACTTGCGCTCCATTTCCTCCAGCTCGGCCTCGCGCACCATGGCGTCGATGCCGGACCGGAAGTGGTTCGACATCTTGCGCATCTTGCCGATCCAGCGACCGGCCGTGCGCAGCGCCATCGGCATGTCCTTGGGACCGATGACGACGACCGCCACGATGACGATCATCAACAGTTCGGATGCACCGACGTCGAACATCCCCGATCAGCCCCGAGCGCTCAGGCCTGTTCGTTCTTCACTTCCGTCGCGGTCGGCGCGGGATCGGCCTTCTGCGACGAGATCTGGGCGGCGGGAGCCGAGGCTTCCTTGGCCTTCCCCGAGGCTTTCTGGGCCTCTTCCTCGTTCATGCCGTCCTTGAAGCTCTTGATGCCCTTGCCGAAGTCACCCATGATTTCCGAAACGCGGCCGCGTCCGAACAGCACGAGCACGATCACGAGAACGATCAGCCAGTGCCAGATCGAGAAGCTACCCATAACCTCAACTCCAAAAGCGCGGTCGATTCCGACCGGTCATAGGGGGCATGTAGGCGCTTTGACGCGAAGTTGCCAGCCCGTCATGGTTCTGTCCTTCACCGGTCGCATGTCAGTCATCTTCGGAATCCGCGTTGTCCGGTATGCGAGGATTCTTGCTTCCCAGCGCCGTCTCGATCATGTCCTCGTCAACCGGGTCGAGCAGGCCCGCCGCGCGCAATTCGTCGATTCCGGGAAGCTCCTTCAGCGAGCCCAGCCCGAAGTGATCGAGGAACGCGGGCGTCGTCGCATAGATCACCGGCCGCCCCGGCACCTCGCGCCGACCGGCGACGCGGACCCAGCCTGCCTCCATCAGCACGTCGAGCGTCCCCTTGGCGGTCTGGACGCCGCGAATGGCCTCGATCTCGGCGCGGCTGACGGGTTCGTGGTAGGCGACGATCGCCAGCACCTCGGTCGCGGCGCGGCTGAGGCGGCGCACGTCCTCCTTCTCGCGGCGCAGCAGGTGGGCAAGGTCGGGCGCGGTCTCGAAATGCCAGCGGCCACCGCGCTCGACGAGGTGGATGCCGCGCCCCTGATAATGCCGCTGCAGATCGGCGAGCGCGGGGCGGACATCGCCGCCCTTCTCACTGAGACCGAGGTGGAGCGCGACCTGATCCGCCGTTAGCGGTTCGGTGGAGGCGAAAAGGGTCGCCTCGACGGCGCGAAGGACATCGTCGGGGGCGCCAGCCGTGTCTTGCGTCACGTTTGGGTGCCTTTGAGTGCCCGCAGGCGCAGGGGGCCGTATGTCTCCTCCTGCGCCAGTTCGGCCTTGCCGGTGCGGGCCAGTTCGAGCGCCGCGACGAAGCTCGAAGCGAGCGCGGAACGGCGCAATTGCGGGCTTTCCCAGCTGCCGTGGGCAGCGGGCAGGAAGTCGCGCAGTTCCATCCAGTCGATCGCCACGCCCAGCATCGAAGCGACGCGGGCGATCGCGGTGTCGAGCGTCATCACCATCCGCTCGCGCACCATATGCACCACCGGCTGCGAGCGGATTTTCACGTCGCCATAAGCCCTTACGAGGTCGAACCACTCGACCTGCCAGCGCGACTTGCGATCGACCCTCAGCCCCTCCGGAGCCCCCCGCTCGAACACGTCGCGCCCCAGCCGATCGCGCCCCATCAGCCGCGCCGCCGCCTCGCGCATCGCGCCGAGACGCTGGAGGCGCATCTGCAGGCGCAGGGCCATTTCCTCGGGGCTCGGGTCCTCCTGCTCGTCGCGCGGCAGCAGCAGCGCGGACTTCAGGTACGCCAGCCAGGCCGCCATCACGAGGTAATCCGCCGCCAGTTCCAGCCGCAGCGCCTCCGCCTCCTCGATATAGGTCAGGTAGGCATCGACCAGTTCGAGGATCGAAATCCGCAGCAGATCGACCTTCTGCCGCCGCGCGAGGTCGAGCAGCAGGTCGAGCGGACCTTCCCAGCCGTCGATCTCCAGGTACAGCTTGTCCGCCTGAGCGCCCTGACGCTCCTCGCCGTCCCAGTCGTCGAAGAGGCCGGGATTGCTGGCCACGTCAGGCCGCCCGCAGCGCCAGCAGGGCGTCGCGCTTGGCCAGAAGTGCCGCGTGGTCGGCCGCTGTCGCGGGGCCGGTTGCAGCCAGCGCTTGATCGAGACGGACCGCGGTTTCCTCGGCCATGACCGGCAAGGCCCTGGCGATGCCGACCATGTCGTCCATCTTCGCCCAGCAGTTGAGCGCAATGTCGCAGCCCGCTGCGATCGCTTGTGCGGCCAGTTCCGGCACGCTGCCCGAAAGCGCCTGCATGTCGAGATCGTCGGTCAGCAGCAGGCCCGAAAAACCGATGGCCTTGCGGATGATTTCGCCGATCACGAAGGGCGACAGAGTGCCCGGATTCTCCGCGTCCCACGCGGTGTAACGCACATGCGCGGTCATCCCGATCGGGGCCTTGGCCAGCGCGCGGAACGGCGCGAGGTCGAGTTCCAGTTCCTCGGCCGAGGCGGTGACGGTGGGCAGTTCCTTGTGGCTGTCCGCCATCGCGCGGCCGTGGCCGGGAATGTGCTTGATGCAACCCGCGACGCCCGAGCGCGCGAAACCGTCGAGGATCGCACGCCCCAACGCCGCCACGCGCATCGGCTCGGCGCCCAGCGCGCGGTCGCCGATGACGTCGTGCGCGCCCGGCAGGCGCACGTCGAGCGAGGGGTGGCAGTCGACGCTGACGCCCACTTCGGCAAGGTCTAGGCCGAGCGCCTGTGCGTTCACCCGCGCCGC
>JASGGD010000123.1:0-14805 GCA_047605225.1 Novosphingobium sp.
CTACTGGACGACCGCCGCGATCACCGGCACCGGCGGCATCCTCGGCGTGCTGTTCTCGGTCCCGCTGCGCCGCGCGCTGGTGGTCGATACACCGCTTCCCTATCCCGAAGGCCATGCCGCCGCCGAAGTGCTGCGCGTGGGTTCGGGTTCGCGTGAAGGCGCGGAGGAAAGCGCCAAGGGCCTCACCGTGCTGCTCTGGAACGCGCTTGCCTCGGCAGGTTTCGCGGTCCTGACGCAGACGCGGCTGATCGTCGGCGAGGCTGCGGTATGGTTCCGCACCGGCTCGGGCGCGACGGGGATTTCCGGCGGCCTGTCGTTCGCACTGCTGGGCGTGGGGCATCTCGTCGGGCTGTCGGTCGGCATGGCGATGTTCCTCGGCCTCGTCATCGGCTGGTGGGTGCTGCTCCCGATCCTGACCGCGCAGAGCCCGATGGCGGGCGACGTCGGCGCCTGGGCGGGCGCGATTTTCTCGCGCGATGTGCGTTTCTTCGGCGCGGGCGTGATCGGCGTGGCGGCGGTATGGACGCTGCTGCGGATCGCGGGGCCGGTGATCGGCGGCGTGCGCTCGGCCATGGCGGCAAGCCGTGCGCGCCATGCGGGCGAGGCGCTGGCCATCGAGGAGCAGGACCTTCCCATCACCGCCGTCGCGCTCGGTGCGCTGGCGATGATGGTGCCGATCGCGGTGCTGCTGTGGAGCGTCATCGCCGGTGGTCCGCTGGCCGGAAGCGAACTGGTGCTGATCGCGGGCGCGGTGGTCTTCGTGGTCGTCTTCGGCCTGCTCATCGCGGCGGTCTGCGGCTATATGGCGGGCCTGATCGGCGCGTCGAACTCGCCGGTGTCGGGCATCGGCATCCTGTCGGTCGTCGCGGCCTCGCTGATGCTGGTCGGGCTGTTCGGGCGCGAGCAGGGCGCGGACACGGCTTCGGCGCTGGTCGCCTATGCGCTGATCGTCACCGGTATCGTCTTCGGCGTGGCGACGATCTCCAACGACAACCTGCAGGACCTCAAGACCGGCCAGCTCGTCGGCGCGACGCCGTGGAAGCAGCAGGTCGCGCTGGTGATCGGCGTGGTATTCGGATCGCTGGTGATCCCGCCGGTGCTGGACCTGCTCAACACCGCCTTCGGGTTTGCCGGGATGCCGGGTGCGGGGGCGAACGCCTTGCCCGCACCGCAGGCGGCGCTGATCTCGGCGCTGGCCAAGGGCGTGCTGGGCGGTAACCTCAACTGGACTATGATCGGCTGGGGTGCGGCTGCGGGCGTCGCGTTCATCATACTCGACGAAGTGCTGGGCAAGGCCGGACTCCTGCGCCTGCCGCCGCTTGCGGTGGGCATCGGCATCTACCTGCCGATGAGCGCGATCCTGCCTGTCGTGATCGGCTCGGTCATCGGCCGCTGGTACGACCGCTGGGCGGAAGGCCGCAAGGACCCCGAGTTCGCGCTGCGCATGGGTGTGCTGACCGCCACCGGCATGATCGTGGGCGAGAGCCTGTGGGGCGTCGCTTTCGCGGGCATCGTCGCCGGGACCAACAGCGATGCGCCGCTGGCGCTGGTGGGCGACGGCTTCGAGGTCCCCGCGCTGGTGGGAGGAACCGCGCTGTTCTTCGCGCTGGTGGCGTTCCTCTATGGACGCACGCGCAAGCTGGTCGGCTGATTTTGCATCCGCTGCGGGGTTGATCCCTGGGGGCTGGTGGTCTTTAGGTGCAGCATAGCAAGATGGGCCGGTCGCGGCCCGCGATCTCGGCCGCTGCCGGGATGCCGCACTGGAGAGCACGTCTTGAAGCATATCCCCTGGATCATCCTCGCGGTCGTCGGAGCGGTATGTCTTGCCGTGCTGGCCGTTTCACGCGGGGAGGCGGTCAACGCGCTGTGGATCGTCGTCGCGGCGGTGAGCTGCTTCCTTGTCGCCTACCGTTACTACGCGCTTTATATTGCGCGGCATGTGATGCGGCTGGACGCGGGGCGCGCGACGCCCGCGATTTATCGCGCCGACGGGCTGGACTACGTCGCTACCGACAGGCGCGTGTTGTTCGGCCACCACTTTGCCGCGATCGCAGGTGCAGGGCCACTGGTGGGGCCGGTGCTGGCGGCGCAGATGGGCTATCTGCCGGGCACCTTGTGGATCATCTTCGGCGTCGTGCTGGCCGGTGCGGTGCAGGACTTCATGGTCCTGTTCATCTCGATGCGGCGCGACGGCAAGTCGCTGGGCGAACTGGTGCGCATGGAGATGGGCGCGGTCGCGGGCACCATCGCACTGGCCGGCGCATTCCTCATCATGGTGATCATCCTGGCGGTGCTGGCGCTGATCGTGGTGCGTGCGCTGGCCGAGAGCCCCTGGGGCATGTTCACCGTCGCCGCGACGATCCCGCTGGCGCTGGCCATGGGCGTCTACACCCGCTGGATCAGGCCGGGGCGCATCGGCGAGGTGTCGGTGCTGGGCTTCGTCGGCCTGATCGCGGCGATCGTCTTCGGTCAGAACATCGCCGCCTCGGCGTTTTGGGGACCGTTGTTCACCTTCACGCCGCAGACCCTGTGCTGGATCCTGATCGGCTACGGCGCGCTGGCCTCGCTGCTGCCGGTGTGGCTGCTGCTGGCGCCGCGCGACTACCTCTCCACTTTCCTCAAGATCGGCGCGATCACGGCGCTCGCCGTCGGCATCGTCGTCATGGCGCCGCCGTTGCGGATGCCGGCGCTGACCCAGTTCGTCGGTGGAGGCGGCCCCGCCTGGTCGGGCGCGCTGTTCCCGTTCCTGTTCATCACCATCGCTTGCGGTGCCGTCTCCGGCTTCCACGCGCTGATCGCCAGCGGCACCACGCCCAAGCTGATCGGCATCGAGACCGACGCGCCGTTCATCGGCTACGGCGCGATGCTGATGGAGGCTTTCGTGGCGATCATGGCGCTGGTCGGCGCCTCGATCCTCGATCCGGGCATCTACTTCGCGATGAACAGCCCCGCCGCCGTGCTGGGCACCGACCCTGCCAGCGCCGCCCATGCGGTGACGGCGATGGGCTTCCCGGTGAGCGCCGACCTTCTCGTCCAGACCGCGCGCGACGTCGGCGAGCACACCATCGTCTCACGCACCGGCGGCGCGCCGACGCTGGCCGTAGCGATGGCCGAAATATTCAGCCATGTCGCGGGCGGCACCGCGATGAAGGCGTTCTGGTATCATTTCGCGATCCTGTTCGAGGCGCTGTTCATCCTCACCGCCGTCGACGCGGGTACGCGCGCCGGGCGCTTCATGTTGCAGGATCTGATCGGCCTTGCGGTGCCTTCGTTCCGCGCGGGGACTTCGTGGCTGCCGGGCGTGGTGGCGACGGCGCTGTGCGTGCTGAGCTGGGGGTTCTTCCTCTATCAGGGCGTCACCGATCCGTTGGGCGGGGTGAATACGCTGTGGCCGGTTTTCGGTATCTCCAACCAGATGCTCGCCGCCGTGGCGCTGATGCTGGCGACGACGGTGCTGTTCCGGATGAAGCAGCAGCGCTACGCCTGGGTCACGGTGATCCCGACCGTGTGGCTGCTGATCTGCACGCTGAGCGCCGGATCGCTCAAGCTGCTGTCGAGCGATCCGACCGTCGGCTTCCTCGCTCACGCCACCAAGTTCGGCGCGGCGATCGAGGCCGGCACCATCCTTGCCCCGGCGAAATCGATGGAGCAGATGCAGGCCATCGTCTTCAACGACCGCGTCGACGCCGGGCTCTGCGTGATCTTCCTCGCGGTAGTGATCTCGCTGCTGTTCTTCACCGTGCGCACCTGCATGGCGGCGCTGCGTGAAGACCGCCCGACGGTGAACGAGAGCCCCGTGCATATGGTCCCGGCCGAATGAAGATGCTGCGCCAGATGCTGCGGCTCATGGTCGGGCAACCGCCGTATGAGGTCTACCTCGCCCACATGGCGCGCGCGCACCCGGACGCCACGCCGATGACCCGCGTGGAGTTCTTCCGCAACCGCGAGCAGGCACGCTTCGGCGGCGCGGGCGGGGGCAAGTGCTGCTAGCCAGGTTCGTCATTGCGAGCGTAGCGAAGCAATCCAGGGCAGCATAAACCGCACTGGATTGCTTCGCTACGCTCGCAATGACGGCGGGTAGGCTCAGGGTCTCAGCACCCAGCCACCATCGACGTGGATCGTCTGACCGGTGATCCACCGCCCGGCTTCCGAGCACAGCAGCATCGCCGTGCCGACCAGTTCGTCCGGTTCGCCGCGTGACCGCAGCGCGCAGGTCATGTCGAGAAACCGGATGAACGGGGAATCGTCCGGCACCAGCAGCTTGCCGGCATCCGACTTGACGTTGCCCGGCGCGATGGCGTTGCAGGTGATGCCGTCCTTGCCCAGTTGCTTCGCAAGCGTCGTCGTCAGCCCCACCAGCGCCAGCTTGGAAATGCCGTAGAGCCCGATCGCCGGAAACGCCCCGCCGCTGGTCTGATTGACGATCCGCCCGCCGCCGCGCGCCCGCATCGAGGGGATCACCGCACGGGCACAGAGCAGCGCGCCGTTGAGGTTCACCGCAAAGGCCCGGTTCCACGCTTCAAGGCTGACGGTTTCGCAATTGTCGTAGCTGACATCGACCATCAGCGCGGCGTTGTTGACGAGGATGTCGACACCCCCGAACGCTTCGATCGCCGCCGCGCCCATCGCGAGGGTGGAGGGCTCGTCCGCCACGTCCAACTGCACGCCGATCGCCTTGCCTCCCGCCGCGATGATTTCCTCGGCGACAGCCTGAGCGCCTTCACCGTTGAGGTCGGCGACGACGACCGCCGCACCCGCTTCGGCCAGCCCGAGCGCATAGGCGCGCCCGATGGAATTGCCGCGTCCGCCCGCGCCGGTGACCACCGCCACCTTGTCGTCGAGCCGGAACTGATCGAGAGAAAATGTCATTGTTACCGATCCTTCTTTGCTTCTCCTTCTTCGTCATTCCCGCGAAGGCGGGGATCCATCTCGCGGGCCTTCGTGTTGCTCCGGCGTCAGATGGGTTCCCGCCTTCGCGGGAATGACGAAGGATGGAAAATTCACCCGGCCGTGATCCCTGCGTCGATCGAGAGGCAAGCGCCATGAAATCCGCGCCCGGCCTCCGAGGCGAGCAGCACGATCATGTCCGCCACGTCCTGCACCTCGACCAGCCCGCGCATGCCGGAGAAGCGCTTGAGCAGGTCGAAGTCGCAGCCTTCGGGCGGCGCGTAGTTCGCGGCGATGTTGGTCATCATGCCGCCCGGCGCGACGGCGTTGATGCGGATGGGCTGCTTCTGGAATTCCATCGCCATCGCCTTGGTCATGCCGATGAGGCCCCACTTGCTGGCGCAATAGGCGGCGGCATAGGCCTCGCCGATGGAGGAGGCGCAGGAGGCGACGTTGACGATCGCGCCGTTCGTTTCCAGCAGGTGCGGGATTGCCGCCTGCGAGAGGAAGAAAGGCGCGTTGAGGTTGACGTCGATGGTCCGCTCGTAGCGATCGCGCGGCATCTCGGGCGTGTTGGCGAGGTATATCAGGCCGGCGACGTTGCACAGCGCATCGAGCCGCCCGAAGGCCGCGATCGCGCCGGTCACGGTGGCGTGGCAGGCGGCGGGATCGGAGAGGTCGGCTACTTCGCTGCGCGCCTCGGTACCGCACAGACTGATGGTTTCCGCAAGACCTGCGGCATCGACGTCGACCAGCCACAACCTGGCACCTTCGGCGCCCAGCTTCAGTGCCGTCGCGCGGCCGAGGCCGGAAGCAGCGCCGGTCACCAGCGCGACTTTGCCCGCGAGATTGAGGTTCTCGAATATCATGGCGTCTCTCCGGTGACGCCCGCAGCGTCGAGGAACGGCATCGCGGCGATCGCGAGCGGATTGTCGGGGTGCACGATCGCGCCGAGCAGTTGCACGTCCTTGAACAGCAGGCTGCCGCCGTGCGCGAAGGCGGGTGGGGCAGGCAGGCGGGCGTAGACCTCGAAACCGAAACTGCGCCCGCTCGATGCCTGGATGAGGTCGGCCAGCGCCGCACGGTCCACGCCCAGCCCCTCGGCGATCTCCAGCGCGCTGTGGGCGAGGCCCATGTTGGCCGCCAGCAGCGCGTTGTTGACGATCTTGGCCCGCTGCCCCGCGCCGGGAGGGCCGAGCAGCACGATCTTCGCACCGAACGTCCGCAGCATGGGAAGGGCTCTGGCGAAGGTCTCCGCGCTGCCGCCGCACATCACGGTGAGGGTGCCGACCTCGGCCGCCGGGCTGCCGCCACTGACGGGCGCGTCGAGCAGCAGGACACCGCGCTCCTCTGCCTTTGCGGCAAGCGCCTCGCAAGTCTGCGGCAGGATCGTCGAGTGGATCGCCAGCACGCTGCCGGGGCGCATGGCGGGCAGCAGGCGGTCGCAGACTTCGACAACGTCCGCGTCGTTGACCACGCAGACACCGACATGGTCGCAGGCCGCGCCGAGTTCCGCCACCGAGGCCGCCGCTTTCGCGCCTTGCTCGACGAAGGGGGAGAGCGCCTCGGTTCGCCGGGCCCAGACGGTCAGCGCATTGCCCGCCATCATCCGCACCGCGATCGGCGCACCTTGCGAGCCGAGGCCGATGAAACCCACCTCAGCCATTCCAGGGAAGTCCCTTCTCCACTTTGGCGATCATCTCGATCACCACGGCGTTGATCCGCGAGGCCTTGGGCCAGCCCGCGTGGGTGCCGTACTGGAGCACGAACTCCAGCATCTCTTCCGGTTGGCAGTTTCCGCTCGCCATGGCGGCGTGGATGTGGCTGCGGATCGGGATCTCGGCGCCGGATTCGCACACGCCGACGAGGGTGATCCAGCGGCGCGAGGGTTCGTCGAGGCCGCGTCGTCGCCACATCTCGCCGAAGACGAAATTGTTGATCCCCACCAGATAGGGCGAGTTCGGCGGGCCGGGCGTAAAGGTCATGACTTGCGTGAATTCGGCATGGCCCTGGTCGTTGCGCACCTGTGCGTCCCACGGCTCGGCGCGGATCGGGGGGACTTCGGCGGGCGGCAGGTCCAGCGCCTCGGCGATGCGGGTGACGGCGCGATCCAGCCTGCCGCCATTGCCCCAGCCGGAATAGACGGCGAGATGCAGTGCGGCCTCGCGCAGTTCGGCAAGGGTCAGCGCGCCGGTGGTGAGCGCCCCGCGTACGAAGTCGTCGATCTGCCCGTCTGCCAGCCCGCAGGTGGCGGCCGAGGCCATGGCGACGAGGAAGCGCGCGGGGCGCGGCAGGCCGGGACGCGTCCAGACTTCGGCGAAGACGAAGTCGCGCCAGGATTCCTCCAGAAGCGTGGTCGGCGGCGGTGCCTCTCGCCCGGTCACTTGCGCCTGCGTGGCAAGACCGGCGGCGCTGCGCGCGGCGGGATCGAGCAGGGTCACTGGAGGTTGATCCATACGTTGCGTACCTGCTGGAATTCACGCAGCCCCTCGATCCCGCCGAGGCGGCCGTGGCCGGAATGCTTCATGCCACCGAACGGCACGCAGGGCGTCATCGCCTCGCCCGAGCCGTTGACCTGCACCTGCCCCGCCATCATCTGCCCGGCGACGCGGTGCGCGCGGGTCAGATCGGTGGTGTGGACATAGGCGCCGAGGCCGTAATCGGTGCCGTTCGCCAGCGCGATCGCTTCCTCCTCGCTATCGAAGGGGGTGACCACAAGGACCGGGCCGAACACTTCGGTGCGGGCGATTTCGCTATCGGGGGCCACGTCGGCGAGGATCGTGATCGGGTAGAACGTGCCGCCGGCATGGTCCCCGCCGATGCGCTCGCCGCCGCAGACCAGTTGCCCGCCCTCGGCCGCGCCGCGCGACACCATGTCGTGGATGCGGTTCAGCGCCGTCTCGGAGATCACCGGGCCCATGACGGTGTCCATCGCGAAGGGATCGCCGACATTCACATGCGCGGCCATGGCCTTGAGCATGGCGACATAGGGCTCGTAGATCGAGCGCTCCACCAGCAGGCGGGTGCCGTTGACGCAGCCCTGTCCGTTGGCGCTGACGGCGCCGGAAAGCCCGCGCTTCGCGGCCGCCTGAAGGTCCGCGTCGGCGAAGACCAGCACCGCCGACTTGCCGCCCAGTTCCAGCCCCACCGGCTTGAGCGACTGCGCGGCGCTCGCAAGGATCCGTTTCGCGGTGGCGCCGCTGCCGATGAACTCGATCTTGTCGATACCGGGATGCGCGACCATCGCCGCGCCGACATCCGCGCCGCCGGTGACGAGGTTGACGACGCCGGGCGGAAAGCCCGCAAGCCGGATCAGCTCGACCAGCTTCATGATCGACCAGGGCGCGGTTTCGGGTGCTTTCAGCACCACGCAGTTCCCGGCGGCGAGCGCCGGTGCCATCACCATGGTCGCGGCGAAGAGCGGTCCGTTCCAGGGCACGATCACTCCGACGGTGCCGTAAGGCTCGTACGCGACGTAGTCGTGCGCGGGGCCGCCCCAGGTCGGCACGGTGCGGCCTTCCAGCTTGTCCGCCCAGCCGCCGAAGTAGCGGAATTTCTGCGCTGCATCCGCGCTCATGTGCGGCCCGGCGAGCATGATCGAGCCGTTCTCGGCGCTCAGCAGCGGGGACATTTCGGCCGCGTGCTCCTCGATCACCGCGGCGAGGCGAAACATCAGGTCGCGGCGCTTGTCGCCGGGCATGGCGCGCCACGCAGGATGTGCGCCAAGGGCCGCGGAGACGGCGCGATCGACGTCGTCGGTGCCTGCCAGCCTGATCTCGCGGGTGACTTCGCCGCTGGCGGGATAGACGTGGGCAAAAGTCTCGCCAGTGCCGGCGGTTTCGGCGCTTTCGCCGATGACATGCGCGAATTCAGGCAGGGAAACGGCGGGCATGCGGAAGCCCATGACACTGCTCTCCTCTCCTGCGGCAACTGCTGCGCCGCTTCGATGAGAGGAAGGCTATCGACCGATAAATAGGTGGTCAATTGACTTGAATTGTGCGCTATTATGCCATTTTTCGAACTGAAATACACATAATAGGCATATTATTAGGAATGCTATGAGCGGGAAAAAGGCCAGCCTGATCGTTCGCACCACCGAGGTCCTGCGCGAGCGGATCTACGCGGTACCCGAGGGGGAGCGGATCGGGTCGCTGCACGAACTGGCGCGCTCGCTGGAGGTGGGGATCGTCACCCTGCAGCAGGTCGCGCGGGTGCTGGAGCACGAAGGATTGCTGGAAGTGCGGCGCGGCCCCGGCGGCGGTTACTACGGCGCGCGGCCCGATGCCGCAGCGCTGGAGCGGGGCCTGCACGCCTACATGCGCATGAACCCGGCGTCCTACGAGGAGGCGCTCGACATGACCTCGTTGCTGTTCAACGAACTGGCGACGGCGGCAGCGCATTGTACCGACGCGGGGTTGCGCGGCAAGCTGGTCGCACTGGCGGAGCGGCTACCCGCCTGCGCGACAATGATGGATTGCGGACGCTTCGAGATGGAGTTCCAGGAACTGCTGTTCCGTATGGTCCGCCGCCCGCTGTTCGAGATGCTGACGCGGGTGACGCTCCATTACTCCACCGCGCATACCGCTCCGGACCTCAAGGTCTTCGATGACGACGGTGCGGCATGGCGCGAGGGGCGGGCGAGGATCATTGCGGCGATCCTCGCCAATGATGCGGACCTGACGCGGTTCGAGGCCAATCGGCAGAACCGTGCGGTGATCCTCGCCTACCTAGAGGCACGGGACTGAATCAGAACCTGTAGCTCAGCCATCCGGCCAGGAAGTCCGAACTCTTGTAGCCCGCGTCGGTCAGCGCCGGTCCGGCATCGAGGTGCTCGTAGCGGCCGGTGAAGGACAGGCGCGGGGTTATCGTCCACACCATCTGCAGGCGCGCCAGTTCGGCCACCTTGCGCGCCGTGCCGTTCTGGGTGCCGGCGAAGGGCTGGCCGTTGGCGCGGTAGACCGCGTCATGGACGTTGTCGCGCCAGGCGAATTCATACTCGGCCAGCACGCGCACATTCTTGACTGGCGAGAAGCTGAAGTTCGGCGTGACGGCGCGCAGGTTCGAGGGTGTCAGGTACAACTGGTAGCTGAAATAGATGTTGTTCCCGAATGGCGAGTAGGCATTACGCAGCTTGCCGTTGCCATATCCGCCCCCGCCGCTGGCGTAGTCGAAATGGACGCCGACCCTCGGGGCGGTCTTGCTCTTGCCCAGCCGGTAGGTCTGGGCGATGAACGCCTGCCAGGCGGAAATGTCCTGGTCCATGTAGTAGCCCCACTGGCGGTTCACCGACCAGTCGAGGTTGATCGCCCCCACGTCGCCGCGCAGCCAGCCACCGAGGTAGTAGCGCGTTGCCGGGCCTACGCGCCCGCCCCATGCGCCCACGTCGTTGTGACGCCGCCAAAGGAAGGTATCGAAGGCAAGGTTCGCCTTGTTACCGAGGATCGTCTTGGGCAGCATCACGCCGACCGAGGCGCCGGAGAAGCGGCGTGCAGGATCGTTGACGTCGTCGCCGGTGCCAAGGTCGCCGTAGGCGGTGGGTCGGAAGTCGAAGGCGTCGATACGCAGCTTCGATCCACGTGCATAAAAGCGCCAGCCGTTCATCGTGTAGCGGATGGTGTTGTTGTCGCGCTGCGAAGCCAGCAGGTTGGGGCCATCGACGAATTCCTGTCGGCCGTAGCGTACGCCGACATCGACGTCGCCGATGTCGGTCCGGGCCTCGACGAAGGACTGCTGGATCACCACGTCGTTGCGCAGGGTGGCCGCAGGAACACCCAGGTTCCGGCCGGAAATGCCGCCATGGGCGACCTCGCCATAGAACCGCAAGTGCTTGCCGATATGGAGATCCGCGCCGCCGACGATGCGGTTGATGTCCTGCCGCTGGGCCTCGGCCTCGCGCAGGTTCGGGTTGGTGGTCTGGTTGACGCGAAGGCGCAGTTCGCCCGAGAGGGTGAGGTAGACATCGCCGTCACTGTCGAGCGGGATGTACTTGAGCCGGTCGAGCGGATCGTCGCGCTTTGCCGGATCGGCCATGGAGGTCCAGTCCTCGGCCCAGCGCGAGAGCGAGTAGCTGCCGGTCACCGCGCCGTCGCCGTTGAAGGCCTGTGGGTAAGCGGCATTTTCGGCGTGGGCAGCCGCAGGTGCCAGCGAGGTGGCCGTCGCCAGGGCGAGCGGCAGGGTGGCGGCGCGAAGCCGCGAAGTAACGGTAGTCATGGGGTGCGACCCTTGTGGCTCTGTAGTCGTTTTTTGGTTTTATTCGGCCGCAGCGAGCATTGGCTCGGGCAGTGCGTGGCCGGACAGCGCCGCGTCGAGCTGCGCGTGGTCGAGCTTGCCCTCCCAGCGCGAGACGACGACGGTTGCCACAGCATTGCCGACGAAGTTGGTGAGGCTGCGGCACTCCGACATGAAGCGGTCCACGCCCAGGATCAGCGCCATGCCCGCGACCGGCACGTCAGGCACGATCGAGAGGGTGGCTGCCAGCGTGATGAAGCCTGCGCCGGTAACGCCCGCCGCGCCCTTGGAAGACAGCATCGCTACGCCAAGGAGCAGCAGCTGCTGGCCCAGCGTCAGGTCGACGTTGCAGGCTTGCGCGATGAACAGGGCCGCCAGCGTCATGTAGATGTTGGTGCCGTCGAGGTTGAACGAGTAGCCGGTGGGGACGACGAGGCCGACGACGGCCTTGGGACAGCCGGCGCGCTCCATCTTCTCGATGAGGGCGGGCAGGGCGCTTTCCGAGGAGGAGGTGCCCAGCACCAGCAGCAGTTCGGCCTTGAGGTACGCGATCAGCTTGAAGATCGAGAAGCCGCACAGTTTGGCGACCGCGCCGAGCACGACGACCACGAACAGGATCGAGGTGAGGTAGAACGTCGCCACCAGCTGCGCGAGGTTGGCGAGGCTGCCGACGCCGTACTTGCCGATGGTGAAGGCCATCGCGCCGAACGCGCCGATGGGGGCCAGCTTCATGACGATCGACACGAGCTTGAAGACGACGGCGGAAATGTCCTCGAGCAGTGAGAGGACCTTGTCGCCGCGCTCGCCGATGGCGGCGAGCGAACAGCCGAACAGGATCGCCACGACCAGCACCTGCAGGATGTTCTCCTGCGCCAGCGAGGAGACCAGCGTGTCGGGGATCATCGCGTTGAGGAAGCCGAGCAGCGAGGTCTCGTGCGCCTTTTCGGCGTACTGGGCGACCTTGCCCGCATCGAGCGTGGCGGGATCGATGTTGAAGCCCGCACCGGGCCGCACGACGTTCGCGACGGTCATGCCGACGATCAGCGCCAGCGTCGAGAAGAACAGGAAGTAAGCGAAGGCCTTTGCTGCTACGCGCCCGACCGAGCCGAGATCGCGCATTCCGGCAATGCCGGTGACGATGGTGAGGAAGATGACCGGGGCGATCACCATCTTCACCAGCTTGATGAACATGTCGCCGACCGGCTTCAGCGATTCCCCGACCGCCGGATAGAAATGGCCAAGCAGGACGCCGGCGGTGATCGCGGCGAGAACCTGGACGTAGAGGTGCGTATACCAGCGCTTCGCAGCGACGGGCTGAATGTGCGACGGATCATAATGCATACGTAAAAGCCTTCGTCATCCTCGGGACGCCGACGACACCCTTGGGGTGACGCTCGTGCCTAGGGTCAAACTGCAGCCCGTTTCATTGCGTGCAAAGAGGAATTGCACTTTTGTAAAAATCCATAAATATCAACATTATGAAGAAATATTTTCGATACCGCTGTCTAAGAATTTGCCCTGGTGAATGCACGTTTAGTGCAGAAACTTGCACATAATCCCGACTTGGCTTAGGCGGATTCGCGTGGTTCGATCGCGGTATCTCTGGTGGTTCACGGCGGCGCTGGCATGCGCTGCGGCGGTGGCGTTCCTGACCGGGCTGGTGGTGCGGGAAGGCGCCACCGCGCGCTTCGCCGCGCAGGCTGCCATCGACGCGCGGTTGCGGCAGGCGCTGCTGGCCAGCGAGATCGCGCGCTTCCGGCTGCTGCCGCTTGCGCTCGCGGACGATCAGGACCTTGTCGCGCTCGTGGCGGGCCGACCGGGTTCGGAAGCGGTGATGAATGCCAAGCTGGAGCGGCTTTCGCGCGATCTCGGCTCACCCATCATCTACATCGTGCGCAAGGATGGCCTGACCCTCGCGGCGAGCAACTGGCGCGACCCGCGCAGTTTTCTCGGCAAGGACTACAGCTTCAGGCCCTATTTCCGGGCGGCGTTGCGCAGCGGTATCGGCGAGCAGTTCGCGCTCGGCACCGTCAGCCATAGGCCGGGCCTGTTCTTCGCGCGGCGCGCGGCGGGCGACAGCGTCGTGGTGATGAAGATGGAATTCGACCGCGTCGAGGAGCAATGGCGCGAAGCCAATGGCGTTACCTTCGTCACCGATCGCAACGGCGTGATCCTCGTCACCAGTCGCCGCGACTGGCGCTATTCGGCCACTCGGCCGCTGCCGCCTGAGCAGGGCAGGCGGGAGCGCGAACTGATCGGTGTCGGTGACCTCAAGCCAGTGCCCTTTCGCGAGCGCAAGGACGGCCGTTTCGTCGTGCAGGGCGAGACCGGCGACCATCTCCTGACGACGACGACGGCTGACAGCCTTGGCTGGCGCGTCAATCTGGCGCTTCCCTTGCAGGGTGCAGTCGACGCCGTGGTGCGGGCTGCGCAGCTCGGCGCTGCGTTGCTGACACTGGCACTCTGCGCGCTCGCGGCCTTCGTGCGTGAGCGTGGTCGCCGCCGCCGCGAACATACCGCGCAGCTCGAAGCCGCCGTGGCCGAGCGCACCATCGACTTGCGCCGAGAGATCGAAGACCGCGCTGCCGCCGAGGAGCACGCCGCGCAGTTGCGTGAGGGTCTGCGGCAGGCCAACCGCCTCGCTACGCTGGGTCAGGTCACCGCCAGCGTCGCGCACGAGACCGCGCAGCCTGTCGCCGCAATCCGCAATTATGCGGCGACCTCTCGGCAACTGCTCGACATGGGGGCCGAGGATGCCGTGCGCGACAACCTTTCGGCGATCGATCGTCTGGCCGAGCGCATCGGCGCGGTGACTGCCGAATTGCGCGGCTTTGCCCGCAAGGGCAGCCGCGCGGGTGGTCCCATCCCGCTGATCGAGGTCATCGAGGGCGCGTGCCTGCTCCTCAAGGAGCGCCTGTCGCACGTCACTTTCGTGGTGCCTGAAGTCTCGTCCGGTCTGCTGGTGCTTGGCGGGCACGTCCGGCTGGAACAGGTGCTCGTCAACATCCTGCAGAACGCGCTCGAGGCTCTGGAAGGGCAGGCCGGTGCGCGCATCGAACTGGCGCTGGAAGCGGATGTGAAGACCGTCCGCATGACCATTCGCGACAATGGGCCGGGCATCGCTCCCGAAGTCGCCGACCGCCTGTTCACGCCCTTTGCCACCAGTCGGCAGACGGGACTGGGGCTTGGCCTCGTCATTTCCAAGGACATCGTCGAAGACTTCGGCGGCACCCTGCAACTTGAGGCTTCCGACACGGGAGCCTGCTTCGCGATCGTATTGAGGCGCGCACCATGAATGATCAGTCCCCCGGACAGGCGCGGCGCGTCGCGCTCGTCGAGGATGATGCGGACCTGCGCATCTCGACGGCGCAAGTGCTGACGCTTGCGGGCTTCGTCGTGGAGAGCTTCGCCTCGGCTGCGCCCGCGCTGGATGCCATCGACGCCGAGTGGCCGGGGATCGTCGTTTCCGACGTACGCATGCCGCACATGTCCGGCACCGAACTGTTCCGGGCACTGCATGAGCGCGACCCCGACCTGCCGGTGATCCTCGTCACCGGGCACGGCGACGTGGCGATGGCGGTGGACGCGCTCAAGGCCGGGGCATGGGACTTCCTGACCAAGCCGTTCGACCCGCAGGCGCTGGTCGCGGCAGCCGACCGCGCCGCGACCGCGCGGGCGCTGGCGCTCGAC
>JASGGD010000124.1:0-14774 GCA_047605225.1 Novosphingobium sp.
ACCGCGAAGCTGCCTGCCAGCGCATGCGCGCGCACTTGCTCCAGCATCTGCGCGTCCACCGCCTGCGCAGCGCGGCGCAGCGCCAGTTCGCGCAAGGCGGTGAGGTTGGTCTTGGAGAAGAAGTGCCCAAGCGCGCGCGTTGCCTCGTGCGGGATATAGACCTTGCCGTCCTTCAGGCGCTCGATCAGTTCGTCGGGCGGAATGTCGACGACTTCGATCTCGGCCAGTTCGAGGATCGAGTCCGGCACCGTCTCGCGCACACGGACGCGAGTGAAGGAGGCGACGACGTCGTTCAGACTCTCGACGTGCTGGATGTTGAGCGTCGAATAGACGTCGATCCCGGCGTCGAGCAGTTCCTCGACGTCCTGATAGCGCTTGGGGTGGCGCAAACCCGGCGCGTTCGTGTGCGCCAGTTCGTCCACCAGCACCAGTTGCGGCGCGCGCAGGAGGATGGCGTCGATATCCATCTCGCCAAGGCTGTGCCCGGCATGATCGACATCGCGGCGGGCGACGATCTCATGGCCGAGGACCAGCGCTTCGGTCTCGCGCCGCCCGTGGGTCTCGACGACGCCGACGACCGCGTCCACACCGGCGGCGCGGCGCTGGTGTCCTTCGGTCAGCATCTCCCAGGTCTTGCCGACGCCGGGCGCGGCGCCGAGGAATATCTTGAGACGGCCGCGACCCTCCCGCGCGGCGGCGCGCAGGAGGGCTTCGGGCGATGGGCGGCCAGGATCGTTCACGCGTTCGTTCACGTAACCGGCTTAGCGCGCAATGCATCCAGTCGTCGATTGAGTTCGAACACATTGACGCGGCGCTCGCCGATGAAGCCGAGCAGCGGCTCCTCGATGCTGCCCGCGACGAGGCGGCGCAGCGCCTCGGGTTCGATGGCACGGGCGCGGGCCACGCGGTCCACCTGATACAAGGCCGCCTCGGGGCTGACATCGGGATCGAGCCCCGAGGCGGAGGTGGTCACCAGGTCGGACGGAACGGGACGGCCTGGTGTCGCAGCCTGCAAACGGTGAAGATCGGCCTGCACCCGGTCGTGCAGCACCTGCGAGGCGGGGCCGAGGTTGGACCCGGAGGAGGCGAGGCCGCCATAACCCTTGCCCGCCGCCGAGGGCCGGGTGTTGAAGTAGCGCTCGGAGGTGAAGGCTTGGCCCACGACGGTGGAGCCGATCACCCTGCCGCTTTCGGTGACGAGGCTGCCGTTGGCCTGCCTCGTGAACAGTGCCTGTCCGATCCCGGTCATCGCCAGCGGATAGGCAAGACCGAGCAGCACGGCGAACAGCCCGGTCATCACGAGCGCAGGGCGCAGCGAGGAAGTGATATCGTTGGTCATGTGTCTGTCTCCTTGGCCGAAGCCAAACCCTTGAATGCACCCGGCAACCTGCGTCCCTCTCCCTCGTCACCCTGAACTTGTTTCAGGGTCCATTTCGCCGTTCACACTGCCGGTCGATCGGCACGATGGATCCTGAAACAAGTTCAGGATGACGGCGGGACAGGTGCCTATGCCGTCACGCCAGTCCCAACCCGCCGACCGCGAGATCGATGAGCTTGATCCCGACGAACGGCGCCACCAGCCCGCCAAGGCCGTAGACCGCAAGGTTGCGCGCCAGCAGCGGCCCCGCGCCCATCGGCTTGTACGTGACGCCCTTCAGCGCCAGCGGGACGAGGCAGGGGATAATGAGCGCGTTGAAGATGATCGCCGAAAGGATCGCGCTCTGCGGGCTCGACAGCCCCATCACGTTGAGCACGCCGAGGCCGGGATACAGCGTCACGAACATTGCCGGGATGATCGCGAAGTACTTGGCCACGTCGTTCGCTACCGAGAACGTGGTCAGCGCACCGCGCGTCATCAGCAGCTGCTTGCCGAGGCCGACGACCTCGATCAGCTTGGTCGGGTCGCTGTCGAGATCGACCATGTTGCCCGCCTCGCGCGCGGCCTGCGTGCCCGTGTTCATGGCGACGCCGACGTCTGCCTGCGCCAGCGCGGGGGCGTCGTTGGTGCCGTCGCCGCACATCGCGACGAGGCGGCCGCCCTGCTGTTCCTTGCGGATCAGCGCCAGCTTGTCCTCCGGCGTGGCTTCGGCGAGGAAGTCGTCCACCCCCGATTCCGCCGCGATCGAGGCCGCCGTCAGCGGATTGTCGCCGGTTACCATGACGGTGCGGATGCCCATCGCGCGCAGTTCGCCGAAGCGCTCGCGGATGCCTGCCTTGACGATGTCCTTGAGGAAGATCGCGCCCAGCAGTCTGCCATCCACCGCGACTGCCAGCGGCGTGCCGCCCGCGCGGCCGATCTCGTCGGCGATGCGGCGCAGTTCGGTGGCGGCGGTCGTGGTGCCTGCGCCGGGGTTGGCGGCGAGGATCGCCTGAACCGCGCCCTTCTGGATGATCCTCCCGCCGGTGTTGACGCCGGAGATGCGGGTCTGCGCGGTGAAGGGGATGACCTCGGCCCCCTCGGGCAGCGCCGTCGCGGTCTGGCCGAACTTCTCGCGCGCCAGTACGACGATGGAACGGCCTTCGGGCGTCTCGTCGGCGAGGCTGGCGACCAGCGCGGCTTCGGCGAGTTCGCTCATGCCCACGCCGCCCACCGTGCGGAACTCGCTGGCCTGCCGGTCGCCCACGGTGATGGTGCCGGTCTTGTCGAGCAGCAGCACGTCGATGTCGCCCGCCGCCTCCACCGCGCGGCCGGACTTCGCCAGCACGTTGAAACGCACCAGCCGGTCCATGCCCGCAATGCCGATGGCGGAGAGCAGTGCGGCGATCGTCGTCGGGATGAGCGTGATCAGCAGCGCCGCCAGGATCGCCACCGGCACCGAGCCGCCCGCATAACTGGCAAAGCCGGGAATCGTGGCGACGGCGATCAGGAAGATGATCGTCAGGCCCACCAGCAGCAGGGTCAGCGCGATCTCGTTGGGGGTCTTCTGGCGCTCTGCGCCTTCGACCAGCGCGATCATGCGGTCGAGGAAGCCCTGCCCCGGATTGACGGTGACGCGCACGCGGATCTCGTCCGAGATGACGCGGGTGCCCGCCGTCACCGCCGAGCGGTCGCCGCCCGCCTCGCGGATGACGGGGGCGCTCTCGCCGGTGATTGCGGCCTCGTTGACCGAGGCGACACCGGCGACGACTTCGCCGTCGGACGGGATCAGGTCGCCGGTCTGGACGAGGACGATGTCGTCCTTCTTCAGCTGGCTGGCGGCAACGGTGTCGAAGCGGGTGCCGTCTCCCTTCAGCCGCCTGGCCGTGAGTTCCGCCTTGGTGGCGCGCAAGCTGGCGGCCTGCGCCTTGCCACGCCCTTCGGCCAGCGCCTCGGCGAAAGTGCCGAACAGGACGGTCAGCCAGAGCCACAGCACCAGCTGGATCTTGAACCCGGCGTCGAGGCCGTCCTTGCCCACGATGAGCAGTACGGTGAGCAGCACTGCGACGACGGCGGTGGTGAACATCACCGGGTTGCGGATCAGCTCCTTCGGGTTGAGTTTGCGGAAGGCATCGCCGATCGCCGGAACGATCAGGTCTGCGGTAAACAGGGAATTGGTTTGCGATCGGGACATGGGAAAGTCCTCAGAAAAGCTGGCCACGGATCATCGCGAGATGATCGGCGATCGGGCCAAGGGCGAGGCTGGGCAGGAAAGTCAGGCCGCCCACGATCAACACGATGCCGATCAGCAGGCCCGTCCACAGCAGCCCGGTGGTGGGGAAGCTGCCTGCCGTCTCCGGCGTGTACTTCTTGGCGGCAAGGCTGCCCGCGATCGCCAGCATCGGGATGATCACGAAGAACCGGCCCAGCCACATGGCGACGCCCAGCATGCCGTTGTAGAACGGCGTGCCCGCGCTCAGCCCCGCGAAGGCCGAACCGTTGTTGCCCACCGCGCTGGTGAAGGCGTAGAGGATCTCGGAGAACCCGTGCGGCCCCTTGTTGAGCGGCCCGGCCAGCCCGGCGGGCAACACCGAGGCCACCGCCGTCATGCCCAGGATGATGAGCGGCAGCACCGCGATCGCAAGGACCGCCAGCTTGACCTCGCGGCTCTCGATCTTCTTGCCGACGTACTCGGGCGTGCGGCCCACCATCAGACCCGCCACGAAGACGGCGAGGATGGCGAACAGCAGGAAGCCGTAGATCCCCGCGCCGACGCCGCCGACGACCACTTCGCCCAGCTGGATGTTGAACAGCGGGATCATGCCGCCCAGCGCGGTGAAGCTGTCATGCATCGCATTGACCGCGCCGCAGCTGGCCGCCGTGGTGACGACGGAGAACAGCGCGGAGGCGACGATGCCGAAGCGGACTTCCTTGCCCTCCATATTGCCACCGGCCACGCCGAGGTGATGGAGCACGGGATTGCCGCTCGCTTCCTGCCAATAGACCACGGCGGTGCCGATCAGGAAGATCGTCAGCATCGCAGCCAGGATCGCCCAGCCCTGACGGGTGTTGCCCACCGCCTTGCCGAAGCACCAGGTCAGGCCGGTGCCGATCACGAAGATCGACAGCATCTGGACCAGATTGGTCAGCGCGTCCGGGTTCTCGAAGGGGTGGGCGGAGTTGGCGTTGAAGAAGCCGCCGCCGTTGGTGCCCAGCATCTTGATCGCCTCCTGAGAGGCGACGGGGCCGAGCGCGAGGGTCTGCTTCACGCCTTCCAGCGTCGAGACGTCGACCGATGCCGCCAGCGTCTGCGGCACGCCGGCAGCGATCAGGTACAGCGAATAGACCACGCAGATCGGCAGCAGCAGATAGAGCGTCACGCGCGTCATGTCGGCCCAGAAGTTGCCGATGCCGGTAGCACTGCGACGCGCGAAGCCCCGGAACAGCGCGAAGGCCAGCGCGATGCCGGTGGCGGCCGAGAGGAAGTTATGGATCGTCAGGCCGAGCATCTGCGACAGGTTGCTCATCACCGCCTCGCCCACGTACCACTGCCAGTTGGTGTTGGTGGTGAAGCTGACGGCGGTGTTGAACGCCCCGTCCGCGCCGATGCCCGCATAGCCGAGGCCATCGAGCGGCAGCACGCCCTGCAGGCGCAACACCGCATAAGTCAGCAGCAGCAGCACCGCGTTGAAGGCCAGCATGTGCACCGCGTAGCGATGCCACGGCTGGTCCTCGTCCGGGTCGATTCCCGACAGCTTGTAGAAGCCCCGCTCCACCGGGCCGAACACACGATGAAGCGGCGTGCGACGGCCCTCGTAAAGCGCATGGAGCCACAGCCCCATCGGTTTGGTGAGCGCCAGCAAGGTGCCGACGAAAGCCGCTATGAACAGCCATCCCTGAAGAGTCATGACGGCGCCCCCTCAGAACCGCTCGGGCCGTGCGAGCACGGCGACGAGGTAGACGAGAAGGCCGATGGCGGTGAAGCCCGCGAGCCACAGATCGATGGTCATGTCCGTCTGCCCCTCATGCCTTGTCGCACAGGCGGACATAGCCAAGGCTAGCCGCCAGCAACGCGAGGGTCAGGCCGATCCAGAGGATGTCCTGCATGGGTAATGCTCCTGCAAGCTCATGTCGCGAGAGGTGCGAAACGAGTCGAATGCAGCAGAGCCATTAGGATGGAGCGGCGTTGGAATTCGAGACAGGCAACCGCACGGCTGCATAGTATTTGCGTATGAATCGCCGATTTTTGCGCGATTGAGCGCTTGGAACACTCGTCACATCGCCGGAAAGGGCGGAACAAAGCCGCGCGCCGATCCTTCCTTCTGCAAAGGAGACAGCAAATGCTCGGCAAGATTTTGGGCGCGATCGCAGGCAGTCAGGTCGCGCAGCATGTACGCGGCGTCGATGGTGCTGGTGGCGCAGTGCTCGGCGTTGCCGCGACGAGCGTGTTGCGGCGGCTCGGGCCGGTCGGTCTGGTCGCGGCGGCGGTGGGCGGCTATGCCCTCAAGAAGCACATGGAAAAGCGCGAGGCGGCGAAGGCGCCCCCCGCGCCCGGTAAAGTCTAGGCTGGATCGGCGGCGCGGTGGTAGGCGCTGGGTGCCTGCGGGTCCTGCACGTCGTAGGCGAACCACGCGCCCTGCCCGTAGTCGTAGACCTGCACCAGCCCATCCTCCACTCGCGCCGCGAAGAAGGTCGATGAGGCGCGGTCGTAGCCCTTGACCTGAGCGCCGTCGATTTCGATGGACACGAAGGTCTTGTCCCCGGCGTCGTAGACTTCGGGCAGGGTTCCGCCGAACTTGACGCCCCGCGTGCCATCGAAGCCCTGCAGGCGACCGTCATGGAACTCGGCCGCGATCTGCAGGTCTACGCTGATGGAGTGGTCGTAAATCCCGGCGACCTTCCTGCCGGTAAGGATGGCGAAGGCGGCGGCGGCGATGGTCGAACGGGTATGGGCTTGCATCGCACGACCTGACACGGCACCGCTCCGGAAATCAAGCCGTCCATCGATGGCGATTCCAGGAGCGTGGTGTGAAACCGACATCGATAGCGGGGATGCGGGTGCTGTTCGTCATGGCGCTGGACCATGAGTACGGCCCCCATCTTCGCGCGCGGATGACACCGCTGATGACCGGCGTTGGCCCGGTAGAGGCGGCGATCGCCGCAACCGCGTGCCTGCAGCAACTGGAGGCTTCGGGGGACTTGCCCGATCTGGTGGTCACGCTCGGTTCGGCCGGATCGCGGCGCTGCATGCTCGGCGAGGTCTATCAGGTGGAGAGCGTGTCCTGGCGCGACATCGACGCCTCGCGCCTCGGTTTCGCCAAGGGGGTCACGCCGTTCGCCGACCATCCTGCCGTGCTGCCGCTGCCCACACTGCTGCCGGATGTGCCGCGCGCGTCGCTGTCCACCGGCGGCGATATCGTCGGCGGCGAGGACTACGAGACGATCGACGCCGACCTTGTCGACATGGAGACTTACGCGGTGCTGCGCGCGTGCCAGCGCTTCGGCGTGCCGATGATCGGCCTGCGCGGCGTCTCGGACGGCGCGGGCGAACTGGAGGGCCTCTCTGGCTGGACCGAACTGCTCGCGCTGCTGGACGAGCGGCTGGCGGTGACGCTCGATAAGCTGACGGAAGCTCTGGAACAGAGACCGGCGGAGAACCTCACGGCCAGCGCCTGACCGCCACCGAACGTACCTCCGCCATCCCCGCGAAGACGGGAATGACGGAGGGTTTTATACGCTTCGTATCAATACGAACCCGAAGTATCCGCCGCATCGACGACGCCATCGCCGTTGGTGTCGAGCCGCTCGAACATCCGCTCGCCCGAGGCGTTGAACTCTGCCAGCGTCAGGTTGCCGTCCTTGTCGGTGTCGAGAACGCCGAAGCGCACATGCGCCTGCTTGACCTGACCTTCCGGCGCCGGCTTGTCCTTGCTGAAGCGGCCGGTGAACTCGCCGACGTATTCCGCCTCGCTCACCTTGCCGTCGCCGTCGAGGTCGAAGGTGCGGTACTTGGCGGCGCGGGCGGCGGCGAATTCGGCGGCGGTGACGCGGCCGTCGTGGTCGGCGTCGTTCTCGCGCAGGAACGCTTCCTTGCCGTGGCCGGGAGCGGCGCGGCGCTCCTCCGCCGACTGGGCAAGCGCGCCTTGGCTAGCGGTAAGGGCGAGCACGAGGCCCGCAATGAGGTGAGTCTTGGTCATGGTCTTCTCCGTTGAACTGGAAATCGGGATCACTCTTCGACCTGGCCGAGGTTACTCTTCGACCTGAAACGTGAGCGAGGTCGTGTAGCTGCGCTCGTCGGTGCCCGAGCCTGCAGGCGCGTCGGCGCGGTGGCGGGTCATCAGGACATAAATGCCGGGGCGGTCGAACTTGAGGACGGCCTTGCCCTGCGCGTCGGTCCTGACCTGACGGTGGCTGACCGCCTCCTCATAGTCCGCTCCGCCCCGATCCAGCTCCAGTTCCTGCCCGGCCAGCGGCTTGCCGTCGAACAGTACATTGAGCGTGAACGGGGTGTCGAGATAAAGCTCGCTGGGGTGCGTCACCGGCTGGATGCGCAGGCGGCCGATGGCCACATCGACAGGCGCACGGGTCGGCTGCTTCTTGGAGACGTAGGCGTCGGCGACGGTCTCGGTCTGGCTGGTGCGGACCTGCGTGGCCTCCTTGGGCACTTCGCCATGGACCGGTTGCCACTTACCGCCGACCAGCGCGCTCTTGCCTACACGGCCGAGGCGCACGCCAGTGGTGAAGCGGTAGGTCCCCTCGGCATCGAGCGCGCTTTCGAGCACCACCATCTGCTTGAGCGGGGTGATTGTCTGGAAGTTGCCGCGCGATCCGTCGGGCAGGACCACGTGATAGTCTTTTGAATCCACCGGCACTTCGGGGTGGAAGAACTTCTCGGCGAAGGCTGATTCCACCGTCACCATCCGCTCGGTATTGGCCGCGAAGACCTTGGGCAGCAGGTACGAGGTATGGGCGAGCGCGGCGCCCGGAGCGATGCCAGCGGCGCAGAGCAGCGCGGCGATACCTGCAGAAAGTTTGGTCATGGTCGAAGCGGTCCTCATCATTGTCCGGTGATCTCGAAAGTGAAACTGTGCGCCTCGCCGTCCGGCGGACGCGGGAACGGCGAAGCCCGGCGCACCAGCGCCATCGCCTCATGATCGAAGCGCGAGGAACCCGAAGTGCGCGCCACGCGCACCCCGCGCGCGGCGCCGTTCGCCTCGACGGTGAAGGCGATCAGCACTTCGCCCGCGCCGATGGTATTGCCGCGCTGGTAGCGTTTGAGATGCTGGTAGACGCGGCCGCTGAAATTGCTGACGGCGGAATTGCCCGCCTGATCGGTATTGCCGCCGCCGCTGCCACCTTTCCCCTGAGCCTCGGCCGCGCTTTGCGCCCCGGTTGCCGCCGGGCGCGCCTGTGGGCCGGGTGCGGCGGCGATCGGAGTGACAAGCGCGGCTGCGGGGATCAGCTTGGCCACCGGCATTTGGCGGGTGGTCGTCGCGGCGGTGCCATCGCCAGTGCGGCCCTGCCCGCCGCCGCCTGCCTGCACCGCCGGTTGCGACTGGGGTTTAGCGGCAGCCTTCGGCTCGGCGACGATGGCCTGTGAGGGAACCTCTTCCGGCGGCGTCACCGCCTGCGGCTTTTGCATCTCGGCCAGTGGCTGCATCTTCGGGCCGGGACCGCCTTCGCGCATGGACAGGTCGATGCTGACGAGGCGGGAGCGGGTTCCCCCCTCCACCAGTACCGTCTCGCCCCAGGTGAAGATCAGAAGCGCCGCCACCACGGCATGCGCGGTGACCGAGGCGGCCATGGCGTTCAGGTCGATCCGCGCGAACGGACCTGTCCCGAACTCGGATCTGCCCATCCAGGTAGCCATGGCCGCCTCGCCCCCCTTAGAACATCTTCGAGAGGGCGGCCTTGAAATTGCGGCCCACCGCCGGGCGCGTGGACAGCGCCGACTGGTAATAGGTGTCGAAGATGTTCTCGACGCTCAGGCGCAGCGCGACGTTCTCGAAGATGCCGCCGCTCGGCGTGATCGTGGCGCGCAGGTTGTGGACGTCGAAGCCCTCGTGCTCGGTGCCGTTGATGTCGAGGTCTTCGGCGAGGGTCGTTTCCCAGCGCACGTCGAACAGCTTGCCGAAACGCTTGCCCGCCGAGAGCATGTAGGTCTTCTGCGGCAGGTTGGTCCAGTCGTCGATCACGCCAGTGGTGCGCAGGCGCTGGCCGTCCGGGATGGTGGCGTTGAAGTCGAAGTAGATCCCGCTTGCGGTGGCATAGGACGCCTCGACCTCGAAGCCGTCGAGGTAAACCTCTCGCACGCCGGAGTAGGCGGTGTTGTCGGTCAGTTCGGTGTCGTAGTAGTTGACCTTGACCGCAAGGTGATCGCCCTTGCCGAGCAGGTCGGTGCGATCGAACGAGCCGCCCGCTTCCCAGGTCCGGCTCTTTTCCGGCTGATTCATGTACGTGGCGTTGTCGAGGTCGTCGATGATCGGCAGGTTGCGCGTGCGCGCCCAGCTGCCGAAGGCGGCCAGACCGAACGGCAGTTCATAGCGGGCAGAAACGCCGCCCATCCATGCCTCATTGTTGTAGGAAACCGGCGTGCCGGTGCGGTTGGACTTGATGTTCGAGGTTTCCCAGCGGATCGCCGGGCTCAGCGTGAAGCCCTTGAACA
This sequence comes from Novosphingobium sp., assembly GCA_047605225.1. Lineage (GTDB taxonomy): Bacteria > Pseudomonadota > Alphaproteobacteria > Sphingomonadales > Sphingomonadaceae > Novosphingobium. Next base: position 10,023 of record JASGGD010000124.1, read on the forward strand.
AGCCGATCTCGTCCACCGCGAATGCGGCCATGCGGTTGTCAGTGCCGCCCGGAGCGCTGCTGGCGTCGGCGCGCTTCTTGTGGATGTACTCGACGCCGAAGTGCAGGTTGTGGCGGATCGGCCCGGTGGAGAACAGCGCGGCGTTCTTCAGCGTGATCTTCGAGGTCTCGTAACGGTGATCGGCATCGAGCACACCCGAGATCGGCACGCCCACAGCGCTCTGGTCGATCTCCTGATTGGCGTACGTGTAGAGCAGCTGGAGGTTGATCGCGTCGTTATCGGCCGGCTTGTAGCCGTAGGACACCGTCAGCACCTGGCTCTTGGTGTCGCGATCGACGTTGCCGAAGATACCTGCCGTGGTGCCGAAGCTGTCGTAAGGCACGTCGCGGTCGCTGGTGGTGGTCTGGTTGAAGCTGGCGGCGATGGTGTGGGCGTTGTCGGCACCGAAGTGGAACGCGCCCTTCACCAGAAAGCTGGGCAGGTCGAAGCTGCTGTTGCCGATGTCATCGCCGTGGCCGTCCTGCTGCGTGCTCTGGGTGCGCCAGGTGTAGTTGGCAAGGAACTCGAACTGCTCGGTCGGCATCGCGGCGACGGTGGTGGAGGTGGCGAAGCCGTTGCCGTTGGTCTGGCCCGAAACGGTCTGGCTGGCGGTGATGCCGGTCTTGCCGTGCAGGACGCTGGAGGCGTCGTTCGTCTCCAGCAGAACGACGCCGCCGATGATGCCCGAACCCCATTCGAAGCTGCCCACCGTGCCGCGGATCACCTGCGCGCTCTTGTAGAGCAGCGGATCGGTGAACAGCTGCGTGCCCACGCGGTAGATCTCTTCCGAACCGGTGGTGGCGCCGTCGACGACGAAGGCGACCTTCTGGTCGGTGCCGTAAGTGCCGTTGGCGCCGAAGCCGCGGATGTTGATGCCCGAGCCGATCGGGGTCGAGCCGTTGATGAGCGTCACGCCGGGCACCGAGTCCAGCAGTTCGGCGATGGTGGAGGCCTGGCGGTCCTCGATCTCCTCGCGGTCGATCACGGTGATCGGCGTCGCGGTGTCGGTCTGGATGGCGCGGGTGCTCTCGCCGATGTCGATGGTGCCGAGGAATTCGCCGGCCTGCGTGTCCTTGTCGGCGGCGGCAGCGTCCTGCGCATGGGCCGGAGCGGCGACGAAGAAGGCAATGGCGGACACCCCGCCAAGCGCGCGGGCGGCAAAACTACGAAGCATAATTGTTTCCCCTTCGCTAATGCGAATCGTATGCATTAGCAGAAAGGCCAATTGCGCAGCTTGACTGTTACGTAAAGGACTTTTTTCCGATTTCCGCCGCCGCCCTCCGAAAGATCACGCCGGGCATGACGAAACCGCCCCGGAAGCGGTGGGCTTCCGAGGCGGTCTGTAGAGATTGTCGCTGCTCGCCGACGTGCGGCGAGAAGGGATCAGAACGGGATGTCGTCGTCGAGATCGTCGCCGAAGCCGCCGCCCGAACCACCCGAGGAACCGCCGGTGCGACCCCACTCGCTGCCGCCCGAAGAACCGCCGGAGGAGCCGCCCCAGTCGTCACCGCCGCGCGAGCCGCCGCCCGAACGCTGGCCGCCGCCGAAACCGCCGCCCGAGGAACCACCCTCGTTCCAGCCACCACCGCCGCCGCCGCGCTGGCCACCGCCGCCGCCCGGCGCACCGTCGAGCATGGTCAGCACGCCGCCGACGCCGCCGACCGAGACTTCGGTGGTGTAGCGGTCGTTGCCGTTCTGGTCCTGCCACTTGCGGGTGCGCAGCTGGCCTTCGATGTAGACCTTCGAGCCCTTGCGCAGGAAGCGCTCGGCGACGCCGACGAGGCCGTCGCTCTGGAGCACGACCGAGTGCCACTCGGTACGCTCCTTGCGCTCGCCGGTGGCGCGGTCCTTCCAGCTTTCGGAGGTCGCGATGCGCAAGTTGGCGATGCGGCCGCCGTTCTGGAACGACTTGACCTCGGGGTCGGCCCCCAGGTTGCCGACGATGATGACCTTGTTGACGCTGCCTGCCATGCGGGAATCGCTTTCGTTCTGAATCTGGCGGACGGGTTAGCCCATCGGCAGGGGCATGGGCCAGTTAAACCGAGGTGATTTCCCCAGCTACAGCCCCGCCGCCACCGCGATCCAGTACGTCGCGCCTGCCGATATATAGGCCAGCCCGAACAGGTACGCGAGCATGAACGTCGGCCATTTCCAGCCGTTGGTCTCACGCCGGGTCACCGCGATCGTCGACATGCACTGCGGGGCGAAGACGAACCACGCCAGGAACGCCAGCGCCATCGGCAGTGTCCAGCGCCGCTTGAGCTGGTCGCCGAGTTCCAGCGCCTGCTCGTCCTCGTCGTCGCCCGCGTCCACCGCGTAGGTCGTCGCCAGCGAGGACACCGCCACTTCACGCGCGGCCATCGCCGGGATCAGCGCGAGTGCCATGTCGCGGTTGAAGCCGATCGGCTCGACCACATAGGCGAGGCCGTTCGCCACCTTGCCCGCGATCGAGGCATCGACCTGGCTCTCGCCCGGCCCAGCCTTGGGGAAATTCAGCATGACCCACAGGACCACGGTGACCATGAAGATGATCGTGCCCGCACGCCGCAGGAAGATCCACGCGCGCTGCCACAGGCCGATCGCCATGTCCTTGAGGCGCGGCAGCTGGTACTTGGGCAGTTCCATGATGAAGCCCGAGGCGGCGCCCTTGGTCATCGAACTGCGCAGCAGCAGCGCCACGACCATGGCCCCGACCACGCCCACGACATAGAGCGTGAACAGCACCAGTCCCTGCAGGCCGATGCCGCCCCATACGCTGGTGTGCGGGATGAACGCGGCGATGATCACCGCATAGACCGGCAGGCGCGCCGAGCAGGTCATCAGCGGTGCGATCAGGATCGTCGTCAGGCGGTCCTTGGGGTCGGTGATCGAGCGGGTCGCCATGATGCCCGGAATCGCACAGGCGAAGCTGGAGAGCAGCGGGATGAAGCTGCGGCCGGACAGGCCGACGCTCGCCATCATGCGGTCCATCAGGAACGCGGCGCGGGCCATGTAGCCCGATGCCTCCATCGCGAGGATGAAGGCGAAGAGGATTACGATCTGCGGCAGGAACACCACCACCGAGCCAACGCCCGCGATCACCCCGTCGGTCAGCAGATCGCGCAGCAGGCTTTCGGGCAGCGCGGCCTTGACACCGTCGTGGAGGGCACTGACACCCGCGTCGAGCGCATCGGCGAACGGGGTCGCCCAGGCGAAGACCGCCTGGAACACCACGAAGAGGATCGCCAGCAGGATCACCGGGCCGACCCACGGGTTCAGCAGCAGTTGGTCCAGCTTCGCATGCAGGCGATGGCGCTTCGATTCCGACAGGATCGCCGCATCGGCCATCGCATGTGCGGCGACGCGGCGTTCGGTCTGGCCGAGCGCGGTCAGGCCGGGTCCGGGATGACGCTCTCCGGCATTGGCTATCGCCTCGCCCAGTTCGGCAAGGCCCCGGCGACGCACGGCCACGGTCGGGATGACGGGGACGCCAAGTTCCTCGGCCAGCACGGCGGCGTCGAGCACCAGCCCATCACGCTCGGCCAGATCGACCATGTTGAGCGCGACGACGGTGGGCTTGCCCAGCGCCAACAGTTCCTGCGCGAAGACGAGGTGCTGTTCGAGGTTCGAGGCGTCGAGCACCACCACCAGCACGTCGGGCGCGGCCTCGCCGGGGAACATGCCGGCGATGACCTTGGCGGTCACTTCCTCATCCGGGCTGGTCGGGTCGAGGCCGTAGGCGCCGGGCAGGTCGGTCATCTCGACCGGCTCGCCGGTGGGCAGCACGAAACGGCCCGATTTGCGCTCCACGGTGACGCCGGGATAATTGGCGATCTTCTGCCGCGCGCCGGTCAGCGCGTTGAACAGCGCGCTCTTGCCCGCATTCGGATTGCCGACGAGCGCGATCTTGCGTTGACGGCTCACAGTTCCTCGACCTCCATCGCGGCGGCATGGGCGCGGCGCACCGCCACGGTCATGCGGCCAACGGTAATGGCGATGGGGTCGCGCCCGCCCAGGATGCCGCGATGCGACACCGCGATCCTGGCGCCCTCCTCCAAGCCCAGGGCGCGGAGCCTGCGCGCCTCTTCCTGGACGAGCGCGGGCCAGTGCACGGCGACGATGCGCGCGGACCGACCGATAGGAAGCATATCGAGAGTCATGGGAGGCGCGGTGCCAGATAACATCCTTAATTGCAACCGGATCGCAATAGCGAAAGTACGGGTTTTAGCGGGGGCAAGAATTTGAAACGATATCCGCAAATCCTCCCTGTCGCGAAGCGATGGGGATGGGGAGGGGGACCGCCCGCGCAGCGGGTGGTGGAGGGGGCGGACGATACAAGGCCCCCTCCGTCACCGACTTCGTCGGCGCCACCTCCCCATCGCTTCGCGACAGGGAGGATGCCATGGTCAGCGCGCCGGATACCGCATCCGGCCAAGCAAACGGGTCATGCTGAACCGCTCGTCGGGCTTGCGCAGCAGCTGCGCCTTGGCCTTCTCGAAGCGCATGATCCCGGCGATCCGGCGGTCGAGGAAGGCGCGCGTCTCGGCCTTGTCTTCGCTGGTGTCACGCGCGAAGGCGTGGAGCGTCGCCGCATAGATGCCGCCCAGGATCGCGCGCTTGGTATAGTGGTTGTAGTCGGTCGCGGTATCGCCCGCGAGCCGCCACATGGCATCGGCGCTGCGCCAGCCCAGCCGCGTGGAGGCGGCGATGTTCTGCGGCATCGCCATGATCGTC
>JASGGD010000125.1:0-14511 GCA_047605225.1 Novosphingobium sp.
CGAGAACCGCTTCGTCGGCATGAAGTCGCGCGGCATGTACGAGACGCCCGGCGGCGAGATCTACGCCCGCGCCCACCGCGGCATCGAACAGATCACGCTCGATCGCGGCGCCGCGCACCTCAAGGACGAGCTGATGCCGAAGTACGCGGAGCTCATCTACAACGGCTTCTGGTTCGCCCCCGAGCGTGAGATGCTGCAGGCCGCGATCGACCACTCGCAGGCCCGCGTCAACGGCACCGTGCGCCTCAAGCTCTACAAGGGCAACGCCTCGGTCGTCGGCCGCAAGAGCGCCGACTCGCTCTACTCCGAACGCCACGTCACTTTCGAGGACGATGCCGGCGCCTACGACCAGAAGGATGCGGCGGGCTTCATCAAGCTCAACGCCCTTCGCCTGCGCCTGCTGGCCCAGCGTGACGCCCAATAATCGGGCCAAGTAAACATTGCCCCTAGGTTAACAGAGTCCGGCGGCCCGTTGCCAAAGCGCGACGGGCCGCTTTTGCGTGTATGGCCTTCGGAAAACCGCGCAGGTAGGACTCCCGCCATCGTCAACGACGAAGCGGGGTAAGTTTTGCAAGTACGTCCGATCAGCCTGATGGCGCTGTGCGCTGCCGTCGTCCTGCCCTTCGCAGGCCCCGCTCAGGCTGAAGCCCCGGTCGTCTCGCAAGCTCTCGTTCTTGCTCCTGTCGCTGGCGTCAACGCCGTCGCCGCCGCAGAAGTTCCCGCCCCTCTCGCAGCACCTGCCGACGAGATCGAGATCACCCCCATCGCAGGCGGCATCGCCAGCTTCTACGGTCGCCACCTCAAGGGCGCCCGCACCGCCAGCGGCGAACGCTACGCGCCCGACGGACTGACCGCCGCGCACCGCACCCTGCCCTTCGGCACGCAGGTACAGGTCACCAACCCGGCCAACGGCGAAATGGTCGTCGTCACCATCAACGATCGCGGGCCCTTCCACGGCAACCGCGTGATCGACCTGTCCGATGCCGCCGCCGACGAACTCGGCATCACCCGCATGGGCAGCGGCAAGGTCGAACTGGCCGTCCTCGGCAACTGATCCTGCTAGCAGGGCTGACTTTTCAGGGAAAAAGGTCGGCCGGCGCAGCTGGGAGGGGGTGGGGGAAGCGCCGCGCCGGCCTTCACTCCCGATAACAGCGCAGCGGGACAAGCGTTCCCGGCCCCCGAACACTTTTGCCCAGCCGTGCTTCCCCATCGACGAGGCGCGGGCAGGTTTACACGGTTGACACGGTCCAGAGCCGCAACTCCGGCCCCGCCCCCGAGCGACTTGTACTCCATCGGCGCCGCGCCCTCCGCGCCCGAGAGCGCCCCGTCCACCCGGGCGAAAGCGCGCGCCTGCCAGCGATCCCACTGCGCGCCGCTCTCACGCAGGAAAGGCCCGCGCACCGGCGCCTCCGGATAGTCCGGCGCCTCCCCCTCACCCTCGGCCGCGATCTCCCCCTCGTCCAGCGGCTGCACGTACCCGGCCGCGGCATCGATCGCATCCACCGCGTCGAGCCACGCCTCCCGCGCATCGCCAAACCGCGCCTCCCCCGCCGCCGCGACATAGTCCGCCCGCTCCGGAGGCAGCGCCGCGCCCTCCTCCATCCCCGGCACATCCGCGCAAGGCTCCTCCCCGGCGACGAGCGCCAGCACCTCGTCGAACCGCTCGGCCAGAGCCTCATGCCCCTCGCCCGCGACATCGAGTCGCGCCAGATGCGCCAGCAACAACCGCGAGTCATACCGCCGCCGCGTGCCCACCAGCTCTCCCCGGAACCACACCGCCTCCTCCACCCCATCGAGCGCCCGCGTCGCCAGCACCTCCTCGACATGCCGCCGCGCCAGCACCAGAGCCGCCGTCCACGCATCCGCAAACACCGCATCGCGCCGCCGCAGCAGATAAGCCGAAGTCCGGCTCATCCCCACGAATGCACACGCGGCCCGCACGTCGCCCTTCTGCGAGAGTTGGTCGAGGAACCGCACCTTGCGGTCGGCGTCCCACGCCGTGTGCGAGACATGGGGAGAAGGAGAAGAAAAGATGCGAGGGCCATCGCCCTCGCGCTCCCGGACCCTTTCCGTCGCGCCCGAGGTCGACGAAGCGCCCGCCTGCTCGCCCGGAATACCAATGTCGCGCGAGGCGGGAACCCACCCCCGCCCGAACCGAGGCGCCTGTTCCTCCCCCTGCGGGGGAGGGGGACCATCTCCGCTCACCCTGAGCTTGTCGAAGGGAGGATGGTGGAGGGGCACAGGCTGGAGGGGCACAGGCCGATCCCCCGCCCCACCGTCGACACCGAAGCTGCTGGAAAAGTCCGTCATCGTCCACCTCGCGCAAGAGGAAAGCCACGAAAGACCACGACGCAGCCCGGACAGGCGCGTCGTGGGGGACGGATTAGTTATCGTATGTAGGGGAGTGTAGGAAAGTGGGCCAAATCCTAAACACAAATGATAATGCTAATTGTAAATTCGGAGAACCTTCGCCACCCAAGAAACAAATTTGAAGCGCTTAGATTTTAAAACTCTATCATTTTCCTGAACAATTGAGCCACTGTCATCATTTGAGGCTGGCGGATTGGATTTTTTTCTATCAATACTCGGGGCCAATCGCCCAAGGCGATACATAGCTATCGCGACAGAAAACAATAAAACAAGAGAGTATATAGTAAAAACAAATCCAAAATCGTTTGAAATAGTTTCCGATATACTCATAATTATTTTCAATGAAGGCGTAGAAACGTCAAAATATCGAAGGACTTTATACAACCCCGTCCCCTTGGAGGCTATCGAGAAAATAAGAGCTATAGCCTGCACAAGAACAACATGAAAAAATGTAGAGTTCACTATGTTAATTAAGGGAATTCCACGCTCATTATCGATCGTAGCGCACAATGCACGGTGCAATGCACTGCCCATCAACGAAAAGGTGATCGTATATGCAGCCAGACTAAACCCGAGAATAGTCGGCAATGAACTGATCGAAAGAGCACGCCAATCTAGATCTATCAATCCAAAATGAAATAAAATCATCGCGAATATAGAGAAATGCCAGAAAGGCGAGAGAAGCAACGACTTCCACCCGCCGTATTCCGACCAATAAATTCGAATTATTCGAAATATCGCTTTATACATCCCTCATCGCCTGAATGCTCTAGCGAGCCGCCTAAAAACCGCGCCGGGCTCAACTCTTTGATCGTACATTTCCTGAATTACCTTCGGGAACTTGTCCGTACTGACCGATACGTGTCCATCGGGACCATACCCCTTAGCTACGGAGCGCCCGTTATTAAGACTTGTGCGAATAAGGGCATCCAAGTCTTCGTCACGCTTTATGCCCTGACCTTTGTTAGCCTTATACTTAACGAACATCGATTGAGCATTTTTATCGTCAAGATGCCCTTCCGCCTGCTCTTCAAAGTCCTCGCCCCAGAGGTCAGAATTAGGCTTCTCGATAAATATCTCTAAATCCGTAATTCTTGGAATCGAGAATATTTTATCAACGCCACCTTTTTCAGTAATTATATTACAGGTTATTTTTCCAAATTTTTCAATTATACTGCGCTCTGAAGCGAGATTCTTAAAGAAATTTAACGCCGAAAGATGCGTCAGGCGCTCACCCTCAGAGTAATGCTCAAAAACCAGCTCATGGTGACGCAAATTAAACATGAAACGAAAAGTTTTGAGATTTGGATGCAGATGCTCCGGAATTCTTACTTCACTAATATCGTTGGAAGAGGCTTCCTCCATGGTATCAGTGTTAAACCAATCACCGCCCGTCTCTATTTCTATAAACGTAGACAGAACCCCGAAAACGAAATCTTCATCTTCGCTGGAGCGGTTAATCATTGTGATTAATCCGTATCGATCCCCGCGAATCTTTGCGACCTTCTTCAACCGATATAGCGCATCGATCAAATCGCCGTAAGTTCCGGCGCTATGCGGATGCGCCTTGATGTTAATCCCACCGATTTCGATTTTTTGCCGCCTCGCCACACCGCCTCCCAAAAATGCCAACTGCAATTTGATAGGTAGTGAAACGTAAATACTTCATCAAGTCATCGCTTCAGACCGCCCTACAGCTTGTAGAAAATAATAATGCAGTCAATTTTGAGAGACTCCCTTTCCAATTCCCGGGCGCGCGAGGGCGATGGCCCTCGCATTTCTACTTTCTTCTTCCCCCTTCGCCTGAACCGCCTGTGCCCCTCCACCATCCTTCGGATGGTCCCCCTCCCCGAGACAAGCTCGGGGAGGAATGTGCGGTTTACTTCGCCCAGCTTCCCAGCAGGGGCTTGAGGTAGCTGCCGGTGAAGCTGCCTTTGACCTTCACCACCTCTTCGGGCGTGCCTTCCGCCACGATCTGGCCGCCGCGGACGCCGCCTTCGGGGCCCATGTCGATGATCCAGTCGGCGGTCTTGATGACGTCTAGGTTGTGTTCGATCACGACCACCGAGTTGCCCTGGTCGACCAGTCGGTGCAGCACTTCGAGGAGTTTGCGCACGTCTTCGAAGTGGAGGCCGGTGGTGGGTTCGTCGAGGATGTAGAGCGTCTGGCCGGTGGAGCGGCGGGCGAGTTCCTTGGCCAGTTTCACGCGCTGCGCCTCGCCGCCGGACAGGGTCGTCGCCTGCTGGCCGACCTTGACGTAGCCGAGGCCGACCTCATTCAGCATGTGCATCTTGTCGCGGATGGGGGGGACGGCCTTGAAGAATTCCTCGGCGTCCTCGATCGTCATGTCGAGCACGTCGGCGATGGACATGCCCTTGAACTTCACTTCCAGCGTTTCGCGGTTGTAGCGTTTGCCGTGGCATTCCTCGCACGTCACGTAGACGTCGGGGAGGAAGTGCATCTCGATCTTGATGAGGCCGTCGCCCTGGCAGGCTTCGCAGCGCCCGCCCTTGACGTTGAAGCTGAAGCGGCCGGGCTTGTAGCCGCGCGCTTCGGATTCGGGGAGGCCGGCGAACCAGTCGCGGATCTGGGTGAAGGCGCCGGTGTACGTCGCGGGGTTGGAGCGCGGGGTGCGGCCGATCGGGGACTGGTCGATCTCGATCACCTTGTCGCACTTTTCGAGGCCGGTGATCTTGTCGTGCGCGCCCGCTATGACGCGCGCGCCGTTGAGCTGGCGGCTGGCCCCCGCCTGCAGCGTGTCGATGGTGAGCGAGGACTTGCCCGAGCCGGACACGCCGGTCACGCAGCAGAAGGTGCCGAGCGGGAACTTCGCGGTCACCCCGGTCAGGTTGTTGGCGCGCGCGTTCTCGACGGTGACGAAGTGGCCGTTGCCCTTGCGGCGTTCCTTGGGCACCTCGATCCGGCGGGTGCCGTTGAGGTACTGGGCGGTGAGGCTGTCCTTGCTCTTGAGCACCTGCTTGAGCGTGCCTTCGGCGACCACCTGCCCGCCGTGGACGCCCGCGCCGGGGCCGAGATCGACGAGGTAGTCGGCGGTGCGGATGGCGTCCTCGTCATGCTCCACCACGATCACGGTATTGCCGAGGTCGCGCAGGCGCTTGAGGGTTTCGAGCAGCATGTCGTTGTCGCGCTGGTGCAGGCCGATGCTGGGCTCGTCGAGCACGTAGAGCACGCCCGAGAGGCCCGAACCGATCTGGCTGGCGAGGCGGATGCGCTGGCTTTCGCCGCCCGACAGCGTGCCCGAGGTGCGGTCGAGGTTGAGGTAATCGAGCCCGACGTTGTTGAGGAAGCCGAGGCGCTCGTTGATTTCCTTGAGGATGGCCTGGGCGATCTGCTGCTGCTGGTGGGTGAGCTTGCCTTCGAGTTCGCCGAACCACCTGAACCCGTCCGCCACCGAGAGGCGCGCGGCGTCGGCGATGTCAGAGCCGGCGATCTTGACCGACAGCGCCTCGGGCTTGAGGCGCTTGCCGTCGCAGGTCTCGCAGGGCTGCGCGGTCTGGTACTTGCTCAGTTCCTCGCGCATGAAGGCGCTGTCGGTCTGGAGCATGCGGCGGTTGAGGTTGCCGATGACCCCCTCGAACGCCTTGTTGACGGTGTATTCCTTGCGCCCGTCCTTGAAGGTGAGCGGCACGGCCTTGCCGCCGGTGCCGTAGAGGATCACCAGCTTGACCTCTCCGGGAAGCTCGTCCCACGGCGTCGTCAGCGCGAAGCCGAAGTGCTCGGCGAGGCTGGAGAGCACCTGCATGTAGTAGGGGCTGGGCGGGTTGGACTTGGCCCAGGGCACGATCGCGCCCTGCTTGAGCGACAGGTGCTCGTTGGGCACGACCAGCTGCGGGTCGAACAGCAGCTTCTCGCCGAGGCCGTCGCAGGCCGGGCAGGCGCCCTGCGGCGCGTTGAACGAGAACAGGCGCGGCTCGACTTCCTCGATGGTGAAACCGCTGACGGGGCAGGCGAACTTTTCCGAGAAGACGATGCGGTTGGCGGGGAGGCCGGCGCCTTTGAGGTTCTTGCCCTTTTCCTCTTCCTCGCGGCCGGGGACGTTGCCGTCGGCCATGTCGGCATAGGCCAGCCCCTCGGCCAGCTTGAGAGCCTGTTCGAAGCTGTCGGCAAGGCGGGTCTGGATGCCCTCCTTCACCGCGATGCGATCGACCACGACTTCGATGTCGTGCTTGTACTTCTTGTCGAGCGCGGGGGCGTCCTCGATGGCGTAGAACTCGCCGTCGATGCGCACGCGGGTGTAGCCCGCCTTCTGCCACTCGGCGAGTTCCTTGCGGTATTCGCCCTTGCGCCCGCGCACCACCGGGGCGAGCAGGTAGAGGCGCGTGCCTTCGGGCAGCGCCATCACCCGGTCGACCATGTTGGACACCGTCTGCGCCTCGATCGGCAGGCCCGTGGCGGGCGAGTACGGCACGCCGACGCGCGCCCACAGCAGGCGCATGTAGTCCCAGATCTCGGTCACCGTCGCCACCGTCGAGCGCGGATTGCGGCTGGTGGTCTTCTGCTCGATCGAGATCGCGGGGCTGAGGCCGTCGATATGCTCGACGTTCGGCTTCTGCATCATCTCGAGGAACTGGCGCGCATAGGCCGAGAGGCTCTCGACATAGCGGCGCTGGCCCTCGGCATAGATCGTGTCGAAGGCGAGGCTCGACTTGCCCGAGCCCGAGAGCCCGGTGATGACGATCAGCTTCTCACGCGGGAGCGCGATGTCGAAGCCCTTGAGGTTGTGCTCGCGCGCGCCGCGCACGGTGATGTGGGTGAGACTCATGGGAGGCACGTGTTCCAGATTTGTTCGCGCGCTTCAAGGGGGCGCATCGCGGGTTTTGCCGTAGATGGGGTGCCCCGCCGCCAAGGCAAGACTTGTGGACATCTCCGCGCCCACTTGCGCGCCGCTTCGCGAGGTGCCTAATTCCCGCTGCGACTACGGGGGAATACCATTGCGATTTCTGAATCTTGCCTTCGCGGCAAGCGCGCTGGCGCTTGCCGCGTGCGGAGGTGGCGACTCCGGCTCGGGCGGCGGCTCGACACCCACGCCTGTGCCGACACCCGCACCAACGCCTGCCCCAACCCCGGCTCCGACGCCGAACACCAGCTACGTCCTGACCGACTACACGAGCGACTTCTGGTTCGATTCGGCTCTTGGCTACAATCTCAACTACACGCTCGAACAGTCCGGCCCGTACCTTTACAACTACTTCAACGCCGGACAACTTCTGGGCGAAGGCGAGACTGCCACACTGCGTTACCGTCACGATCCCGAGGCGGTCGATTTCACGTACCGGAACACCTCGACGTCATTCACGGCGGCGGACCGGCAGCGATCGCTCTCTTACATGCTGTTCGAGAAGCCCGGTGATTATGTCGCACTCGATTGGGACACCCCCTCGCGTTACGCCACCACGGCGCTGCGTCGGGTCGAAACGACGAACACTACGGCGACCGCGATCTCGACCCCGGCCTACAACTTCCAGCTGGCAATTTTCGGCAGCCCGTCCTCGCCCAGCGATCCCCTGCCCGATGGCCTCAGCTACGGCGGCCTGGCTATCGTGCGGGGCGGCACACCCGGCTCGCGCGAGTTCGACATGTCGCAGGTCGGCGGTGGCCAGTCGAAGGTCTACTGGTCCTATACGCCGCCTGCCTACACCCCGTCCCCCTATGTAATCAGCGGCTCGATCCGGCTCGTTGTCGTCAGCAACCAGTCCGAGCGCCAGGACGGGCTGCTCATCGCCGAGGGCTCGTTCGACCGCGCGACCAATACCGTGAGCGGCACCCTCACCGACAAGACCAACGGGTATTCGGGAACGTTCAAGGGACGCATGTACGGACCTGATCGTGCCGAGCTTGGTGTGGTCTTCCAGTTCTCCCGCGAGAGCGACGGTTCGCGATATTTCGGCCACTTCATCGGCACACGCTGAAGACGACGGGGCGGGGCATCCGGGCGACCAACCGGAAACCCTGCCCTTTCACGCACGTTTCTCCCGACAAACCGAAGCCGCCTTCCGCGCGGCTTGTCAGATCAGGAGAAAGCCATGCGCCATATCCCGAAACTCGCCGCCGCAGCGGCTATCGCCTTCGCCGTGGCGCACTTCGCCGTCGCGCAGGACGCGGCCTCACGTCCCGCCGTCAGCGCGCCCGAAGCGGGCGATCCCGAGGCGAAACGGCGGATGCTCAACGCCGAGCAGGCCTCTGCCGCGCAGGAACAGCTGGCCCGCAACGAAGCCAGCCAAGCGCAGTATGACGCCGCCCTCGCCCTCAACGACATGAAGACCGCGCGCGATGCCGCCGCTTATGACGCCACGCTCGACCGCCACGACGCGGCCGAGCAGGACTATCGCGCCGACCGCAAGCAATGGGAGGTGAAGAACCCGGCCTGCTGGAACGGCAATGCCATGAAGTGCCCTGCCGATCCGCAGGCGCCCGGTTCGGGCAGCTAAGGCCACTCAGCCCGCGACGAACCGCTTGTCGCAAGTCCTTTGCAAGCCCCTGATACTGCTGGCACATAGCGCCCTTCGGGTGCGCCGATCAGGCTCAGGGGATTTGAATGATGGGGGCTGCAAAGCTTTTCGGGCGCGTGGTGGCGCTGTCGCTGGTCGTGAGCATGGCCGCGCCGGTGCTTGCCGACGATCCGCGTGATCCGACGATGACGCCCGAAGCCATCGCCCGCGACGCCGCGACGATCCGCCGCCTGAACCGCGACCAGCTGGACTACGTGCGCCAGCGAGATGCCGGGTATGCGCAAGGCTGGCGCGATTACGATTCGGCGCGCGGTCGGCGGGATGTCGAGGAGAAAGGCTACACGGCCGACCGCCGCGACTACGATGCCGCCCGCGCCGATTATGCCGAGGAGCGCCGCCGCTACGAGCGCGACATGCGCGAATGGCGCGAGGACGTCGCCGCCTGTCGTGCGGGCTATTACGAACACTGCGCGAGATAAACATCCTCCCTGTTCCGAAGGAATGGGGAGGTGGCGCCGACAAAGTCGGTGACGGAGGGGGAATTGCGCAAAATCTTCCCCCTCCACCACCGCCTGCGGCGGCGGTCCCCCTCCCCATCGCTGCGCGACGGGGAGGATTCTGAAGCTACATCACCGCCGTGATCACCAGCGCCAGCGCGTGAAGCACGATCGCGCCGCCGACGACCACGCCCGCGCGGCTGATCGCGCGTGCCGTGCCGTCATCCTTCGCGGCGACCTCGCGCTGTTCCAGCCGCGCCGTCGCCGCGCGCATCAGGCGCGGGGCATCGGCGGACAGGCGTGACACCTCCAGCAGCAGCGCTTCCAGCCGGTCCGGCCCGGCCAGCCGTGTCAGACGCGAGGCGACCAACCTGCCGCGCAGGGCCGTCAGCGCTTCCGACAAGTCGAAGTCCGGGGCGATGCCCGCCAGCACCCCGTCCATCGTCACCATGGCCTTGAAGATCAGGACGAGGTCGGGCGGCAGCACCAGCCCCTCCTTGCGCAGCAGCGGAAAGAAGTCCGCCACCATCGCGTTGAGCACCAGGGCTCCGGTGCCATGCCGGGCGACCAGCCGCTCCGAAGCGGTCAGCAGGCGCTCGCGCGGCACTTCCCCTGCTTGCGACCACAGGCCCAGCATGTCCGCCACGCCGCCGGGATCGTTACTGCGCAGCGAGAGGATGAAGGTCAGGAACTCGTGCTGGCGGCGCGGGCTGACGAAGCCGACCGAGCCGAGGTCGAGCAGCGCCAGCCGGTCGCCCTGCCCCGGCGCCGCGGGCGGCAGGCACAGCAGGTTGCCGGGGTGCGGGTCGGCATGGAAGCGGCCGTTGACGAGCACCATCTCCAGCACCAGCCGCGCGCCGAGTTGGGCGATGGCCGAAGGGTCGACCCCTTTGGCGCGCAACTCCACAGGATCGCGCGGGCGGGTGCCGTCGATGTAGTCCATGACCAGCACGCCCTCGCTGGTGTGTTGCCAGTGGATGCGCGGGACCAGGGCCTCGGGGATCGAGGCGAGGTCGGCGCGCAGCAGGTCGGCGTTGCGGCCCTCGTTGGTGAAGTCGAGTTCGTCGAGGATTTCGCGGCCCAGTTGCTCGATCATCGCGCCGGGCGTCATGCGGCGGGCCATGGCGCTGCGGGCCTCGACCAGCGCGGCAAGGTGGCGCAGCAGGCGCAAGTCCGCCTCCATCGCCTTGCGGATGCCGGGGCGGCGGATCTTGACCACCACCTGCGTCCCGTCGTGCAAGGTCGCGCGGTGGACCTGCGCGATCGAGGCGGCGGCCAGCGGTTCGGTGTCGAACGAGGCGAAGGCGGTCTCGGGCGGCTCTCCCAGCGCGGCCTCGACGGCGGGGCGCAAGGCTTCGAACGGGAGGCGCGGGGCGTCGCTCTGCAACTGCTCGAAGGCGGCAATCCACTCGTCGGTCAGCATGTCGCGCCGGGTGGCGAGGATCTGGCCGAGTTTCACGTAAGTCGGCCCCAGCGCCTCCAGCGCCCGACGGGTGCGGGTGGGAAGGTCGGCGTCCTCGCGTGCTTCTCCCCCTAATCCGAGCCTTGCCGTCAGCGAGTCCAGCCCGAAGCGCGCGATCACCGCGCTCACTTCGGCCATGCGCGCGCGGTCGCGGGCGGCGACGGTCACGGTTTCGAGGATGGTCGGCATCGTGGCTCCTTAGTTGCAGGGCGCAAAACCGGCGGCAGCCCCGGCGGGTTCCTGTCTCGCTTGTGGAAAGCCGACTGCCTCGCGTTGGAGTGCAGGGTTTCGGGAGGTAGTCTCCCCCGATGCCCGGCCCCATCCGCAGCGCTGTAGTCCTGTCCCTCGCCGCCCTCGTCGCGGCTTGCGGAGGCGGGGTGAAGTATCGCCCGGTCAGCGACGTGCCTGTCCGCATCGGCCCGCCCTACAAGGTGCGCGGGGTCACTTACACCCCCGCCGCGCAGCCCGGCTACGACATGCTGGGCTATGCGACCTGGTACGGCTCCGAGAGCGGCAGTCAGGTCGCCAATGGCGAGCGCTTCCGCCCCGGCTGGATCACTGCCGCGCACAAGACGCTGCCGCTGCCCGCCTATGTCGAGGTCACCTCGCTCGACACCGGGCGCCGCATCGTGGTGCGCGTCAACGATCGCGGCCCCTATGGCGAGAGCGCGCGGATCATCGATCTCTCGCGCGGCGCGGCGGAGGAACTGGGCGTCCGTACTCAGGGCAAGGCGGCGGTGCGCGTGCGTGTGATCGAACCCGACGAAAAGGACCGCGCCGCCCTGCGCAAGGGCAAGTCGGCCCGCTCGCTCCCGCCGGTCCCGGCCCGCACTCTCGCAAATCTGCAGGAGCAATTTTCGCGCGGCGTCGGCACGCGCTGAGGGAACCGGGCGGCCTCTCTGCGCGTTTTCTCTCCAAAGGAGAGAGATGATGACTTCAGGCGCCGAAATCCCCTTCCGTCGCAGCCGCTTCGCCCGTGGCACGGGCTCGCTGCTGCTCGACCGCCAGCGGGACATGCACCAGCGCGAAGCAGAAAAGCGCGAGGAACCCATGCGCATCTGGTCGAAGGGCCACTTCGTAGAGAGTTGACGCTTCCGCACCTGATACCGAACCCCCGGCTCGCCATTGCGTGGGCCGGGGTTCCTGTGCGCGGCGCGCGCGCAAAATCTTAAGCTCTTCACGCTAGGAAGGATGGCTGTACCGCAACGGGACGGCCCGCAATGCCCGGATGCGCGCGCATCGGACACGCGCTAGGCCGGTGCTGCCGAATTGCGGCCGAAAGGACCCGAGTGACCGCTGCCCCCTCCCCCACGCAAATGCGCGCCGTCCCGGCGTCCATGGGGGATTCGGGGGCAGATTCGGGCGAACTGCCGTTCGAACGCCCGCGCGATTTCGTCGGCCATTATCCGCGCCACGCGCGCGGTATCGGCCATCGCCCTGTGGTCCTGCGCCGCCGCTGGACCTTTGCCGTGACCGCGCTTGCCGCCGTCGCCCTGCCCGCTTTCGCCGCGCCGGAAGGGTGGGACAGCTTCGCCATCGCCGACGCCGCACGGCCCGATGCCGAAGCGCTGCCGATGCCCTTCGAGCAGGCGGGCGCCAGCTTCCCCGGCTCGGCCTTCTATTACCTCGAAGCCGAGAAGGCCCCACTGCAGGTCGGCGAAGGCATCCGCTCCGACGCCGACGACAGCGTCTCCGGCCCGCTCCCCACCGCCCGGCCGATCTACATCGACAACTCCGGCGTCGATCGCACCCGCGCCCTGCAGTGCATGACCGCCGCGATCTACTACGAAGCCGCCAGCGAGCCCGACGCGGGCCAGCGCGCGGTGGCGCAGGTAGTGCTCAACCGCATGGCGCACCCGGCCTATCCCAAGACCGTCTGCGGCGTCGTCTATCAGGGCTCGGAGCGCTCCAGCGGCTGCCAGTTCTCGTTCGCCTGCGACGGATCGCTTGCCCGCCGCCCGCAGCGCATGTTCTGGGACCGCGCCGAGAACGTCGCGCGGCAAGCCCTTGCTGGCTACGTCTATACGCCGATCGGCCTCGCCACGCATTACCACACGGTTCAGGTGAACCCGTACTGGGCGCCGAGCCTGCAGTACCTCTCGACCATCGGCGCGCACCGCTTCTATGCGCTGCGTGGCCCGGCGGGCAGCCCGGCGACCTTCCGCTTCGCCTACCTCGGCGGCGAGCCCATGGCCGCGCCCCACCGCCACGACGACAGCGCCGATACCGCTGCGGCCGCCGCCGCGCTCGATCCGCTCGCCGTCCAGCGCGCATTCGGCACGGTCCAGCCCGCGAAGATGGAGCCCGTAGCGCAGGCCACCGGCGCCGCCACCCCCGCCCAGCCGAGCCCCGCCTACTCCAGCGAAGTGCAGCAGCGCGGCGGGGATTCGCTCTACAAGGCGCAGAATCTGCCGGGTTCGCAGGGGATCAAGGCCGAGTACGCGAACTCCGGGCGCTGGATCGCCCAGCCCGCCAATTGAAGATAATCGATTGCAGCGGAGGCACCCGGGGAATGTCCCTAGGTGGTAACGTCAAGACTTGAGAAACCACGTCCCTGCATGATGGGTTCATCGCTTCCGGCGTAGACGGTTGCTCCGTCGACACATCATGAAGAGAGACCGCCCGACCATGACCATCCGCTTCGCCGCCGCCATGAACGGGACGATGCCGGCCATCGCCGGAGTGCTCTGCACCGGCGCCCCGCTGGGCGCCGCCAACGACAATACCGGAATGCGCCCGTCCCTGCGCACCGTTGCCAGGACGACCGCCATCGACGCCGGTATCGCCGAGGCCCTCATGCATTTCGCGCGCCACGGCCTCTCCGCCGCCGAGCAGGCCCGCATCGAGGCCGAAGCCGCGCACGATCGCGGCGACACGAGCGCACGCACCCGCTGGCTCGGCATCTGCCGCCACCTCGACCGCCGCATGGCCGCCGCACTGGCCAAGCGCCTGGCGAGCTGACTGTCGTATCCTCCCTGTCGCGAAGCGATGGGGAGGGGGACCGCCGACGCAGTCGGTGGTGGAGGGGGAAGAGCCCCCTCCGTCAGTCGCTGGGCGACTGCCACCTCCCCATCGCTTCGCGACAGGGAGGATTATCGCTCCGACGAGTCGCGTTCAAACTGACTTGCGCCCGTCACCTCCCCGTTCGATACCATCCCGAGCGGCGCCCAAGCCTTTCGAAACATTGCCGACAGGTGAACAAACAGACGTTTTTTCGCGGTTTCGCACCCTTTATTGCAATTGCGAACTATTATCAGATAAAAGCTGATGCAAAGGTCCCTTTGTCGGTTGCAATGCCCTGACAAGGGGCGTAGGGCCGCCTTCGCAAACACCGGCACCTGCCATTTGCGGGATTAGCGCAGGCCGCCTTGAAGTCCGAGAAATCCCGCCCTCGGGAAGGACACGAACGGATCATGGCTCGTAAGAAGATTGCCCTCATCGGCGCCGGCAACATCGGCGGCACTCTGGCGCACCTCGCGGCGCAGAAGGAACTGGGCGACATCGTCCTGTTCGACGTCGCCGAAGGTCTGCCGCAGGGCAAGGCTCTCGACCTCTCGCAGTGCGGCCCGGTCGAAGGCTTCGACGCCAAGATCACCGGCACCAACGACTATGCCGACATCGCCGGTGCAGACGTCATCATCGTCACCGCCGGTGTCGCCCGCAAGCCCGGCATGAGCCGCGACGACCTGCTCGGCATCAACCTCAAGGTGAT
>JASGGD010000126.1:0-14325 GCA_047605225.1 Novosphingobium sp.
CCAACGCACACGAAGTAGAGCACGGCGAAGAACAGCACGTCTCGGCGGCGGTGGACGGCAAGCCTGTGCAGTTCTACTACCACTACCTGCTGCCGGGCGCGTTCCTGATGGCGCTGCTGGCGCTTGGCCTCGACGCCTTGTGGGACCGGCGCGACCGCTGGCGACTGGTGGCGCGGTGGGTCTTCGGGCTGTCGCTGGCGTTGTTCGTGGTGTTCTACCCGATCATCTCGGGCTGGCCGCTGCCGTTCAAGGATGCCTACAACGTGTGGATGTGGCTGCCTAGCTGGCGGTAAGCCGCGTGTGCAGCCGCAGGAAACCTGCCGCCACCACCGCGCCGATCCCGGCGAGCGCCATGTCCTTTTGCGGGTCCCACGGATCGCCCTGCTGGCCGTTGTAGGCGAGCGCGTCGGGCCCGGCCATGAACACGGTCAACAGCCACTCGAAGATTTCATAGATCGCGCTGCCCGCCAGCACGAACTCGACCGCGATGTAAGTCGCCAGCGAAAGCGAGAGCTTGCGGTGCCGTGCCAGCCAGGCCGAGATGGGATGGACCCAGCAGGCCCCGAAGCTGAAATGGACGAGCCGGTCCCACGAATTGCGTTGCAATCCCAGCGTCGCTGCGGGCGACGGCAGGCCGAGCGCCCTCGCCCAGTCCTCATAAGGAACGAAGGAATAAATGTAGCGCCCGCCCAACGTGTGCAGCCAAAGGAACACGCAGACGCAAGCGACCGCGCTTGTCGGCATCGGCCAGCGGCGCAGTGCGAGCCACATTCCCGCGACGATCACCAACGTCGGCAGGTTCTGCAGCGGCGCGAGGCTCGGATACGGCGAATCAATGAGGCTGACGAGCGCCCATAGCGCCGTCAGCCCCAGCAGAACCGCTTGCGTGCGGTTCGGGATCAGTACTTGCCCCAGACGAACTTCGACGAGAGCGCGAAGTTGAACACCGAGGCCAGCAGCACGCCGGTGATCACCGCCAGCACGTCGTGGATGCCGATGGTCTTGAGCACGGCAGCCGAGCCGATGTTGGTCAGCAGTCCCAGCGAGCAGGTCAGCGCGAACTGCGCCCAGCCCCGCATCAGCGGCGCGAAGCCGCGCAGGCGTTTGTCCGAATAGGTCAGCTCGTTGTTGAGCACGAAGTTGAACGTCATCGCCACCAGCGCGGCGATCGTGTTCGAGATGTTGAAGGTCGTGCTCTCCGACCAGTTGCCGTAGACGAAGCGCTCTCCGAAGACGACGTGGAGCATCACCCACAGCACCGCCAGTTGCACCACCACACCCATGGCGCCCACGGTGCCGAACAGTGCGAAACGGGTCGGGATGATCCGCCCCAACCACTTGTCGTAAAGTCCTACGAGGAATTCGAACACGACGGTCTGGTCCAGCTTGCTTTCGCCTTCTGCTCGCGCGGCGAAGTTGAGGGGGAATTCCTTGACGCGCAGCGGAGTGTCCACCGTCGCCAGGATGTCGAGCAGGATCTTGAAGCCCACGCCCGAAAGGCGGTGCGCGTCGGCGCGCAGGGTCTGGGTGCGCAGCATGAAGAAGCCGCTCATCGGGTCAGTCAGTTCCACCCCGGTCACCTTGTTGGCGATGCGGTTGGCGAATCCCGATGCCTTGACGCGGTCCGGACGGCCCCATGCCTCGGTGCTGGCGCCTTCGGCGAAGCGCGAGGCATAGGCAAGGTCGTATTCGCCCGAGGTGATCGCCGCGAGCATGCCCGGCAGCAGCGCGGGATCGTGCTGGTGATCGGCGTCCATCACCGCGACGACGGGCGCTGCGGTGGAGCACATGCCCTCGATCGCGGCGCTGGCGAGGCCACGGCGGCCGATGCGCTGAATGCAGCGCACGCGCGGGTCCGACAGCGACAGACGGCGCGCCTCGTCCGAGGTGCCGTCCGGGCTGTTGTCGTCGACGTAGATGGCTTCCCACGCGATTCCGGCGAGTGCCTTGTCGAGTCGTTCGATCATCGTCGCGATGTTCTTGCGCTCGTTGTAGGTCGGCAGGACCACCGCCAGTTCGAGCGGCTTCGCCTGCGGCGAAACGGCGCGAACGGCGGCTTCGGAAGCCTGCGCGAGATCGGTCGTGGAAATGTTCATGCGCCCTGTTTTTACGTGGTAAACGTCAAGAAACGATTATTGCGTGTCCGCGCAACCTTTACAGGCGCGCGAGCACCGCGTCACCGATTTCCTTCGTGCCGGCCGAACCGCCCAGATCGCCGCCCTTGATGCCGTCCGCCAGCGCGGCGGCGACAGCGGCTTCGATGCGGGCGGCTTCGGCTTCGAGGCCGAAGGAGTGGCGCAGCAGCATGGCGGCCGAAAGGATCGTCGCCATCGGGTTGGCAAGGCCCTTGCCCGCGATGTCCGGGGCCGAACCGTGGATCGGCTCGTAGAGGCCGAAAGTGCCCTCAGCGAGGCTGGCCGAGGCGAGCAGGCCGATCGAGCCGACGCACATGCTGGCCTGATCCGAAAGAATGTCGCCGAACAGGTTGCCGGTGACAATCACGTCGAAGGCACCCGGGTTCTTCACCAGCTGCATCGCCGCGTTGTCGACGTACATGTGGGTCAGTTCGACGTCGGGATACTCGGCCGAAACCTCGATCACCACGTCGCGCCACAGCTGCGAGGTTTCCAGCACGTTGGCCTTGTCGACCGAGCACAGCTTGCCGGAGCGGCCCTGCGCGGCCTTGAAGCCGGCGTGGGCGATGCGGCGCACTTCGTCCTCGGCGTAGGACATCATGTCCCAGCCCTGACGGCGGCCGTCTTCGAGGGTGCGGGTGCCCTTCTCGCCGAAGTACACGTCGCCGTTGAGTTCGCGCACGATCAGCAGGTCGATCTTGCCCGAGACTTCGGGGCGCAGCGTGGAGAGGTCTTCAAGGCCCTTGAACACCGTTGCGGGGCGCAGGTTGGCGAAGAGGCCCAGTTCCTTGCGCAGCCCCAGCACCGCCTGTTCGGGGCGCAGCGCGCGCTCCAGATGGTCGAGCGAGAAGTCGCCCACCGCGCCGAACAGGATGGCATCCGACGAGCGCGCGATTTCCAGCGTCACGGGCGGCAGCGGGTGGCCGTGCTTGCGATAGGCCGCGCCGCCGACGTCGCCCTCGATCATCTCGAGACCGTCGATGTTCAGCGCTTCGAGCACGCGCACGGCCTCTGCAGTCACTTCGGGACCGATTCCGTCTCCGGCAAAAACAGCGATGCGCATAGTCGTTTCCTCAGTTACCGATCCGTGCCAGCCGCTCGCGCAGCAGGGTGCGCGCCGCCATAACGTCTCTTCTGCGATCGGCAAGCGGGTAGCGGGCCAATTCTCGACCAATGGCATCGAAGGTATCGAGCATGGCAGGCCAGTCATCGTCCGGCGGGCGGCTGACTTTCACGCCGTAGCCGAGTTCGCGCAGCACCAGCACCTCGTAGCGCAGGAGGCCGATCGCCCACCCCCTTGCGGACGGCGCGACGCAGATCGCCTCCAGCACGCCCGAGAGCGCATCATAGAGCGCGGGAAACGGCTGGCGCTCCGGCAGAACGGACGCTGCGAGCGCCGTGACCCAGCCGATCGCGGCGGCGGGCAGCGGTTCGGTGATCCACGGCGCGCGGCTCTGCAGCAGTTCGACGCGGGCGAACGGAAGCTGGCTGTCGGATTTCGAGCGAACATCCGCCTCGACAGTATTGCCGGGGATCAGCACCGGCCGCAGTTCGCGCCCCCTGCCCCCGGCCACGAAAGCTGCGACGAGGCCGTGCTCGGCCGTCAGCAAGCGCGTGATGACGGCGGTTTCGCCGTGCGGCAGGGCAGCGCAGACAAGGGCGGGAGCGCGGAAGTGCATCGCGCCCTCCTCTGGCCGGTCAGCGCCTCAGTTGCAAACGTCCTGCGCTTCGGCCTGCTTGTCCTTGGTGATGAGGGGGTTTTCCGCGCGGCCCATCGTCCAATTGCGCCCCAGGCGCACGGTCTGGTTGGGCGCGCACCAGATCTCGCCCGAATTGTCGAGCGCGGTAACCCAGATCAGATTGTGCTCCTGTCCGTAATCGATCATGCCGATGGCATAGCCATCGCCCTTGCCGACGACGTGGAGCGGTATGGTGGGATTAAGCTGCGTGAACATCGCGTCCCTCTTGTTGGGCCTTCGCGATGTTCAACCCTGTGCGCGCCGGAAACGTTCCCAGCGCACACAACGCAAACTATCAGTTGGCGTTGAGCCTCGCCTCAAGCGCGTCGAGCCGCGCCTTGAGCGATTCGGTCTCGGCGCGCGCGGTGGCGGCGAGTTCCTTGACCGCGTCGAATTCCTCGCGGCTGACGAAGTCCATGTCGCCCATGAACTCCTTCACACGCTCACGCGCGGAATCGCGGGCTTCGCGGCCCATGCCTGCCAGAGTGCCGGCAGCGCTGTTCAACATCTTGGCGAAGTCGGCGACGAAGGGGTTTTCGCTTTGCATGGGCGCTAGATGGAGCGCCGCGAGGCCCGGCGCAAGAGGTATCAGATCTGGAACCGCTCGACCGCGCCGGAACGCTGCACCCCGTCCATCGTCGGGTTGGCCTGCAGGAACGCGAAGTTCAGGTACGTCGCGAAGACCAGCCATAGCAGATAAGGCACCAGCAGCGCCGCCGCGACGGTGCGCACACGGGCGAACAGCACGGTGGTGACCACCGCCGCCAGCAGGATCGCCGCGATCAGCACGAGCGCCACGCTCATCCGGTGCATCCCGAAGAAGACCGGCGACCACGCGAGATTGAGGACGAACTGAACCGCGAAGGCCAGCACCGCGATGCAGCGCCCACGCGCCCCGCGTGCGGCGAGGATCATCGCCAGCGCAAAGCCCATCATCACATAGAGCACCGTCCAGACGATCGCGAAGGTTACCGGCGGCGGATAGATGGCGGGCTTGATCAGTTCATCGAACCAAGGATTGCCCGGATCACTCCCCGCCAGCTGGCCCGAGAGGAACCCCAGCAGGACGACGACCGGAACGCACACCAGAACCCAGCGCATCAGACTGGCCCGCAACTGGCCGGGGGAAGCTAACAGATTCATGCGCGCAAAAAGTCCCGAATCAGGAATTTACCCAAGAATGGCGCGGTTTGTGGTACGCGGCGGCCCTCTGCGCAATCGTTAGCGAACCCGCCTTTCGCCGCATCAGTCCCCTCGGTGTGCCGAAACGAGAAATTCGACGTTTCCTTCCGGCCCCTTGATCGGGCTTTCGACGATGCCCTGGATGGTCCAGCCGTCGCCCTCCAGCCATTCGCGCACTTCCTCGCAGACGCGGGCGTGGAGCGCGGGGTCGCGCACGACGCCGCCCTTGCCCACTTCACCGCGCCCGACCTCGAACTGCGGCTTGATTAGCGCCACCACCCGGCATCGGGGCGCGGCAAGGCGCAGCGGCACTTCGAGCACTTTGGCGAGCCCGATGAAACTGGCGTCGCACACCACCCAGTCACAGGGCGCGTCGATCTGCTCGGGCGTGAGGATGCGCGCGCTGGTCTGCTCCAGCACAGTGACGCGCGGATCGGTGCGCAGCTTCCACGCCAGCTGGTTGGTGCCCGAATCGACCGCGAACACGCGGCTTGCGCCATTGCTCAGCAGGACGTCGGTGAAGCCGCCGGTCGAACTGCCGATGTCCATGGCGATGGCGCCCTTCGGATCGAGCCCGAAATGCTCCATCGCATGGGCCAGCTTGATCCCTCCACGCGAAACCCAGGGATGGTCGCGTCCGCGCACCTCGATGGAGGCGTCGGCCTTCACCGACTGGCCGGGCTTGGCGATCTTGGTCTCGCCGGAAAACACCAGCCCCGCCAGCACCAATGCCTGCGCGCGGGTTCGGCTTTCAGCCAGCCCGCGATCGACGAGCAGTTGGTCGACCCGGACTTTGGCGGGTTTCTTTTCGATGGAACGGGGCGGAAGCGGGTCGGTCATGGGCAGCTATGCACTTGAGATGGGCGGCGCCTCATTCCATACCACGCCCATGAAGGCAAATCCGCGCAGCCGCGCCACCCCTGTTTCCGCCCTGACCGTCCTTGGAATCGCCGCGACAGCAGCGCTGTCGGGATGCGTGCCTCCTCCTCCGACGATGCCCGCTCCTCGCCCGACCTCCCCGACCGTCGTGCAGCAGCGCCCGGCACTGGCTCCCGCACCGCCACCAGCCGCCAACTGGCGCGATGCTCCGCAAACGCCGGGAGATTGGACTTACGCAGGCAACGGCAGCACCACGGGCGCGACGTTCGGGAACGGGCAATTCATCGTCCAGTGCAACGCCGCGCGGACCGTCACGCTGCTTCGCGCAGCAGCCGGAAGGACCGGGCCGGTCGCCATGTCGATCGCCACGTCGACCGGCGCTCGTCCCCTAGAGGCTACCGGCACTCCGCGCGGCGTGGTTGTCACCCTCTCCGCTCGCGACTCGTCGCTCGACGCTATGGCGTTCAGCCGTGGCCGGTTTGCCGTTTCGGTTGCCGGGGAGCCCACGCTCTATCTGCCGAGCTGGACTGAAATCTCGCGTGTGATCGAGGACTGCCGCTGAGAAGCCCGTCGTCCCGGACTTGATCCGGGACCGCTGGCCGTGACCAGCCCACCTCTCCGCGCAGCTGGCTACCTAAAGACCGCCACCGATCCCGGATCAAGTCCGGGATGACGGGTGTAAAAGGCCGCACTCAGGAGCCCCCAAAAGCCGTGCTTTCAAGTCACCGCGCGGCTGGGGATAACTGGCCGGAAGCGAAGATCATGACCGCAAAAAATTAGTTTTCAAGACTTGTTGTGCGCTGCGGGATGTACCAGATTTCACTCAAGACGACGGCCTTTCGGGATACGCGCCCGGGAAGCAGCCGAAGTCCCAGCCGCGAAAGCGGCGCACTATGGCTAAACAGCGCGAAAGGAGGTGATCCGATGTCTCATGGTTCAGCAGAGAGGTCGGCAATTTCCGTCGCGAGGCATTATCGCTGATACACAAGCGATAAAGGCTTCGCTGGCGGCACTTCCCGGCCGCTGACCATGCGAAGGGCCGTACCGGCTAGCCGGTGCGGCCCTTCTCATTTGTGCGCCCCTCCACCGCCGAAGTCGCTAACGGAGGGGTTTTCTTCGACGATTTGCCTCCCCCGGCCATCGTGCTAAGACGGAATGCCTGGGAAGCAATATTGCTTTCGGGTTGCATTCCGTGAAATTTTCGTTCAACGGCGCAATCCAGTTGCAGACTTGAGGATACGTTCGATGGCGACTCTCGCCGATGCCGGCCTGACTTTCACCACCCTTGCCCACCCCGCCCCCGCCAGCGCCGAGACGCGCTCGGCCGTGCTGGCCAACCCGGGCTTCGGCACCAACTTCACCGACCACATGGTGACGATCGAGTGGACGGAAGGTCAGGGCTGGCATGACGCAGTGATAGGCCCTCGCCAGCCGATCCCGCTCGATCCGGCGGCGGCGGTGCTGCACTACGCGCAGGAAATCTTCGAGGGCCTGAAAGCCTACAAGCAGGCCGACGGCGCCATTGCGCTGTTCCGCCCCGAAGCCAATGCCGCGCGCTTCAACATGTCGGCCGAGCGCCTCGCCATGCCCGCGCTGCCAGAGTCGGTCTTCGTCGAGGCGATCGAAAAGCTCGTGCAGATCGACCGCGCGTGGATCCCGGAAGGCGAAGGCGCCTCGCTCTACCTGCGCCCGTTCATGATCGCGACCGAGGCGTTCCTCGGCGTGCGTCCTGCCAAGCAGTACAAGTACATCGTCATCGCCAGCCCCGCCGGCAACTACTTCAAGTCGGGCGCGCCTGCCGTTTCGATCTGGGTTTCGGACTACACCCGCGCCGCCCCCGGCGGCACCGGGGCTGCCAAGTGCGGCGGCAACTACGCCGCCAGCCTCGTGCCGCAGGCCGAAGCGATCGCGCGCGGCCATGACCAGGTCGTCTTCCTCGATGCCGCCGAGCACAAGTGGATCGAGGAACTGGGCGGCATGAACCTCTACTTCGCGTTCGAGGACGGCACCCTGCTGACCCCCGAGCTGACCGGCACGATCCTGCCCGGCATCACCCGCGACAGCCTGCTCCAGCTTGCCCGCGAAGAGGGCCTGACCGTGAAGGAAGGCCGTTACAGCCTCGACCAGTGGCGCGAGGACGCCGCATCGGGCAAGCTGATCGAGACCTTCGCCTGCGGCACGGCTGCGGTCGTTACCTCGGTCGGCAAGGTTTCGGGCCGCGATGGAGATTTCACCATCGGCACCGGCGGCCCCGGCCAGCTGACCGGCAAGCTGAAGAGCCGCCTCGTCTCGATCCAGCGCGGCGAAGCGCCGGACACCCACGGCTGGATCCGCAAGATCGGCTGAAGCTGCGGCCCTTCGACAAGCTCAGGGTGAGCGGAGTTAGAGCCATGCTCCCGATTCCGCTCAGGCTGAGCTTGTCAAAGCCCCCGCCGAAGTAGCCTATCTGAATAGGCGCACTGGCACGAAGTCAGTACTCCCCCTCCTCCACCGTATTGAATTGCGGATGGATGCGCTTCCATTCGTACATCCAGTCCATTCCCTCGCGCGCCCGGAACATGTCGTCCTCGCGCGGAGCAAGCGCCGCCGTCGCCTCCCGCGCGACATCCGGCAGGACCGAAGTGTCCCATCCCTGCTGCTCCACCTCGTCCGCCAGCATCGCCGCACCCGCGCGACGCAGCATGATCGGCAACCTTTCCCGCAAGGCCGCGACGACCCACGGGATCATCGGCCCGTTCACGTCCGGATCGTAACCCCACAGCACGTTGTGCCCCTCTGCATTGAGGACGTAGTGGTAGTGCAGCACTTTGCCGAAGACGTCGAAGCGCAGGTATTCCTCAGTCCGCGCGGCATTGAAGACGTGGATGCTCGGCCCCCGGACCATCCGCTGCGGCGAATCTCCCAGCGCCCGTGCCTCCACCGCGATTGCCACCGGCCCCGCATCGAACCAGCGGGCATGACGCTCGATCATCGGGATCAGCATGAACTTGTGATGCTGGCCCCGGATCGTCTCGACGGTGCGATTGCCTGCAGGCCGCGTGGCGACGGTGGTGGTCATGGCGCGGTCTCCCCTCTTCCCCTTATCCGATAGGCGGATTGCACGCGCGAAGCTTCCCGCTGTCAACCGCGCCGCCTTGATCGAACGTCCGGACGACGCGCCTTTATTGCCATGTTCCGGCCTTGTCGGCGCCTCCTTGCGCACCTACCTGTGCGCCGTCTTCCATCTCCCAAGGAGCGTTCCCGCATGGCCGATCTCACCTATACCCCGCCCAAGGTCTGGACCTGGGACCAGCCCAACGGCGGCGAGTTCGCCAGCATCAACCGCCCGACCGCCGGCGCGCGCTTCGAGCGCGAACTGCCGCGCGGCGATCACCCCTTCCAGCTCTATTCGCTCGGCACCCCGAACGGCCAGAAGGTGACGATCATGCTCGAGGAACTGCTCGCAGCCGGATATGCCGCCGAATACGATGCCTGGCTGATCTCGATCTCGGACAGCGACCAGTTCTCCTCGGGCTTCGTGTCGATCAATCCGAACTCGAAGATCCCAGCCCTGCTCGACGCGTCCGGCCCGGAACCGGTGCGAGTCTTCGAATCGGGCTCGATCCTGTTCCACCTTGCCGAAAAGTTCGGCGCCTTCATGCCGACCTCCGGCCCCGGCCGTACCGAGTGCATGAACTGGCTGATGTGGCAGATGGGCAGCGCCCCGATGCTGGGCGGCGGTTTCGGCCACTTCTACGCCTATGCGCCGGAGAAGTACCAGTACCCGATCGACCGCTACGCGATGGAAGCGAAGCGCATCCTCGACGTGGCGGATAAGCGCCTCGGCGAGACGCGCTACCTTGCGGGTGACGAGTACACGATCGCCGACATCGCCGCTTACGGCTGGTTCGGCGGCTTCGTGCGCGGCGATGCCTATGGCGATGCCGCGACTTTCCTCGACGTGCCCAGCTACGAGAACCTGATGCGCTGGGGCACCGAACTGGGCGCGCGCGAGGCCGTGCGCCGTGGTCGCATCGTCAACCGCAAGGGCGAAGGCTTCGTCCCCGAGCGCCACAGCGCCGCCGACATCGACGCGGTGCTGAACGCCTGAGAGTGATGTGTCCGGCGCTGGGGAAAAACCTCTTCCCAGCGCCGGAACAACACGCTAAGCGCCCCTCTCCCGATCGGCTGCGCCACGCGATGCCGATCCGCTGGGGCGTCGCCAAGTGGTAAGGCACCGGTTTTTGGTACCGGCATTCGCAGGTTCGAATCCTGCCGCCCCAGCCAGTTTTTCACCCGGACCCGCCTCGATCCGTTGCCTGCCTGTGCTATAGGCGCAGCACTGCCCTCGTTCGCGTGAGATGCATACGGACAAGCCGACCGCCAGACCTGCACTGGATTTCAGCGCTGCGCTCGGCGCGGCGGGAGCGGCTGCGCCCGGGCTCATCTGGGGCCTCGACTTCGCGCCCGACGGCAGCCACGAACCCGCACCCTGCAGCCCCGCGCCGGAAGGACGGTTCCGCTGGCTGCACCTCAATCTCGCCGACCATGGCACCCGGGCCTGGATCGAACAGTCGGAACTGTTCCCCGTGGGCGCGCGCGAACTCCTGCTCTCGTCCGATTCGCACCAGCGTGCCCTCGTCGAAAGCGGCGCGGTGTGCTGCATTCTCCACGATTTCGAGCGGGACTTCGACGTGCGCGCCACCGCGCGGGTCGGCGCGCTGCGCGTGGCGATCCTGGGCGGGCTGATCGTCACCGCCCGGCGCCATCCGCTGGGCGCGGCCGACATCGTGATGCAGCGGGTCGGCAGCGGCGCGCGAGTGACCGGCGCGGCCGCCGCGCTCGATCTGCTGGTGGGCGCGCTGGCGCAGAACATCGACATGGTCATCCGCAACCTGTCAGCCGACATGCAGGCGGCCGAGGACGCGTTCCTCGAAGGACACCACCCGCCGACGAGCCGCAATCTCCTCGACATTCGCCGCCGTCTTGCACAGATCCACCGCATGCTCGACGGCGCCCAGCGCGTCTTCCGGCGGCTGGAGCAGGACGACGAACTGCCCGAGACGCTGCAGCCTACGATCGAGAAACTGTCGCAGCGCCTGCAGGGCCTCGATGCAGATGCGCTTGCAGTGCAGGGTCAATTGCGGCTTCTGCGCGACGAACTCGACCTGCAGCAGGACCAGCGGACGAACCAGAACCTCTACCTGCTCTCGGTCATGACCGCGCTGATGCTGCCCGCAACGCTGGTGACGGGGCTGTTCGGGATGAACACCGGCGGCCTTCCTTTCAGCGGGGCTAACGGCACTCTCGTCGCCACAGGGATAGCTGCGGGCACCGCTCTGGCTACCTACCTGTTCCTTAGAAGCAAGGGATTCTTTCGCTAGATTGCAGGAACGTGAGATTTTTTCAAAATGTTGCCGTGATGGATTTCATCTTCCTTTCAGATACTTGTCGCGAAGATGAGGCGAAGATGAAGGTCACGCGACTCACGTGTCATCGAACATCCATACAACTGTCGTGATGCAGCCATATTAGCCGCCCCGAGGCAGACAAATTCTGCCAAAAAAGGGTGGAAATTCAACATGATAAATAAGGTTGTCCGCGCGACGCTGCTCGCCGGCTCGATCCTCGCCAGCATGAGCGCTTCGAACGCCTGGGCCGATGCTCCTGCAGCCGACACGGCGGCGGATGCAGCAGCGGACGCGGCAGCGGACTCCGGCCTCGGCGACATTGTCGTCACCGCGACCAAGCGCGAGACGAATCTTCAGGAAACCCCGATCTCGATCGCGGTCGTCAGCCAGGCCGCGCTCAAGGACCGTCACGTCCAGAGCCTCTACGACCTCGCCGACGGCGGCGTCCCTTCGCTGCGCATCGCCACTTTCGAGGCCCGCCAGAGCGCGCTGACGATCGGCATCCGCGGCATCGTGCCGCTCGACGCCAACCAGCCCGCGCGTGAGCAGGGCGTCGGCATCTACGTCGACGGCGTCTACATGGGCCGCCAGCACGGCCTCAACGCCGCGCTGTTCGACGTCGAGCGCGTCGAAGTGCTCAAGGGTCCGCAGGGAACCCTGTTCGGCCGCAACACCGAAGGCGGCGCGCTCAGCATCGTCTCGAAGGCCCCCACCGGCGAGTTCGGCGGCCGGATCGACGGCGGCGTCGGCAATTACGGCGCCTACAACGGCAGCATCCACCTCGACCTGCCGGAAATGGCGGGTTTCTCGGTCAAGCTGGACGGCGTGCTGCAGCATCAGGACCCGACCACCAAGAACCCGCTGGAAGGTCAGGCAGGCTTCAACCAGTACCACCGCAAGGGCGGCCGCGTCGCCGTGCGCTGGCAGCCGATCGACGGCATCACCGACGACTTCTCGTACGACGTCGCGCGCGATGCCAACACGCCGTTCTACAGCCAGCTGCTGAACTACAACCCCAACGGCTGCGTCGCCGGAACCCAGGCCGCCAGCGCCGCCTGTACCCTGCCCGGCACCCAGTACACCAACCTGACCGGCACGGTTAAGCCGCTGCTTCCCGGCGTCGTCGTCAACGGCAAGACCCGCATGAAGACCGCCGATTTCGGCGTGCCGCAGCAGCCCAGTGTCGACAAGACCCACGGCTTCACCAACACCCTCAAGTGGACCGTCTCTCCCGAGATCGAACTGCGCGCGATCACCGCATGGCGCGGCGTGGACGCGACGCAGTGGGACAACTCGGGCGGCGCGCACCGCGTGCCGGTGGTCACCCTGACCTCCGCCTGCACGCAGGCCAAGCCCTGCGGCTTCAGCCGCTACAGCCTTGCCGACCTGCACCAGAACCAGTTCAGCCAGGAACTGCAGGCCGTCGGCACCGTGGGCAAGATCGATTACGTCGCGGGCCTGTTCTACTTCAACGAGCACGTCAGCGACGACGCGGCGACGCCGAACTCGAACGGCGTCTACCTCGATAGCGCGGGCAACCCGGTCTACACGATCCTCGATAGCTGCACCGGTTCGGGCGGCTTCGGTTCTGACGTCGGCTGCCGCTCGATCGACCGCGCCTCGGAAGTGTGGTCGAAGAGCTACGCCGCCTATGGCCAGCTGACCTACAACGCCACCGAACAGCTCCACCTGACCGTCGGCGGCCGCTACACGCATGACGAGAAGCAGGGCGTCCTGCACTTCTCGCGCAACGTGAACTACGACACCAATACCGCAGCTGCCACTGCGGCGGGCTACACGCCGCTCGACAAGAAGTGGAACCGCTTCAACCCGATGGCGACCCTGGCCTACGACGTGTCGGACGACCTGCACGTCTACGCGAAGTACGCCACCGGCTACCGCGCGGGCGGCGCATCCTCGCGAACCGCGAACTACCAGGCGTTCAATCCGGAAGACGTGAAGTCCTACGAAATCGGTCTCAAGAGCGACTTCTGGGATCACCGCGGCCGCTTCAACCTGGCGGGTTACATCATGGACCGCAAGAACAGCCAAGTCGACATCAGCTCGATCCAGTCGTTCAACGGTTCGAACTACAACAACCTCGTCACCATCAATGCGCCCGGCACCACCAAAATCCGTGGCATCGAGGCGGACCTGACGCTGGAGCCGATCGACGGCCTGACGCTGAACGCATCCTACGCCTACACTTACACGCACATCCCGCTTGTGCCGATCACCTACACCGGCACCAACGGCGCCAGCACCACGGTCGACCAGCAGTTCTACATCGTGTTCACCCCGCGCAATGCAGCCAGCGGCTCGATCGACTACGTGCTGCCGATCGGCGGTAACGACACCAAGCTGAAGTTCCACTTCGACGGCAACTATTCGCAGGCGACGCAGGCCTTCGACCAGTTCGCCACCAAGAACGACGCCTCGCTGATCTTCAACGGACGCATCTCGCTGGCGGATATCGGCGTGGGCAACCAGAAGCTGACGCTCGGCGTGTGGGGCCGCAACATCTTCAACGAGCAGTATGTCTTCCGCCGCGATCCGTCGAACAGCCTGCCCGGAGCGCCGACCACCAGCGTTTCGACCGGCTCGATCAACAACATCCTGGGTGACTACGGCAACTTCAACGCGCCGCGCACCTTCGGCCTCGACGCGAGCATCGCGTTCTGACGATTTCCCCCGGCTTTCGCGGGCCGGGGGAACACCGCAGGTCGCACGGACGAGCACCCGCCCTTCACGATGGGGCAGGCGCTCAAACCGCCCCCGTGTGATCCGCTACTGGACCGGCGTGACGCCTCCCCCGCGTCACGCCGGTCTTTTTGATTTTGCGGAAAGGCACAACATAGCCCGTCATCCCAGCGAAGGCTGGGACCACTCGCGTGTTACCTTCCGCTGTCGTTCAGACGACCTGTCGATAGTTGGGTTTTGCAGGCCAGCGGTCCCAGCCTTCGCTGGGATGACGGGGGTGCGTCAAACCGGCAACCGCGC
>JASGGD010000127.1:0-14142 GCA_047605225.1 Novosphingobium sp.
CCGCCGTGCTGCTGGCGGGTGCCGCCCGCGCCCGCGCCGCGCTCGACGGGCGCGACTACGTGGTGCCCGACGATGTGAAGGCGCTGGCGACCTCGGTGCTGCGCCACCGCCTGCTGCTCAGCCCGGCGGCCGAGATCGAGGGCAAGCAGGTCGAGGCGCTCGTCGCCCAGCTGGTCGAGCAGACCGAAGCGCCGCGCTGATCCGGTGAAGTACGCCTTCGCCCCGATCGTCCCTACGACCCGCGCGGCGGTGACGCTGGCGGGAATCGCCCCGGTCGCGCTGGTGATCGCGGCGGCGAGCCCGGACTTGTGGGTGATCGCGCCGGTCGCGGGCCTCGTCGTGCTGGTGCTGGTGGTGATCGACGCGCTGCTCGGCGGCCGCGTCGCGGACTTGCGGGTCACGGTGCCCGGCGACGTGGAGGTCGGCGCCGAGGGCCGGATGGAGGCTGCCGTGGCGCTGCGCTCCGGCACCCCCTCGCGCGCGGAAGTGGCGCTGGAGTGCGACCCGCGCCTCGCGCCCGGCGGGCGGCTGGTGTTCCCGCTCACCGCCGGTGAGGGCGGCTGGCTTGGTTCCGGCGCTTTCACGCCTTCGCGTCGCGGGACTGGCAAGGTCACCCGCGCATGGCTGCGCTGGACCGGGCCGCTCGGCCTCGGCGCGCGGCAGCTGGCGGGGACGCTCGACGAAACGGTGCGGGTCTGGCCCAACGTCGCCGCCGTGCGCTCGCCCAGCCTGCAGACGTTCTTAAAGGACGCGCAATACGGCTTGCTCGCCCGCCGCATCCGTGGGGAGGGCACGCAGTTCGAATCGCTCGCCGAGTACCAGCCTGGTATGGACAGGCGCCGGATCGACTGGAAATCGTCGGCCCGCCACGTCCACCTCTACGCCAAGGAATACGAGGTCGAGCGCAACAACCAGATCGTCTTCGCCTTCGACTGCGGGCAGGCGATGTGCGAGCCGATCGCCGACATGCCCCGCCTCGACCGCGCCGTCTCGGCGGCGCTGGCGACCGCCTTCGTGGCGCTCAAGGGCGGCGACCGCGTCTCGCTGTTCGGCTTCGCCTCGCGGCCCGAAGTGGCGACGCCCTTCGTCACCGCCAGCAGCGACTTCCACCGCCTGCAGCGCGCGGCGGCAGGGCTGGAGTACCGCGCCGAGGAGCCCAACTTCACCCTCGCCCTCGCCACGTTGGCGGGGCGGCTGCAGCGCCGCTCGCTGATCGTGATCTTCTCCGACTTCTCCGACCCCACCAGCGCCGAACTGATGATCGAGAGCATCGGGCGGCTGGTGTCGCGCCATGTCGTCCTGTTCGTGACGATGGCGGACGAGGAACTGGAGACGCTCTCCACCGCCGAGCCCGACGATATGGAAGTGCTGTCGATGGCCGTCGCCGCCGATGGCCTGCTGCGCCAGCGCGCGCTTGTCACCCGGCGGCTGCGGCAGATCGGCGTCGATGTGATCGAGGCCCCGTGGCGGCAGGTCGGCACCCGCCTGATCGACGCCTACCTTGCCATCAAGCGGTCGGGAGCGATCGGGTGAACGCACTATCGAACAGCGCCGCCAATGCTGCCATCGAGAGCGCCGCGCTGCGCTCCGACCGCTTCCGGCTGGAGCGCGAGGCGGACTGGCAGCGGCTCGAGAACATCGTCGTGCGCATGGAGAAGGGGCGGCTTCGCGGAATCTCCGACGAGGACTTGCTGGCGCTGCCCGGCCTCTATCGCACCGTCGCCTCCAGCCTCTCCATCGCGCGCGAGACTTCGCTCGATGCGGCGACGCTGGGCTATCTGGAATCGCTGGTGCAGCGGGCGTGGTTCGTCGTCTACGGCCCACGCTCCTCGCTGTGGGAGTGGCTGCGCGGGTTCCTCGGCGGCGGTTGGAGCCGGGCGGTGCGCGGCATCGGCTTCGAGATCGGCATCGCCCTGCTCGTTATGGTGGCAGGTGCGGTGGTCGGCTGGCTGCTCGTTTCGCACGACCCCGAATGGTACTTCGCGCTGATGGGCCGCGAGATGGCGGGCGAGCGCGTTCCCGGCGCCAGCGCCGAAGCGCTGCGCGGCACGATCTTCGGCAATACCGACAAGACGGGGATGAGCATTTTCGCTGCCCAGCTGTTCAGCAATAATGCGCAAGTCTCGATCCTCGCCTTTGCGCTCGGTTTCGCGCTCGGGATTCCGTCACTGCTGCTGCTGGTCCACAATCTGGCCGGGCTGGGGGCGATGGGCTGGGTCTACTGGAAGGCCGGGCTGCTGCTCGACTTCGCGGGCTGGATCAGCATCCACGGCACGACCGAGCTGTTCGCGATCCTGCTCTCGGGCGCGGCGGGGCTGCATGTCGGGCGCTCGATCGCCTTTCCCGGCAACCGCCCGGTGCTGACCGCGACCGCGGAGGCCGGGCGCCGCGCGGCGGTGGTCATGGTCGGCGTGGTGCTGATGCTCGTCGTCGCGGCGCTGCTGGAGGGCTTTGCGCGCCAGCTGGTCGACCAGACGCCCGCCCGCCTCGCGGTCGGCGGATTCATGCTGCTGGCATGGAGCGCCTACTTCTTCGCCTATCGCGGGAGGGCCGGGCGATGAAGCGCCGGATCAACCGTGCGCGCGGCAGCAAGCAGCGGGTGCTCGTGACGCCGGAGGGCATCGCGCTGCCGGTCACCGTGGCGGGGCGCGGCGCGCGCGTGGGGGCGCTGATCCTCGATCTTCTCATCATCGTCATGCTGATAATCGGCACCTCGATCGCGCTGATGCAGATCGCGGGCGGCGCGGCGCAGATCGCGCAGGCGGTCGACGGCAAGGGGGCAGGGGCGCAGGCTCTGCAGTTCCTCATCGTCGTGTGGATCGTGGCGATGTTCCTGTTCCGCAACGCCTACTTCCTCTACTTCGAACTGGGGCCGAGGGGGGCGACGCCCGGTAAGCGCATGACCGGTATCCGCATCGCCGCGCGCGACGGCGGGCGCCTCACCGCCGAGATGGTGATCGCCCGCAACCTGCTGCGCGACATCGAGATGTTCCTGCCGATCCCGCTCATTGCGATGGCGGGGCCGGACAACGGCATGGCCTGGCTCGCGGCGGCGGGGTGGCTGGCGATCTTCCTGCTGTTCCCGCTGTTCAACCGCGATGCCCTTCGCGCGGGCGACGTGATCGCGGGCAGCTGGGTGCTCGAACGTCCCAAGCAGAAGCTGCAGGCGGCGATGACGACCTCCGAGGCGCCGGTCGCCGAGCGCTTCCAGTTCCGCTTCGAGGAGCACGAACTGGCGGTCTACGGCGAGTTCGAACTGCAGGCGCTGGAGCGCGTGCTGCGCGAGGACCGGACCGACGCGGTCGAGACGGTCTACCAGACCATCGCCGAGAAGATCGGCCGCAACGACGGCTGGGGCGCCGAGCGGCGCTTCCTCTCGGACTACTACACCCAGTTGCGGGCGCGGCTGGAAGCGGGCATGCGAATGGGCCGCCGCAAGGCCGACAAGCACGCAGAGTAGACCGATGAACCTCACCATCAGGCCCGACGACCTCACCGGAGAGGCGGTGCTGGCGCTGCTCCAGTTCCATCTCGACGAGATGCACCGCTGGTCCCCGCCCGAGAGCGTCCACGCCATGCCCGCCGAGCGGCTGCGCCGGCCGGACGTGACGTTCTTCTCCGCGTGGGACGGCGATGTGCTGGCGGGCTGCGGCGCGATCAAGCACTTGTCCGGTGACCACGGCGAACTCAAGTCGATGCGCGCCGCGCCGGAGCATCGCGGCAAGGGCGTGGGCAAGGCGCTGCTGCTGCGCCTGCTGGAAGAGGCCCGCGCGCGCGGCTATGCCCGCGTCAGTCTGGAAACCGGGCGGCCGGAGCCGTTCCACCCCGCTCACGGCCTCTACCGGGCGCACGGCTTCGTCGAGTGCGCGCCTTTCGGGGACTACGTCTCCGATGATTTCTCGATCTGCATGACCAGGGAATTATGATGGAACTTCGCGCTGCCACTTCCGCCGATGCCGCCGCGCTGGCGCGTCTCGGCACCGACAGCTTCGTCGCCAAGTTCGGCCACCTCTACACGCCGGACGACCTTGCGAACTTCCTCGCCGGATCGCACAGCGAGGCCAAGGTGGCCAGGGAGATCGCCGATCCGGCGATGCGGGTTATGCTGGCGGAGCGGGACGGGTACCTGCTCGGCTATTGCAAGCTGGTCATGACCTGCGGCTGGCCCGAGCATGCGCGGGTGGAGAACGTGATCGAACTCAAGCAACTCTACACCGCGCCCGAGGCGACCGGGCAGGGGATCGGCGCGGCGCTGATGGACTGGGCGCTGGCGGAAGCGGCGGCGTTCGGGGCGGGGGAAGTGCAGCTCTCGGTCTATTCGGACAATCCCGGGGCGCAGAAGTTCTACGCGCGCTACGGGTTCGGGAAGGTTGCCGACATTCACTTCATGGTCGGTGAGCAGCGGGACGAGGAGTTCCTGTTCGCAAAGGTTCTGTAACGGGGAAGAGCCCACCCCCGGCCCCTCCCGCAAGCGGGAGGGGAGGAATAAGGTCAGCCCTCCCGCTTGCGGGAGCGGCCGGGAGGCTTGGTCCGCAGGACCTAGCCGGACGGGGTGGGTTCGAACCGCCCCCTCAAAACCACTTCAACCGCCGCAGCAGCGCGATTTCCACGCCCAGGATCCCCGCGCAAATCCCGACGATGATCCAGAAACCGTGCGAGCCCTGCTCCGACAGCGGAATGTCGCCGACGTTGATGCCTAGCAGCCCGGTGATGAAGGTCAGCGGCAGGAACACCCCCGCCACCACCGCCAGCACGTACTGCGTGCGCTGGCTGTTCGCGGCGGCGCGGGCGCGGATGTCGTCCTGCAGCACGACCGCCGATTCCTTGCTGATGTCGACGTCGTCGAGATAGCGGCGCAGGCGGGCGATCGATTCGGCGATCTCGCGCCGGTCGTGGTCCTCGAACCAGCCGGGCGCGCCGGTGGAGATCGCCATCAGCGCTTCGTGCTGGGGCGACATGTGACGCTTGAGAGCGAGGCAGTTGCGGCGGATGGTGACGATCTTGTCGAGAGTTTCTTCGGGATCGTTCTCGGTCGTCTCGTCCTCAAGGTCGTCGATTACCGCGTTCATGTCGACGATGGCGTGGCTCATCCGGTCGATCAGGTGCTCGGTGAGCGCGGTGATCAGAGCCCCGGCATCCTGCGGCCCACTGCCCGCGTCGAGGTCGTCGGCGACGAGGCGCGGCGTCTGCAGCGGCGCGCGGCGCAGGGTGACGACGCGGCTGCCGTCGCTCCACAACTGCAGCGAGAGCATGTCCTCGGGCGCGGCGCCGGGGTTGAAGTTGATCCCCCGCAGCGTCGCCACCAGGGTCTGCCCCTCGCGAAAGGCGCGAGGGCGGTTGGCGTCGCTGGTGAGCAGTTCGGCGGTGGGCTCGGGGATCGCGCAGTGGGTTTCCAGCCATTCCTGCATGCCGGGGTGCGTGCGCAGGAGGTGAATCCATAGCACTTCGCCCTCGATTCCGGGCTTCCAGCGCTGCGCTTCCTTCCATCCGATCATGCGCGCGCCGCCCCGGCCGTCGAGCACGCGGCCGAACAGCAGGGGCAGTTCGCAGGACTCGTCGTCGGTAAGGGGCTTGTCGCTGGCATGGACCGTCATGGAGGGGTGAATGCCCGAAATCGCGGGAAGTCTCCAGAGCGGCGCAAATCGTCTTCAATCCGCAGGCGCGAACGCCTATAGAGGGTGCATGTCCTCCATCCGACCCTGGCGCGATATCGAGCGCCGCAAGAGCCGCCAGATCATGGTCGGCAGCGTCCCCGTCGGCGGCGATGCGCCGATCACGGTCCAGACCATGACCAACACCCTGACCTCCGACGCGAAGGCGACGATCGAGCAGATCCGCCGCTGCGAGGACGCCGGGGCCGACCTCATCCGCGTCTCGTGCCCCGATGTGGAATCGACGGCGGCGTTCCGGGAGATCGTGCGCGGCTCGCGCGTGCCGCTGATCGCGGACATCCATTTCCACTACAAGCGCGCTCTGGAAGCCGCCGACGCGGGCGCCGCGTGCCTGCGCATCAACCCCGGCAACATCGGCTCGTCCGACCGCGTCGCCGAAGTGGTGCGCGCCGCCAAGGCCAACGGCTGCGCGATCCGCATCGGCGTGAACGCGGGCAGTCTGGAGCGGCACCTGCTGGAGAAGTACGGCGAGCCTTGCCCCGATGCGCTGGTCGAATCGGCGATGGACCACATCAAGCTGCTGCAGGACCACGACTTCCACGAATACAAGGTGGCGGTGAAGGCCAGCGACGTGTTCCTCGCCGTCGCCGCCTATCAGGGGCTGGCGGACGCGGTGGACTGCCCGCTGCACCTCGGCATCACCGAGGCGGGCGGGCTGATCGGCGGCACCGTCAAGTCCTCGATCGGTATGGGCATGCTGCTGTGGTCGGGCATCGGCGACACCCTGCGCGTCTCGCTCTCGGCCGAGCCGGAAGAGGAAGTGCGCGTTGGTTTCGAAATGCTCAAGGCACTCGGCCTGCGCACCCGCGGCGTTCGCGTCGTCTCGTGCCCCAGCTGCGCGCGGCAGGGCTTCGACGTCATCCGCACCGTTGAGGCGCTGGAAGAGCGCCTGCAGCACATCAAGACGCCGCTCTCGCTCTCGGTGCTGGGCTGCGTCGTCAACGGCCCCGGCGAAGCGCGCGAGACCGACATCGGCCTGACCGGCGGCGGCAACGGCAAGCACATGGTCTACCTCTCGGGCGTGACCGACCATACCGTGCAGAGCGAGACGATGCTCGACCACATCGTCAGTCTGGTGGAAGCCAAGGCGGCGGAGATCGAGGCTGCCAACGCCGCGCAGGAAGCCGTCGCGGCGGAGTGATCCTCCCTTTCGTCATTGCGAGCGCAGCGAAGCAATCCAGAGCGGTTTACGTGGCCCTGGTTTGCTTCGCTGCGCTCGCAATGACGATCAGGTGGAGGCCAGTTCCGCCAGCAGCCATGTCTCGAAGGCCCGGATGATCGGGCGATCGGCGTGGATCAGCGGATAGACCAGCGAGTGCAGCGTCTCCCGGATCGTGCACTCCGGTAGCGGCGCGACGAGCTTGCCCTCGGCCAGTTCGCGCTGGGCGAGCCGGGTGGATTCGAGCGCCACGCCCAGCCCATTGGCGGCGGTTGCGATCACCATGAAGCTGCGGTCGAAGCGCATCGCGTAAGTCTTGGGCGCCGGGACGCCCGCAAGTTCCGCCCAGCGCGCCCATGTCACCCGGTTGCGGTCGCCGTTGATCAGCGGCAGCGCCATGACGTCCGCCGCACTGGTGATCGAGGCGGCCATCTGCGGCGTGCACAGCACCGTCACGTCCTCCTCGCCAAGCGGGATCGCCTTGACCGGGCCGGGCAGCGGCGGGCCGTTGACGATGTCCGCATCGACCTCGTCGGCGGCGAAGCGCGAATAGTCGGTGCTCGCGGTGATGCGAATGTCCATGCCGGGGTGGCTGTCGAGGAAGGCGGGCAGGCGCGGGGTCAGCCATAAGGCCGCGAAGCTGGGCGCCGCGTGGAGGCGCAGGAAGCGGGCGCGGCGGGCCGAGACTTCCTCCAGCCCGCGCCGGATCTCGACGAACCCGGCGGCGACGTGACGGTAGAGCGCTTCGCCGTCCGCGCTCAGCTTCACTTGCCGCAAACTGCGGTCGAACAGGCGGGTGCCGAGGCTGTTCTCCAGCTTGGTCACCGCGTGGCTCACCGCGCTCGGCGTCAGGCCGAGTTCGTCAGCGGCCTGACGGAACGAGCCCTGGCGGGCGGCGGCTTCGAAGACGCTGAGAGGCTGTAATGCGATGGGCATGGGTGAATCTCACTCACCTTATAGTGAGAAACGTCCATTTGTCATAGATGCATGTGCAATTGATAAAGCGGCAACAGATCAGAAAAACTGACGCCGAGAGGATCGCACAGGCCACAGGTCAAAGGCATCTCCTCGCGTCGTGAGGAGAATTGATGACCGTTTCCGCAACCAACATGCCGGTCGCAGAGCTTTCGCGCCGTGCCTACAACATCCGTCGCCATGCGCTGAAGATGGGGCAGGTTCAGGGTCAGGGCTATGTCGGGCAGGCGCTCGGCGTTGCCGACGTGCTCGCCGTCTCGTACTTCCGCGCGCTGACCTTCCGCCCCGGCGAGCCGGAGTGGGAAGGCCGCGACCGCTTCCTGCTTTCCATCGGCCACTACGCCATCGCGCTCTACGCCGCGCTGATCGAGGCGGGGGTGATCCCGCTGGAGGAACTGGAGACTTACGGTTCGGACGACAGCCGCCTGCCGATGTCGGGCATGGCCTCGTACACGCCGGGGATGGAGATTTCGGGCGGCTCGCTGGGGCAGGGCCTCGGCATCGCGGTGGGCATGGGGCTGGGCCTCAAGCGCAAGGGCACCGGGCAGTTCGTCTACAACCTGATGTCCGACGGCGAACTGGGCGAGGGCTCGACCTGGGAAGCCGCCGCTTCGGCCGCGCACTGGAAGCTCGACAACCTCATCACCATCGTCGATTTCAACAACCAGCAGGCCGATGGCCCCTCCACGCAGGTGCTGGGCATGGGCGACATCGCCGCCAAGTTCGCCGCCTTCGGCTGGCACGCGCAGTTCGTGGACGGCAACGACATGGAAGCGCTGGTCGAGGCCTTCGACAAGGCCCGCGAACTGGACGATCCGCGTCCCCGCGTGATCGTGGCCGACACCCTGATGGGCCGCGGCGTGCCGTTCCTGGAAGAGCGCGAGAAGACGCACTTCATCCGCGTCGACGAGGACGAGTGGGACAAGGCCATCGCAGTGCTCGACGCCGGCTACGCCGCCGCAGCCGCCTGATCCTCCCGATTTTCGAAAGAGATTTCCATGTCCGTTGAAGCACCCGCCAAACCGCGCCTCAAGACCTCCGCGATGATCGCCTCGATCGCCGCCGAGGGCCAGCGCACCGTCTCCGCTCCGTTCGGCCACGCGCTTTCGAAGCTGGCCGAGACGAAGCAGAACATCGTCGGCATGTCCGCCGACCTTGCCAAGTACACCGACCTGCACATCTTTCAGCAGAACCACCCCGACCGGTTCTACCAGATGGGCATGGCCGAGCAGCTGCTCATGATGTCGGGCGCAGGGATGGCGCGCGAGGGCTTCCAGCCCTGGCTGACGACGTATGCCGTCTTCGCCGCCCGCCGCGCCTACGACTTCCTGTGCCTCGCCATCGCCGAGGAAAGGCTGGACGTGAAGGTGTGCTGCGCGCTGCCCGGCCTCACCACCGGCTACGGTCCCTCGCATCAGGCGACCGAGGATCTCGCGATCTTCCGCGGTATGCCCGACCTCACCATCGTCGATCCGTGTGACGCGATCGACATCGAGCAGGCGGTGCCGCAGATATCCGACCACAAGGGCGCGGTCTACATGCGCCTGCTGCGCGGCAAGGTGCCCGCCGTGCTGGACGAGTACGATTACAAATTCGAACTCGGCAAGGCGAAGATGCTGCGTGACGGCGCCGACGTGCTGTTCATCTCCTCGGGCCTGATGACCATGCGCACCCTGGAAGCCGCCGACCGCCTGCGCGCCGACAAGGTGGAGGCCGCCGTGCTCCACTGCCCGACGATCAAGCCGCTCGACGAGAAGACCATCATTGAAGCCGTCGCCGCCAAGCCCGGCCGCCTGGTCGTGGTGGCTGAGAACCACTCGGTCATCGGCGGCCTTGGCGAAGCAGTCGCCGCCTGCCTGCTCGGCAGCGGCACGGTGCCTGCGGGCTACCGCCAGATCGGCCTGCCCGACAAGTTCCTCGACGCGGGCGCGCTGCCCACGCTGCACGACCGCTACGGCATCTCGACCGATCAGGTCGTCGCCCGTACCCTTTCCTGGCTGGGCTGAGTTCCTTCCGGGTCGCAACGGGAGCGCATCCCGGCCGTTCCTCCCAGCGGCCGAAGATGCGCTCCCAACACCAGAATTGAAAAGAACATAAAAGGAGAGAGGCCGTGAGTCTCGCAACCGAGATGCCCCGGGACGTGCCCGTGGTGAAAGACGAACATCGCGAACGCACGTATGCCAAGGTGACCTGGCGGCTGATGCCGTTCCTGTTCTTCTGCTTCTTCGCCGCCTACCTCGACCGGGTGAACG
The DNA here is from genome assembly GCA_047605225.1 of Novosphingobium sp. Classification (GTDB taxonomy): domain Bacteria; phylum Pseudomonadota; class Alphaproteobacteria; order Sphingomonadales; family Sphingomonadaceae; genus Novosphingobium. Next base: position 10,059 of record JASGGD010000127.1, read on the forward strand.
TCGGCTTCGCCAAGCTGCAGATGGCAAGCGAGCTGGGCCTCAGCGAATATGTCTACGGCCTTGGCGCGGGCATCTTCTTCATCGGCTATTCGCTGTTCGAGGTGCCGAGCAACCTCATCATGCACAAGGTCGGCGCGCGGCTGTGGATCGCGCGGATCATGATCACCTGGGGGATCATCTCCGGCCTGTTCGCCTTCGCGCAGACGCCGATGCACTTCTACATCCTGCGCTTCCTGCTGGGCCTTGCCGAAGCCGGGTTCGCGCCGGGCGTGCTGCTCTACATCACCTACTGGTTCCCTTCGGCCCGCCGGTCGCGCGCGATGTCGATCTTCTTCATCGCCATTCCGATCTCGGGCGTGCTCGGCTCCCCGCTGTCGGGCTGGATCATGGACACCTTCCACGGCTCGTCCGGCTGGGGCGGCTGGCGCTGGCTGTTTCTGCTCGAAGCGATCCCCGCGCTCGTCGCCGGCATCGCCACCTTCTGGATGCTGCCCAACCGCCCGGCCGACGTCGACTGGCTGACCGCCGACGACAAGCGCATGATCGAGGCCGATCTCGCCGAGGACAACCGCGAGAAGACCGCGCACATGTCGGTCCGCCAGTTCCTTGCCGACAAGCGGCTGTGGCTGCTCAGCCTGCTCTACTTCTGCATCGTCATGGGGCAGTATGCGATCTCGTTCTGGCTGCCTACGATGGTGAAGGCGGCGGGCGTCACCGATCCGCTGGAAAACGGCCTCATCAGCGCGATCCCGTTCCTGTTCGCGGTGGTCGTCATTCTCGTCCTTGCCCGCAGCGCCGACCTTCGCCGCGAGCGCCGCTTCCACCTGATGCTGCCGATGGCGATGGGCGCGATCGCCCTTGCGCTCTCGCCCCTGGCGATCGGCAACCTGCCGCTTTCGGTGCTGATCCTTTCGTTCGCCACTGCTGGACTGCTGACCCAGACCGCGCAGTTCTGGGCGATCCCGCCCGCCTTCCTCGGCGGCGTGTGGGCGGCGGCAGGCATCGGGGCGATCAACGCGATCGGCAATGTCGCGGGCTTCGTCTCGCCCTTCGTCATCGGCTGGGTGGTGGACGCCACCAAGTCGCTGTCGGCCGGGCTCTATACCATCACTGCGGTCGAGCTGATCGGCGTGGCCCTCGTGCTGCTGATCCCCGCCCGTCAGGTCAATCGCTGAGGAATTTCGTACAATGAGCAAGGTAGCATTCGTCGGCCTGGGCGCCATGGGCATGCCGATGGCCCTCAACCTCCTGAAAGCGGGCCACGCCGTCACCGGCTTCGATCTGCGCACCGAGCCGATGGAGGCTCTGGTCAAGGCGGGCGGTTCCTCCGCCACCAGCGCGGCAGGCGCGGCGGAAGAAGCCGAGGTGCTGATGCTGATGGTGGTCAACGCTGCGCAGGCCCGCTCGGTCCTGTTCGACGGCGGCGCGCTGGCGGCGCTGCCCGAGGGCGCCGTGGTGCTGCTCACCGCCACCTGCCCGCCGATGGAAGTCGCCGCGATCGCCGCAGAGGTCGAGGCCGCAGGCCGCCGCTTCGTCGATGCGCCGGTTTCGGGAGGCACGGCGGGTGCGAAGGCCGGTTCACTGTCGATGATGGTCGCCTGTTCGGACGCGCTGTTCGCCGAACTCAACCCGGTGCTGTCGGGCGTCGGCGGCAAGCTGTTCCACGTCGGCCAGAATGCCGGTCAGGGCTCTGCGGTGAAGGTCGTCAATCAGCTGCTGTGCGGCGTCCACATCGCCGCCGCCGCAGAGGCACTGGCGCTGGCGAAGCAGGTGGGCGTCGAGCCCGCAATGGCGCTGGAGATCCTCGGCGGATCGGCGGCGGCCAGTTGGATGCTCAACGATCGCGGCCCTCGCATGTTGGAGGCCGAACCCGAAGTGACGAGCGCCATCGACATCTTCGTGAAAGACCTAGGCCTCGTGCTGGAGGCAGGGCGCGGTGCCAAGGCGGCGACCCCGCTGGCGGCACTGGCGCACCAGTTCTTCCTGAGCACGTCAGGACGCGGCGACGGCACCGTCGACGACAGTCAGGTGATCCGCGCCTACGACCTGCTCAACGGGGCCTGAGCGCGCAAACTCGCCCTAAACCCTAAACCACGCTGAGACGGGCTGCCGGACCCACCGGCACGCCGCCGGGCGCGCCTATGCGCCCGGCGAGCGGCCCGCTGCGTCCATCCGAGAGGACACCGAAATGCCCGCAGCCACGCTTCCCCCGCCGCCGCCCTCGATCGAGGTCGTGCAGGTCGCCGCACGCGATACCAGGGACCAGACCTGGTCCACCGAAACCACGCCCAGGCAGTCGGAGCCGCTGGCCAAACCGCTGGAGCGCTCTGGTCCGAAGACCACCGCCGCTTCCGCCCCGGCCGAGCAGCCGCACCTGCTGGGCGACTGGGCGGGCATCCGCACCTCGCTAGAAGAAATCGGCATCAAGCCGACCGTCAGCTACATCGGCTTCGTCGCGGGCAACCTCAATTCGGGCACCAGCAAGCAGGCGCAGTACGCCGGGCAACTGGGCGCCAGCCTCGATTTCGACATGGGCAAGATCGCCGGGATCGAGGGCGGCACCTTCCGCGCCGCCGTGACCAACCGCCACGGCAACAACATCAACGACACCAACCACCTCGACTTGCTGCAGTACCCGCAGGGCGTGTTCGGTGCCGGGCAGATCTGGCGCCTCGCGGGCCTGTGGTATCAGCAGAAGATCGGCCCCGCTGAGATCAAGCTGGGCAAGGTGTCGATGGGCGAGGACTTCGGCTCCACCACCTGCCACTTCCAGAGCCTGTACTTCTGCGGCGTCGTGCCGGGGCACACCAGCTTCAACTACTGGTACAACTTCCCCGTCACCACCTGGGGCGGCCGGGTGAAGGTGAAGGACAAGCTGGGCTATACGATGGTCGGCGTCTACCAGCGCAACGACAACGTGTTCCCGCAGAACAAGGGCTTCTACATGGGCTTCAAGGGCCAGGGCGCCTTCGTTGCCGTGGAGCGCGGGTTCGACGTGAAGCTGGGCGGCAACCCGAAGCTGGCGGGCACCTACAAGGTCGGTGCCTTCTTCGACACATCAAAGAGCAACAACCTGGTCTATGACGACAATGGCAGCTTCGCGCAGCTGACCGGCGATCCGCTCGCACGGGAGCGGGGCCGAGCGAGCATCTACGCCGTCGCGCGCCAGCAGTTCACTGCCGCCGACGCAGACGGTGCGGGCGCGCTGGAAGCCTTCTTCAACTTCGTGAGCGCCGACCACCGGACCAACAAGCTGGTAAACGTCATCACGGCGGGCGTCACTTATTCGGGCCTGATCCCCGGACGACCGAAGGACCAGATCGGCCTCGCCATCGGCCGCTCGCGCGTGAACCGCAACTTGCGCGATCTGCAGGACGCCCGCAACGCGGTGCTGGGCGAGAACATCGAGCCGCAGAGCAACGAATACGCGATCGAGGCGAATTACTCGATCGCCCTGATGCCCGGCCTCAGCCTGCGCCCGAACCTGCAGTGGTATATCAACCCGGGCGGGCGTGAGGGCGCGAAGAACGTACTCGTCGCCGGCACCGGCATTTTCGCCAACTTCTGAGGAGGGGCAGCGCCTCCGCCCCCTAGGGAACCCACTAAAAAGCCCCGCCGGAGCGATCCGGCGGGGCTTTTCAATTTGCCCTGAGGCGAGAGGCTTATTCGGCCTCGTCGCCCTTCAGCAGGTAATCGCCGGCATCGGCGTCGGTGCCGTGGGTCTCGCCCTCGACTGCCGCCAGCGGGCTGTCGCCCAGGTCGTCCGCCGCATCGCGCAGCAGTTCGGCCTTGTGCTCTTCCTCGGCGGTGTTGGCGAGGATCATGGCTTCCTGCACACGCCGGGTGGCTGCGCGCAGCGCTGCGTCACGGCTGGAGGCCGCCACGCGAACGCGGTTCATGCCCGCACCCGTACCGGCCGGGATCAGACGACCGACGATGACGTTCTCCTTGAGACCGATCAGCGAGTCCTTCTTGCCCTCGACCGCCGCCTGCGTGAGCACGCGGGTGGTTTCCTGGAACGACGCCGCAGAGATGAACGAGCGGGTCTGCAGCGAGGCCTTGGTGATGCCCAGCAGCACCGGCT
>JASGGD010000128.1:0-14077 GCA_047605225.1 Novosphingobium sp.
CAGGGCAGTCTTGAGCCGCCCTGGATTGCTTCGCTACGCTCGCAATGACGAAAGGGCGGTTGCACCGGCCTCCACAGCCCTGTTCCCGGTCCATTCTTGACGCGGAGTCCCCCGCGAACGCATAATCGCCCCGGAAACCCCGAGGGAAATTTTAATGGCCACCCGCCCCATCGCGCCCGGTCGGCGTATCGCCAAGCCGGACTGGCGTGCCGTCCTCAAGCGCTCGCTGCGCCGTGCCGGAGAGCTGTCCGGCGCGCTGGTGCTCTTTGCGGGCATGGTGTTCCTCGCCCTCGCGCTGGTGAGCTATCATCAGACCGACCCCTCCACCTCCACCGCCGCGGGCGGCGACGTGCAGAACTGGATGGGCTCCACCGGCGCCTGGACGGCCGAGCGCGCGCTGTTCCTGTTCGGCCCGGTGTCTGCACTGTTCGTGCCGCTGCTCTACGTCTTCGGTCGCAAGCTCTGGCTGCTGGTCGAGGAGGACGACGGAGAGATCGAACACACCGATCAGCGCTGGTGGGTGCCGGTCGGCGTGCTGGCGCTGTCGATGCTGCTGATCGCGACGGTGCTGTCGCTGTGGTTCACCAAGCCGGGCGGAACCTTGCCCGCATCGATGGGCGGTATTTCCGGACTGCTCGGCGCCAAGGCGATCACCGCACTGGCCGGCCTCGCGCCCGAGGCCGCGCATGGCGGGATCAAGTTCGCTCTGGCCGTGATCTGCCTCGGCCTCGGCCTCGTGCTGGCAGGCCGCGTCTTCGCCTTCGACTGGGCGCGCCTGCTGACCCTGCCGGGCCGCATCGGCCGCCTGCCTATCAGCCTTCCCTCGGCCGAAGACCTGCCGTTCAAGCCGGGCAAGGAAAAGCAGCCCAAGGCCGAGCGCGTGGACATGCCGGAGAAGGCCGAAGCTCCGCTTCGCGCCGCCGAAATGCCCACTGCCGCCGCTGCGCCTGCCCGGAAGGCGCCCGAAATCAGCGCCCCCAAGGCCGCCCCGATCCCCGCACAGTTCGGCTCCGACAGCCGCCAGAAGGACATGTTCGACAAGTACGAGCTGCCCTCGCTGGACCTGCTGGCCGACCCCGCGCCGAACTCGCAGCCCAAGATCGACAAGCTCAGCCTCGAACGCAACGCGCGCCTGCTGGAAACGGTGCTCGACGACTTCAACGTCAAGGGCGAGATCACCGCCGTGCGCACCGGCCCGGTCGTCACCATGTACGAACTCGAGCCCGCGCCCGGCATCAAGGCCAGCCGCGTCATCGGTCTGGCGGACGACATCGCCCGCAACATGTCGGCGATCTCGGCGCGCGTGTCCTCGATCCCCGGCCGTACGGTCATGGGCATCGAACTGCCCAACGCCAACCGCCAGATGGTCTCCTTCAAGGAGATGGTCGCCTCCGAAGCCTTCGCGCACCACAAGGGCATGCTGCCGATCATTCTGGGCAAGGACATCGCCGGCGAGCCGGTCGTCGCCGACCTCGCGACGATGCCACACCTGCTCGTCGCGGGTACGACGGGTTCGGGCAAGTCTGTCGGCCTCAACGCGATCCTGCTGTCGCTGCTGTACCGCCTGACCCCGGCGCAGTGCCGCCTGATTCTCGTCGATCCCAAGGTTCTCGAACTCAAGAGCTACGACGACATTCCGCACCTGCTCTCGCCGGTGGTCACCGAGCCGCCCAAGGCGATCCGCGCGCTCAAGTGGGCGGTCGAGGAAATGGAGCGCCGCTATCGCCAGATGAGCGAGATTTCGGTTCGCAACCTCGCCAGCTTCAACGAAAAGGTCCGCACCGCCGCAGCCAAGGGCAAGCCGCTCGGCCGCCGCATCCAGATCGGCTTCGATCCCGAAACGGGCGAGGAACTGTATGAAGACCGCCAGCTCGACTACGAGGCGCTGCCCCAGATCGTCCTGATCGTCGACGAGCTTGCCGACCTCATGGTCACCGTCGGCAAGGAAATCGAAGTGCTGATCCAGCGCCTCTCGCAGAAGAGCCGCGCGGCGGGCATCCACCTGATCATGGCGACGCAGCGCCCTTCCGTCGACGTCATCACCGGCGTCATCAAGGCCAACCTGCCGACCCGCGTGTCCTTCGCCGTCACCAGCCGCATCGACAGCCGCACGATCCTTGGCGAACAGGGCGCGGAGCAGCTGCTGGGCAAGGGCGACATGCTCTACAAACCGAGTTCCGACCCGATCAAGCGCGTCCACGGCCCGTTCGTCTCGGACGAGGAAGTCGAGCAGGTCGCGACGTACTGGCGCTCGCAGGGCAAGCCCGACTACGTGGACGCGGTCACCAACGAGCCCGAGGAAGGCAGCTTCGGCTTCGACGACCTCGACGCGACGGCCTCGGACCAGCCCGACGAGCGAAAGTACCGGCAGGTCTGCCAGCTGGTGTTCGAGAACCAGAAGGTCTCGGTCTCGTGGCTCCAGCGCCAGATGGGCGTGGGCTACAACACCGCCGCCAAGTGGGTGGAGCGCATGGAGCAGGACGGCTACGTCGGCCCCGCCAACCACGTCGGCCGCCGCGACATCTACCGCGACGAGAACGGAAGCCCGCTTTGAGGCTGGCCATCGCGCTGGTGCTGGCGGGTGCTCCGGTGGCCGCCGTTGCGGCGACCTCCACGCTCACCGCGACCTCGGGTAACTGGGTGCGCGTGTTCAGGCAGGAGGTCGAGACGGCCGTGGGCCGCAGCGTCCGCATCGATACGGCGAGCATGAGGGCGGGCGGCCTCGGCCGCACCTTCCGCGAACTGGACGTGCTGACCAAGGCGCAAGGCCAGATGCCCCGCAGCACCATGCAGTTCATGCTGCGCAGCGTGAACTGCGCCGCCGGGACCACGCGGGTGGAGCAATGGCAAGTGCTCAATCCGGGCGGCGCATCGCTGGGCGGCTCGGCAACTCCGGGCGCGACGCAGCGAGTGCGCTGGGACAACGAGGACGGCCTCGTCATCCGCTACGTGTGTCAGGGGATATTGCCGCGGTAACTGCCGCTCGGACACAGTTCTTGGCGGCGGGGCTTCGACAGGCTCAGGGTGAGCGGAAGTTGCGTCAACCTCCAATCCCGCTCAGGCTGAGCCTGTCGAAGCCCCCGCCGACGGCACCTGCCTGAAGCGACAACATCCCCACCATTGTATGGTTGGCCCCGGCGCACCCCGTCGCTAAGACAGTCGCGCCTCCCCCACGCGACACTCCCGAAAGGCCCCAATGGAAGAACATGCCCAGGCATTCCTGCTGCGCGACGGTTTCCTGCTGCTGGGGACCGCGCTCGGCTTCGTGCTGCTGTTCCGGCGACTGGGCATCGGTGCGACGCTGGGCTTTCTGACCACCGGTGCGGTGCTCGGCCCCTATGTGCTGGACCTCGTCGGCGACCCGGAGAGCAAGATGGGGATCGCCGAACTCGGCATCACCCTGCTGCTGTTCATCGTCGGCCTCGAACTCGCGCCCGCGCGGCTATGGAAGATGCGGCACGAGATCTTCGGGCTGGGTCTGCTGCAGGTCGTGCTGTGCGGCCTCGCGGTGTCCGCCGTGATCTATTTCTTCACCGGGTTCAGCCTGCAGGCATCGCTGGCGCTGGGCCTGCCGCTGGGCCTGTCCTCGACCGCGCAGGTGCTGCCGATGCTGCAGAGCGCCGGGCGCCTGCACACCCCGTTCGGCGAGCGGTCCTTCGCGATCCTGCTGTTCCAGGACCTGTCGATCATCCCGCTCATCACCATCATCGCGGCGATGAACCGCAATCCGGCGCTGCCTTCCGGTCCGCCGGGATGGGTGCTGGGGCTGGAGACGATCGCCGCCATCGTCGGCCTGATCCTCGCGGGGCGCTTCGCCATCCGCCCGCTGTTCCGCCTCATCGGCAACCTCGGCGAGCGCGAGATGTTCGTCTTCGCCGCGCTGTTCACCGTCCTGGCCTCGGGCGCGCTGATGCAGGCGCTGGGCCTCTCGACCGCGCTGGGTGCGTTCATCGCGGGCGTCATGCTGGCGGATTCGCCTTACCGCCATGAACTCGAGGCCGACGTCGAGCCGTTCCGCGCGATCCTGCTCGGCCTGTTCTTCATGTCGGTGGGCATGATGCTGGACCTCTCCGCCATCGGCGAGCGGCCGCTGTTCGTCATGGCCATGGCGCTCGCGCTGATCGCGGTGAAGGGCGGGATCATCTTCCTGCTCGGCCTCGCCTTCCGGATGGAGTGGCGCAGTGCGCTGGCGCTCGGCCTGCTGCTGAGCCAGGGGGGCGAGTTCGCCTTCGTGCTGTTCGCGCAGGCCAGCAATGCCCTGCTCGTCGATGCACAGGCGACCAGCCTGTTCAGCGCCATCGTCACCCTCTCGATGGTCACCACGCCGTTCCTGATGATGGCGACGCGCGGCATTCGCGAACGGCCCGAAGGCAAGAAGGAAGAGCGCGAAGGCCCGCACGAGGACGGCGCCAACGCGATCGTCGTGGGCTATGGCCGCTTCGGGCAGACGGTGGCGCAGATGCTGATCTCCGCCGACATCGAAGTGACGATGATCGACACCGACATCGAGATGATCGACATCGCCAAGGGCTTCGGCGCGCAGGTCTGGTTCGGCGACGGCACCCGCATCGACCTGCTGCGGCAGGCAGGCGCCGCTGACGCCGAGCTGATCGTGTTCTGCATCGACGGCGACCAGTTGACCGACCCCTTCTTGCAGGCGGTGCATCAGGCATTCCCGAACGCGCAGATACACGCCCGCGTGTTCGACCGCCGCGCGCTGCTGCGCCTCAAGGATTCGCCGGTGACATCAATGGCGCGCGAGGTGATGGAATCGGCGGTGGTGCTGGCGCGCAAGGCGCTCAAGGGTCTGGACGTGGCGCTCGCCGACATCGACCGCGCGGAGCAGATGTACCGCAAGAGCGACAAGGAACGCCTGACGGTGCAGTACGAAACCGGCGACCTGCGCGCGGCCAGGGAGCACATCATCACCCAGCGGCCGAGGGATCGGCGGTAAGGGGGAGTAAGGCCCACCCCCAGCCCCTCCCGCAAGCGGGAGGGGGGAGCGAGGTTGCGTATCACTTCTCCCCTCCCGCTTGCTGGAGGGGCCGGGGGTGGGCTCTTTCTGTTAGCCCACGAACGGCGCCGCCACTTCCGGCGGCACCCGCATCAACCGGCCCGAGGCGATGTCGATCATCGCCCATGTCGTGCGGGCCGAGACGATCACCTTGCCCGCACCGTTGCGGAAATCCACCCGCCGATCGAACCGCGCGCCGCTAGGGCCATCCGGGATGAAGGTCTCACCCGTCACGCTCTCGCCCTCGCGGATATTGCCGCGGTAGTCGATCTCATGCCGGGTGACGAGCCAGGCGTACTTTTCCTGATGCTCAGGCGGAGCGACGGCGGCCCAGTGCGCGCCCGCCATCGCCTCCATCCACTGCACCCACACCGCATTGTTGACGTGACCCATCACATCGATGTGCTCAGGCAACGCAGTGAAGGTGAGGCTGAACATCAGCCCTCGATCCCGAGCTGCCACAGGATAAAGGCGAACTCTTCGGCCGTCTCCTTCAGGCTCTCGAAGCGGCCGGACTTGCCGCCGTGGCCCGCGCCCATGTTGGTCTTGAGGATCAGTTCATTGCCGTCGGTCTTCACCTCGCGCAAGCGAGCCACCCACTTAGCGGGCTCCCAGTAGGTCACGCGCGGGTCGTTGAGGCCCGCCGTCACCATCAGCGGCGGATAGTCCTGCGCCTTGACCTGATCGTAGGGGCTATAGCTGAGGATCAGGTCGAAGGCGGCCTTGTCCTCGATCGGGTTGCCCCACTCGGGCCACTCGCCCGGCGTCAGCGGCAGGGTGTCGTCGAGCATGGTGTTGAGCACGTCGACGAAGGGCACGTGCGCCACCACCGCGCCGAACAGTTCGGGGTCGGAGTTGATCACCGCGCCCATCAGTTCGCCGCCTGCCGAACCGCCGGAAATGCTGATCCTGCCCGCTTCGGTGAAGCCGCGCTCGATCAGGCCCTTGGCCACGTCGACGAAGTCGTTGAAGGTGTTCTCGCGCCGCTCCAGCTTGCCCGCCTTGTACCACGCGCGGCCAAGGTCGTCGCCGCCCCGGATATGCGCGATGGCATAAGCGAACCCGCGATCGACGAGGCTGAGGCGCGAGGTCGAGAAGCCCGGATCGATGGCGATGCCGTAAGCGCCGTAGCCATAGAGGTGCAGCGGCCCCGCTCCGGTCCGGTCCTTGCGGTAGACGATCGAAACGGGGATTGCGGTGCCATCACGCGCGGTGATCTCCAGCCGCTCGGTGGCGTAGAGCGAAGCGTCGTAGCCTGAGGGGATCTCCTGGACCTTGAGCGTCTCCAGCGTGCGCGCGGCGACGTCGTAATCCATCACCGAGGACGGCGCGACCATCGACTCATAGGTCAGCCGCAGCTTCTCCATGTGCCATTCGGGATTGTTCGACATGCCCGCCGAATAGCTGGCCTCCGGGAAGGCGATCGGCTCGATCCGGGCAGGGTCATCGTAATAGCGCAGCTCGATCTGATCGAGACCGGCCCGGCGCCCCTCGATCACGTAGAAGTCGCGGAACAGGTCGCAGCCCGTGAGGTAGAACTCGTCCGTGCCCTCGATCAGCGTCGTCCACTCGCCGGGGTTCGCCAGCGGCGCGGTGGCGAGGCGGAAGTTCTCGTGCGTGTCGTTGGTGTGGATGTAGAGCACGTCCTCGCGCTCATCGACGTCGTACTCCACGCCCTTGGCGCGCGCCTTGACGAGAATCTGCTCGCCGAGCGGATCGTCGGCGAGGACCATGCGGCATTCGCTGGTCTCGTGGTCGCTGGTGCCGATCAGCAGCCACTTCTCGTTCGAAGAGAGCGAGGAGCCGACGCGGAAGCCTTCGTCATCCTCGTGGAACAGTTCTACGTCGTCCTCCACCGGCTGGCCCAGCCAGTGCAGGCGGGCATTGTCGGTGCGCCACTGCTCGTTCGCCAGCGAGTAGACGAGGCCCTTGTCCTGCGCCACCCACACCAGCGAGGACAGCGTACCGGGGATTTCGTCAGGCAGGAGTTCGCCGGTGGTCAGGTCCTTGATCCGCGCGGTGAAGCGTTCCGAACCGTTGTCGTCATAGGCATAGGCGAGCAGGCGCCCATCCGTCGTCGTCGAGATCGCGCCGAGGCGGAAGTAGTCCTTGCCTTCGGCCAGCGCCACTTCGTCGAGGATCAGTTCGGGCTCGCCGCCTGCTACGGGTTTGCGCCACCACTTCTTGTACTCGGCGCCTTCCTCGAACTCGATCCAGTAGAGCCAGTCGCCGTCCTTCTGCGGCACCGACGAATCGGCTTCCTTGATTCGGCCGCGCATTTCCTTGAACAGCGCGTCGATGCGGCCCTTGTGCTGATCCATCTTCGATTGGAACCAGCGGTTCTCCGCTTCCAGATGGTCGAGGACCTCCTTGTCCTTCACCTCGGGATAGCCGGGATCGCGCAGCCAGGCGTAGTCGTCGCTGACGGTGACGCCGTGGTGGGTGAAGGAATGCGGCTTCTTCGCCGCCTGCGGGGGACCGATAAGGGTCTGGGTGGAATCTGCCATCAGCACCATCTATGATTGCACAATACCCCCCGCAAGCCGGAACCCATGACATGCTGATGAATACCCATGAAGCCCGCCTCGATGCGCTCCGCAAGGAACTGAAGGCGCGCGGCCTCGACGGCTTCGTGATCCCGATCTCCGACGAGCACATGAGCGAGTACGTCGGCGCTTATGCCCAGCGGCTCGAATGGCTGACCGGCTTCGGCGGTTCCGCCGGGACCGCCGTGGTGCTGACCGACGCCACCCGCTCGCCCGCCGCTGCGATGTTCGTGGACGGGCGCTATACCCTGCAGGTGCGCGATCAGGTGGACGGGCGCCTCTATGCCTACGAAAGCGTGCCCGCCACCAGCGTTCCGGCATGGCTGGCCGCCAACGCCCCCGAAGGCGCGAGGATCGGCTACGACGCATGGCTCCACGGATCGAAGTGGGCGCAGGCCGTGGAGATCACGTTGGCGGCAAAGGGCGGCGCCTTGATTGCGGTCGAGGGCAACCCGATCGACGCGGTGTGGGAAGACCAGCCGCTGCCTTCCGCCGCCCCCGCGATCGTCCACCCCGACCAGTTCACCGGCGAGGCCAGCGAGGCCAAGCGCGCCGCCGTTTCCGAATGGCTCACCGCCAGGGGCCTCGACGCGACGGTGATCACCGCGCTCGATTCGATCGCCTGGCTGCTCAACATCCGCGGCGCCGACGTGGACCGCACCCCCGTCGCGCTGTCCTACGTGATCGCGCGGAAGGACGGCACCGCCGACCTGTTCATCGCCGGGGAGAAGGTTACGGACGAGGTCCGCCGCCACCTCGGCAACGCAGTCACCATCCGCGAGCGCGCCGCCTTCGTTGAGGGCCTGCGCGAACTGGCGGGCAAGCGCGTAGCCGTCGATCCCGAGCGCGCCGTCAGCGCCATCTTCGAGGAGTTGCGCGGCGTCGGCGCCACGCTCGTCGAGGAACGCGACCCCACGGTGCTGCCCAAGGCCGTCAAGAACCCGGTCGAGCAGGCCGGTCACCGCGCCGCGCAAAGCCGCGATGCCGCCGCCGTGACCCGCTTCCTGCACTGGCTCTCGGTCGAGGCGCCCAAGGGCGAAGTCACCGAACTGTCGGCCGCCGCGAAGCTCCAGGACTTCCGAGCGCTCGATCCCAGCCTGCGCGACCTGTCGTTCGACACGATCTCCGGCGCCGGGCCGAACGGCGCGAGCCCGCACTATCGCGTGTCGGAAGAAACCAGCCTCACGCTGGAGCCCAACTCGGTCTACCTCGTCGACTCGGGCGGGCAATATCCGGACGGCACCACCGACATCACCCGTACCGTCTGGGTCGGGCCTGATGCGCCCTTTGCCGAAGTGAAGGACCGTTTCACTCGCGTGCTGAAGGGCCACATCGCGCTCGCCCTTGCGATATTCCCCAAGGGTACGGCGGGCAGCCAGCTCGACGTGTTGGCGCGCCATGCGCTGTGGCAGGTCGGGCTCGACTATGCCCATGGCACCGGCCACGGCGTCGGCAGCTTCCTTGCGGTTCACGAAGGGCCGCAGCGCATCGCCAAGTCCTCGGGCGGGCAGGCGGGCACCGATCAGCCGCTGCTGCCGGGCATGTTCCTCTCCAACGAGCCGGGCTACTACAAGACCGGCGAATACGGCATCCGCATCGAGAACCTGATCCTCGTCGAAAGCCGGGAGATCGCGGGCTCGGACGGCGAATACTGCGGCTTCGAGACGCTGACCCATGTGCCGATCGAGCGGCGTCTGGTGGACACCGCGCTGCTCTCTCCGGCCGAGATCGCATGGTGGAACGACTACCACGCGCGGGTGCTGGAGATCGTCGCGCCGCAGCTTGAGGGCGAGGCGCTGGCGTGGCTCGAAGCCCAGTGCGAGCCGCTCTGACATGACGGCGCGCGACCTTCGCACCTTTCCGGTTCACCTCGGCCTTGGTGCGAAGGTCGCGGACCAGCCCGCCTTCACCGGCATGGACTGGTACGCGGCCTATGGGGAGCGCACGGCAGCCGATGGGAAGGAAGGTCGCCTCGTCAGCATGTTCGACTTCGCGTCGAGCTGGGATTCGTGGGAGATGCATCCGGAGGGCGACGAACTGGTCGTGTGCCTCTCCGGCGAGATCACGCTGATCCAGGAATATCCCGATGGGCGGCTTCATTCCGAGACGCTGCAGCCGGGGCAGTACATCGTGAACCCGGCGGGCGTGTGGCACACCGCCGACGTCTCGCAGCCCTCCAGCGCGCTGTTCGTGACGGCGGGCACGGGCACCGAAGGCCGCCCGCGCTAAATCCTCCCCGGTCCGGGGAGGAATGGCTTGCAGATGAACACCCCGCCCCACTTGTGACAATTCACGACAATAAACGCTCCTCCCGGCACAACTGCGCGACAACCCGCGTTTAGACAGGATCACAGAGAGCCACAGGGCAGTTCTTCCCCCTCCCTTCCCTTGCTGTCGTGTGGCTCTCATCCAATTGTTACGGGACAAGACACATGACCTCGATGAAGACCCTGCTGCTCGGCCTTTCGGCTGCTGCACTGACGATCGGCGGCGTGGCCTGCGCCCAGGCCCCTGCTGCACAAAAGCCCCGCATGGAGCGTCCGAAGATGGACGCCGACGGCGACGGCGTGATCACCCGCGCCGAAGCGCAGACCCGCGCCACCGAACTGTTCGCGAAGCTCGACGTCAACAAGGACGGCAAGCTCGACAAGGCCGACCGCGAACTGATGCACCAGCAGATGCGCGAGAAGATGTTCGCGAAGCTCGACACCAACGGCGATGGCTCGATCTCCAAGGCCGAGTTCATGGCCGACAAGGGACCCGAAGGGCGCGGCCCCGACGGACGTGGCCCCGGTGGCCCCGGCCCCGACGGCATGGATGGCCCGCCGCCCCCGCCTCCCGCCGGTGAAGACGGCGCTCCTCCCCCGCCCCCTCCCGGCGGCGAGCATGACGGCATGCGCGCCGGAATGCACGGGGGCATGCACGGCAAGATGGGCCGCGGCGGTCCCGGTCGCTTCGGCGGTCCGCGCGGCGGCATGATGATGGAGAAGCAGGCCGACACCAACAACGACGGCGCCGTCACCCAGGCCGAGTTCGTCGCTGCCGCCCTCAAGCGCTTCGATGCGCAGGACGCGAACCACGACGGCAAGGTGACCAAGGAAGAGCGCGCAGCTGCCCGCAAGGCCCAGATGGACGAGCGCAAGGCTCGCTGGGAAGCCAAGAAGGCTGACAAGAAGGCTGCGAACTGACAGGAAGGCGCGGTAACGCCATGGATTTAGAGATGAACGATACCGCGCTGACCCCGTCTCAGGCCCCGTCTCCGGCCAAGCTGCTGCTCGTCGACGACGAGGCTTCCCTTCGCGAACCCCTGGGCGACTACCTGTCGCGGCAGGGGTTCGCCGTCGTCCAGGCATCGAGCGCGGCCGAGGCCCGCTCGCGCATGCGGGACGCCAAATTCGACCTCGTCCTGCTCGACATCATGATGCCCGGCGAGGACGGCCTGTCGCTCTGCCGCCATCTGGTGGAAGCACAGGACGTGCCGGTGATCTTCCTCACCGCGCGTGGCGAGGCGACCGACCGCATCGTCGGGCTGGAGATCGGCGCCGACGACTATGTCGTGAAGCCCTTCGAGCCGCGCGAACTGGTCGCCCGCGTGCGCAGCGTCCTGCGCCGCGCCAACCGCGCCGCGCCCGCCCCGGTCGAGAACGAGGCCTTCGAGTTCGAGGGCTGGCGGCTCGATCCGCTCAAGCGCCGCCTGATCGATTCCGAGGGCGCAGTCGTCGCCATCTCCTCGGTCGAGTTCCGGCTGCTGATGGCGTTCCTCGAACACCCCCGGCAAGTGCTCAACCGCGACCGCCTGCTCGACATGGTGCAGGGCCGCGAGGCGCACCTGTTCGACCGTGCGGTGGACAACCAGGTCAGCCGCCTGCGCCGCAAGATCGAGCAGGACAGCCGCAATGCCCAGCTGATCCAGACGGTCTGGGGCGGCGGCTACATGCTCGCGGCCGACGTGCGCCGCGTACCGATAGAGGACTGATGCGCCTTCCGATTCCTTCCGCGATCAGGCACCGCAGCCTGATGGGTCAGATGCTGCTCGCAGTGGCGGCGGCTTTGCTGCTGGTACAGGGCCTCGGCGCCCTGCTCGTCTACCGCGCCCAGCTCGAGGGCTACGAGGCAGGCATGAGCAATGCCGTCGCCTTCAAGCTCATCGCCGAGACGCGCGGGCGCGGGGCGCTCGGCCGGATGCTGCGCGGCAATGACCGGGATCGGGATCGGGCGCCCTTCGCTGGCCCGCCCCTTCGCGGCTTCCCTCTGGAGTTCAGCGAGGGCTCGCCCCTGCGCGCCGGCGAGAAGCGCGACGACGACATGGAAGCGCGCCTGCAGCACACGCTGGCCGAGCAGGACTTCCCCGCCTCGCAGATCGTCGCGATCCATCGTACCGTCGGCCGCGATGCCTTTGCACGCACGCAGACCTACAAGCGCGCCGCACACGGGCGGCTCGAAGGGCCGGAAGTCAGCGAGATGATGGACGATCACCTGCTGGTGGTCGGCGTCAAGCAGCCCGGCAAGGCCAGCTGGATGGTCGCCCGCGTGCGCAGCCCGCGCGCCTTCAGCGTCATGATCCGCCCGCTGATCGTGCAGACGGTGATCATCTACCTCGTGCTGGTCGGCGCCGTCGCGCTCATCCTGCGGCGCATCACCCGGCCGCTGGCCGCGCTTACCCGCCGGGTCGAGCAGTTCGCCGTCGCCCCCGGATCGGCAGGGCAGCTCGAACCGAGCGGCCCCGAGGACATGCAGCGCCTGATCGTCGCCCACAATGCGATGGAAGCGCGCATCGTCGCCATGCTGGACGAGAAGGACGTGATGCTGGGCGCCATCGGCCACGACCTCAAGACCCCGCTCGCCGCCCTTCGCGTGCGCATCGAATCGGTCGAGGACGATACCGAGCGCGCCCGCATGGCCGCGACCATCGAGGACATCGTGCGCACGCTCGACGACATCCTCTCGCTCGCCCGCGTCGGCCGCCCGAGCGACCCGCGCGAGCGCACCGAACTGTCCGCCCTCGTCGCTTCCGTTGTCGAGGAATACGAGGACATGGGCGAGCCGGTGGACCTTGGCGACACCCAGCGTACCGTCCTCGAACTGCGACCGACCTGGCTGCGGCGCGCCCTGCGCAACCTCATCGACAACGCCCTGCGCTATGGCGGCGGCGCGCGGGTGGGGTTGGAGCGCGAAGGCGACCGCGCGGTCATCCGCATCGACGACGACGGCCCCGGCATCCCCGACGACGAGATCGAGGCCATGACCAACCCCTTCGTGCGCGGCGATCCTTCGCGCAACAAGGCCACCGGCGGCGCGGGCCTCGGGCTGGCTCTGGCGCGCGCCATCGCCGACCAGCACGGCGGCGCGCTGGTGCTGGCGAATCGGGTTTCGGCCAGCGGCGAGGTCGAGGGCCTGACGGTCCGGCTGGAACTGCCGCTGGGCTAATTCCTCCCCGGCACGGGGAGGGGGACCACCCGCAGGGTGGTGGAGGGGCACGGGCGGGATCGCGCGAGCTTTCGAGGACCGGCAATCCACCGCGTGCCCCTCCACCATGCTTCGCATGGTCCCCCTCCCCCGTCGGGGGAGGAACTGAAGGTCACTTGCCCTTGCCGCCGACGCCCTTGAGGTAGGCTTCCATGCCCTTGATGTAATCGGGGTTCAGCATCAGGCCGCTGTTGCCCATGCGCTCGACATGCCGCGCGGAATCCCGGCCCAGTTCGGCGCACAATTCGATCGCCACCTTGGCCGCGCCCATCTGCTCGCCGTTCTGCTTCGCGAGGTGGCGGCAGAAGTCCATCACCTCCGCCTCGAACGCATCGTCCTCATAGACCTGATGGACCAGCCCCATGGTGAAGGCCATGTCGGCGCTGGCGGGCTTGTTGGCCATGATCAGCCAGCGCGCCCAGTGCGGCCCGCAAATCCGCGTGAGTCGCGAGACGCCGCCGGAGGCCGGCAGAACGCCGAACAGTCCTTCGGGAAAAGCATAGGCCGCGCTTTTCGCAGCAAGGCGGAAGTCACACGAAAGACTCATCTCCAGCCCGCCGCCCACGCACATGGCATGATGCGCGGCGACGATGGGCTTCTCGACATGCTCCATCTCGTCCCAGAGCTGTTGCATATTGTTGAGGTTGAGCCGGTGGTTCTCACGGATCTTGCTGGCGGAACTGGCCGAAACGTTCGCCTCGGACTGGATGTTGCGGTTGTCCCCGCGCAAGTCCGCACCCGAACTGAAGTAGCGCCCGGCCGAGCGGATCAGCATGACCTTGAGGTCCGCCCGCTCGCGCAGGCGCAGCACGGCTTCGGTGAGCAGGTCCATCATCTCCCGACTGATGGCGTTGAGCTTGTCCGGCCGGTTGAGCGTGGCGACGAGAATGCGGTCCGTTTCCTCGGTCAGCAGGTGCGGGGCTTCTTGGGTCATTGGTATCATCCTCTTGGACCTGCCGGGGTATTTCATTATCAGCGAGTGCGTCAGCTTTCGGGGGCTTCGACAAGCTCAGCCTGAGCGGATTGAAAGCTGCCCATCAAACCCGCTCAG
>JASGGD010000129.1:0-13957 GCA_047605225.1 Novosphingobium sp.
ACAGGATACTACCGTGGGGTGGTCGGGTGGGGGCGTGGGCCGGTGCCGCCAAATTCGCGTATCGCGAATTTCCGAACCACCCGAGCGCCACTTTACAAACAGCCGTACTGCGCTAAGCGGTGCGGCTTGTTTGTTTTCGGCCGGTCGTTGTCCCGGCTCATCGGAGTTTTTCGTCATGCGTGCCGAGGGGCAGGCCCACATTGTCCGCATCGAGAAGGCCCTCGCGCTGGTCCGCAAGTTCCTCGACTGGGACCGCGCGCTGCGCCGGTTCGACGAGCTGAACGCGCGCGTCGAGGACCCGACCCTTTGGGAAAAGCCCAAGGAGGCCGAGGCGGTCATGAAGGAACGTCGCCGCCTTGAAGGCGCGATCGGCGCGGTCAACTCGATCTCCGCCGAGATGGCCGATGCCGTCGAGTTCGTCGAACTGGGCGAGATGGAAGGCGATGAGGAAACCATCGCCGAGGGCCTGTCGGCGCTCGCCGCGCTGGCCGAACGTGCCGATCAGGACAAGGTCACCGCGCTACTCTCGGGCGAGGCGGACGGCAACGACACCTACCTCGAAGTCCACGCCGGCGCGGGCGGCACGGAAAGCCAGGACTGGGCCGAAATCCTCCAGCGCATGTACACGCGCTGGGCGGAGCGCCACGGCTACAAGGTCGAGCTGGTCGACTACCACGCGGGCGAAGCGGCGGGCATCAAGAGCTGCACCCTGCTGATCAAGGGTGAGAACGCTTACGGCTATGCCAAGACCGAGAGCGGCGTGCACCGCCTCGTCCGCATCAGCCCTTACGACAGCGCGGCGCGGCGCCACACCAGCTTCTCGTCGGTGTGGGTCTATCCGGTGATCGACGATACCTTCGAGATCGAGATCAACCCGTCCGACCTGAAGATCGACACCTATCGCGCTTCGGGCGCGGGTGGTCAGCACGTCAACACCACCGATTCGGCCGTGCGTATCACGCACCAGCCCTCGGGGATCATCGTCGCCAGCCAGATCGACCGTTCGCAGCACAAGAACCGCGAAATCGCCATGGGCATGCTGAAAGCGCGCATGTTCGAGGCCGAGATGCGCCGTCGCGAGGAAGCTGCCAGCGCCGAACACGCCAGCAAGAGCGACATCGGCTGGGGCCACCAGATCCGTTCCTACGTGCTGCAGCCGTACCAGCAGGTGAAGGATTTGCGCACGGGTGTGGTCTCCACCGCGCCTGACGACGTGCTCGACGGCGCGCTCGATCCGTTCATGGCCGCGGCCCTGTCGCAGCGCGTGACCGGCGAGAAGGTCGAAGTCGAAGACGCCGATTGAGACTGAAAGCCGTCCCGTCCCGGCACAGGGGCCGGGGCGCGGGGGCATGAATGCGACGGATCTCTTTCAACCGTTTTGCCAATCGGGCGCACAGGCGCTAAGGGGCCGCATGTTTCGCGCGTTTTCCCTCGTTCCTGCCGTGCTGGCGCTGGCTGCCTGCCAGCAGCCTGCCGTCGATGACGGGCGGGAGAAGGGCGCGCCGAAGTTCCCCAGGCCCGATCGCCCGATCGCGCAAAGCACCTCCAGCACGTTCTCGACCGAAGCCCAGCGCGACAGTTCGGGCGAGGCGAACACGGTGATGGACCTTGCGGGCGTCGCCCCCGGCATGAGCGTCGCCGATCTCGGCGCGGGCGAGGGGTACTATACCGTGCGCCTCTCGCACCGCGTCGGCAAGAAGGGCCGGGTGCTGGGCGAGGACATCGATCGCGGCGCCAACGAACGCCTCGCCACGCGCGTCATGCGCGAGGAACTGGAGAACGTCTCGATAAAGCTGGGCCGCCCGAGCGACCCGAGCCTGCCCGAGAAGAGCTTCGACCGCATCTTCCTCGTCCACATGTACCACGAGGTCGGCGACCCTTACGGCTTCCTCTGGAGGCTGCGCCCGGCGCTGCGCCCCGGCGGCAAGATCGTGGTTGTCGACGTCGATCGTCCGGCCGGAACCCATGGCCTGCCGCCGTCGCTGCTTTTCTGCGAATTTGCGTCGGTGGGCTATCGGTTGACGGAATTTGTTCGCAAGCCCGAATTACAGGGCTATTATGCGCAGTTTGAAGTCGCAGGGGCAAGGCCTGCGCCGGCAGATATAAAGCCGTGCCGAATTTCGGGGGTAGCGCCGCCGAAAACCAATGGATCGCAGGGCTGAGCCGCGAAAGCCTGGGGAAAGACGAGAGAAAATGAGTTTCAAGGGTCTCAAGCCGATCATCTATGGTGGCCGTGAAGTCTGGCCGCTGGTCGAAGGCGGCAAGGGCGTCGCCGCGACGAACCACATGAGTTCGGGCGCGTGGGCGGCTGCGGGCGGTATCGGCACGGTCAGCGCGGTGAATGCCGACAGCTACGACGCCGAAGGTAAGATCATCCCGCAGATCTACAACGCGCTGACCCGCAAGGAACGCCACCAGGAACTGATCGACTACGCCATTGACGGCGCGGTTGAGCAGGTCCGCCGGGCTTTCGACATTTCGGGCGGCAAGGGCGCGATCAACATCAACGTCCTGTGGGAAATGGGCGGCGCGCAGCAGATCCTCGAAGGCGTTCTGGAAAAGACCCGCGGCATGGTCACCGGCGTCACCTGCGGCGCTGGCATGCCCTACAAGCTGTCCGAGATTGCGGCGCGCTTCAACGTCAACTACCTGCCGATCGTCAGCTCCGCCCGCGCCTTCCGCGCGCTGTGGAAGCGTGCCTATCACAAGGTTGCCGACCTGATGGGCGCGGTGGTCTACGAGGACCCATGGCTGGCCGGTGGCCACAACGGCCTGTCCAATGCCGAAGACCCGCTCAAGCCCGAGGATCCGTATCCCCGCGTTAAGGCCCTGCGCGACACCATGCGCGCCGAAGGCGTGCCGGACAGCGTGCCGATCGTCATGGCGGGCGGCGTGTGGTTCCTGCGTGACTGGAACGACTGGATCGACAACCCTGAACTCGGCTCGATCGCCTTCCAGTACGGCACTCGGCCGCTGCTGACGCATGAGAGCCCGATCCCGCAGGAGTGGAAGGACCATCTGCGCACGCTGGAGCCCGGCGACGTGCTGCTCCACCGCTTTTCGCCGACGGGTTTCTATTCCTCGGCCGTGCGCAACCCGTTCCTGCGCAATCTGGAAGCGCGTTCGGAGCGTCAGATCCCCTACTCGAAGGTCGAGGCGGGCGAGCACACCGTGCGTCTCGATGTCGGCGT
Source organism: Novosphingobium sp. (assembly GCA_047605225.1). Lineage (GTDB taxonomy): Bacteria > Pseudomonadota > Alphaproteobacteria > Sphingomonadales > Sphingomonadaceae > Novosphingobium. The sequence goes on from JASGGD010000129.1 coordinate 3,192, forward strand.
GAAGGGCAAGAACTTCTGGGTTGCCCCCAAGGATCTGGAGCGCGCGCGCACCTGGTCGGCGCAGGGCTTCACCGATGGCCTGCGCACGCCGGACGACACGATCATCTTCGTGAACCCGGCAGAGCGCGATGAAATCCGCAAGGATCAGGCCGACTGCATGGGCTGCCTGTCGCACTGCGGCTTCTCGTCGTGGAAGGATCACGACGACTACACCACCGGCCGTCTCGCCGATCCGCGCAGCTTCTGCATCCAGAAGACCCTGCAGGACATCGCCCATGGCGGTCCGGTTGACGAAAACCTGATGTTCGCCGGTCACGCGGCCTACAAGTTCAAGCAGGACCCGTTCTATTCCAACGGTTTCACGCCGACTGTTAAGGAACTGGTCGATCGCATCCTGACCGGCGACTGACCGGTCAGGACAGCGAGGCTTTCAGACGGCCGGTACGGAGCGATCCGTGCCGGCCGTCGTCGTTTCGGAGCGGGAGGGCCATGCGACCATCGCGAGGAAACCGGCGACGGCGGGAAGCGTCAGCAGCCAGTCGACATAGCTGAGCACGGCCTCGATGGCGCTGCGCACGCTCCATCCGGCAAGGATGCCGACGAGTTCCAGCATCAGCGCGCGGGCTACGAGGATGAGCAGCGGGGCGCTCCACCAGCCGCTCCGGCCGAGGTCATGGAAGCGGCGGATCGACAGGGCGAACAGGGGCAGGGCGACCTTCACCTGTACGCCCAGCATGACGGCACGCAGCACCGGACTGGGATCGAGCCAGTTCGTCGCCAGTGCCAGCACTGCTACCGGGATCTGCGAAATCAGGACGTAGGTGATGAACTCGCGGCGGTCGGCTTTGCCGCGAAAGTCCAGGGAGCGGGCGACACTGCGGCCAGCCTGCCGGAAATAGGTGATCATCGCCGCATTTCCGGTTTTCCGGGGGTGGGTGTCAATCGAAATTCCACGCCCGTTCGCCATGGGTGGCGCTGTCCAGCCCTTCGCGCTCGGCATCCTCCGACACGCGCATGGGGAACGCCAGCGAGGCCATGAGCGCAAGGATCACCGTGCCGACGAGCGACCAGACCGTCACCACCAGCACGCCGATCCCCTGCGCCGCCAGTTGCGCGACCGGGTTCATGCCCTCGCCATAGCCGACGCCGCCGAGACCCTCCGAAAGGAATGCCGCCAGCAGAAGCGCGCCGACGATCCCGCCGACGCCCTGCGCCGCGAAGACGCCGAGGGCATCGTCGATCAGCAGCTTACGGCGCACCAACCACATGGCGAAATGGCAGGTCACGCCGCCCATCACGCCCATCAACACCGCGGCGCCGGGCGATACGAACCCCGCCGCCGGGGCCAGTGTCGCCAGCCCGGCGACCGCGCCGCTCGCGAAGCCGATCGCGGTCGGCTTGCCCAGCGTCAGCCGTTCGACCAGAAGCCACGCCATGGCAGCGGCCGCGGCGCCTACGTGCATGGCGATGATGGCGGCGGCGGCATCGTCGTTGGCGGCGACGGCCGATCCTCCGCTCAGCGCCAGCCAGCCGACCCACAGCAGCGCAGCGCCCGCGATGGAGAGCGCGGGGGCGTGCGGCGCCGTCATGCCCTGCACGACACCCTTGCGCCGTCCGAGCATCACCGCGATCACCAGCGCCGAGACACCGGCGGTCACATTGACGACGATCCCGCCCGCCCAGTCGAGCGTCCCCACGCCTTGCGCCAGCCAGCCGCCGCCCCAGACCCAGTGGGCGACTGGGGCGTAGACGACGAGGCTCCATAGCGCGGCGAAGGCGACGATCCAGCCGAACCGTGCCCGCTCTGCGCAGGCGCCGACGATCAGGGTAGGGGCGAGGGCGGCGAAGACCATCTGGAACAGCGCATAAGTGCTTTCCGGAACGGCGGTTCCCGTGCGCACGTTGCCCAGCGCGATCAGCATCCAGGCATTGCCCTTGCCCAGCCAGCCTCCCGCCACGTCGCCGAAAGCGAGCGTGTAGGCGACCATGACCCACAGCGTGCAGGCCGCCGCGAAAATCGCACCGCACTGGATCAGGATGGACAGCGCGTTCTTCGCGCGGACCTGTCCGGCATAGAACAGCGCCGCTCCCGGCAGCACCAGCAGCGCCAGGACCGAGGCTGCCAGCAGCCACGCCGTATCACCGCCGTCCGCGACGTCCAGCCGACCGTCCTGCGCGAAGGCGGCCGTCGGTCCCAGCACGGCGAGCGCCGCCGGTAGCAGCAGACGGGCAGCCATTGTCGAACGCCTGAACATCGCGCGGGTCTATCTCCAAAAGATTCGATCACGCGATAGCGGCCGAACCTTTACGCCGGGTTAGATCAGGAAGCTAATTCACGACAAGGGCTTGCGATCCCGAAGTGGACCGGTGCGGTGGATCGATGCCCGGGATTTCAGACCATGTCGGGCAGGACCATGTCGGGCGGGCGATGGCCGTCCACCCATGAACGGATATTGGTGACGATCTTGTGTCCCGCAGCACCGCGCCCCTCATATGTGGCGCTGCCGAGGTGCGGCAGGGCGACCAGACCGGGCATCGCCAGCAGGCGCGGATCGACCTCGGGCTCACGCTCGAACACGTCGAGAGCAGCGGCGATGCGGTCGTGCGACAGCGCTGCAATCAGCGCCTCCTCGTCGATGAGGCGGCCACGGCTCGTGTTCACGATGCACGCGCCCGGCTTCATCAGGGCAAGGCGCCGCGTGTCGATCAGGTGCTCGGTCTCCGGACCGGCGGGGCAGTGCAGGGTCAGGATGTCGGCCTCGGCGACGAGCCGGTCGAGATCGGGCTCGTAGCGGGCGGAGACCATGTTCTCGACCGCCGGGGGCAGTCGGTGGCGGTTGTGATAGCGGATTTCCAGCCCGAACGCCCGGGCGCGGTGCGCCACGGCTTGCCCGATCCGGCCCATGCCGACCACGCCCAGCGTCTTGCCGCCGAGCGAATGCCCCAGCATCGAGGAAGGCGCCCAGCCTTCCCAGCGCCCCTCGCGCAAGGTCCGGGCATTCTCGCTGAAGCGGCGCGAGACGAGGATGATCAGCGCTAGCGTGAGGTCGGCGGTGTCGTCGGTGAACACGCCGGGCGTATTGGTCACCAGAATGCGGTGCGCGCGCGCAGCGGCGAGGTCGATGTGATCGGTCCCCGCGCCGAAGCTGGCGATCATCGCGATGCGTTCACCGGCCGCGGCGATCATCGCCGCGTCGATCATGTCGGTGACGGTCGGCACGAGCACGTCGCAATCGCGCATCGCCGCCTCGAGCTGAGCGCGTGTCATCGGGCGGTCGTCGGGGCTGGGGACGAGGTCGAAAAGCTCGGCCATGCGCGCTTCCACCTGCGGCAGAAGCCGCCGCGTGACGATCACGCGGGGACGGGGCGGAAGCGGGCGCGCGGTGTCCATTTCGGGACATGGGCTAGGCCGTCCACAGGGGCGTGGTCAAGCGCCCTTGATGGGCCTTGGCGCCGCGCGGTAAGATCGCCGCGATGAACCGTCCCGCCTTCCTGTTGCCGCTCGTTGCCCTTGCCTTCCTGACCGGGCAGCCCGCACGCGCCGCCAATGACGACAAGGTGCCTTACTGGGCCTCGATCGATGCGGAGATCGCCAACTTGCGCGTCGGGCCGGGCGACTCGTACCGCATCGACTGGGTCTATCGCCGTCCGCACCTGCCGGTGAAAGTGCTGCGCCGCGAAGGGCCGTGGCGACTGGTCGAGGACCCGGACGGCTCGAAGGGCTGGATGCGCGATCTGCTGCTGTCCCGCCAGCGCGCAGGGATGGTCAAGGACGGCAGCCTGATCGAGATGCGCGCGCAGGCCAGCAGCAGCGCCGCCATGCTCTGGCGCGTCGAACCGGGCGTGGTAGGCGTGCTCGGCGAGTGCAAGGAGGGCTGGTGCCCGTTCGACACCGACGGGCACAAGGGCTTCGTGCGCGAGGAACAGTTGTGGGGCACCGGGGCGCCCTGAGGGGCGCTCCTCAGCCGGCCTGCAGACTGTCTACAGCTTCGGCGATGCGGCTCGGCGAGAGGCCCGGCCGTCCGAAGTAGAAACCCTGAGCCTCGTCGCAGCCCTGTTCTCGAAGCAGGTCCAGTTGTTCGATCGTCTCCACTCCTTCGGCCAGCACCGGCACGTTGAGGCTGTGGCCGAGCGCGAGCACGGCCTTGATGATCGCGCAGGCCTCCACGCTCTGCTGTGACCGCAGTACGAACGACTTGTCGATCTTGATCTTGTCGAACGGGAACGAGTGCAGCGTGTCGAGCGAGGAATAGCCGGTTCCGAAATCGTCGATCGCGATGCTGACGCCCAGCGTCTTGATCTGGCGCAGGAAGTGCAGGGCGCGCAGCTTGTCCGCGATGATCGCGGTTTCGGTGATTTCCAGTTCGAGGCGCTGCGGAGACAGGCCGGTCTCGACCAGAATGTTCTGGACGATCGCGACGAAATCGTTCTGCAGCAACTGGATGGCCGAGAGGTTTACCGCGACCTTGAGGTGGGCGGGCCAGGACCGTGCCTCGCGGCAAGCCTCGCGCATGACCCATTCGCCGATACCGAAGATCTCGCCAGTTTCCTCGGCAATCGGGATGAATTCGACCGGCGAGACATAGCCGCGCGTCGGGTGGCGCCAGCGCAGCAGCGCTTCATAGCCTGCCAGCTTGCCGGTCGCGAGTTCGTGCTGCGGTTGGTACAGCACCGTGAGTTCGTCGCGATCGACGGCGTGGCGCAAGTCGTTGGCGATCTGGCGGCGCGCGCGCGCCGTCTCGTCCATTTCCGGCTCGTAGAAGGCGATGCTCTCGGCGACGCTGCCCTTGGCGCGGTACATGGCGAGGTCGGCGTTGTTGAGCAACTGCTCACGCCGATCGCCATCCTCTGGGAACACCGCGACGCCGATGCTGCCGCCGAGATGGAAGGCGTTGTCGTCCGCGCCGAACGGGGTAGCGAAGCAGCCTTCGACGCGCCGCAGGAATGCGTCGAGCCCGTCGCGATCGCGGAAGCGCTTGGCGGCCGCGAACTCGTCGCCGCCGAGGCGGGCGACGATTTCGCCGTCGTCGAGCACGTCGACCATACGCTTCGCCAGATGCTGCAAAGCCGCGTCGCCCGCGGAATGACCGCGCGTGTCGTTGATTTCCTTGAAGCGGTCGAGGTCGATCATGACCACGGCAAGCTGGTGCCCGAAGTGGCGCGCTTCATCCAGTTCGGCGTCGATCCAGTGGGCGAAACTGTTGCGGTTGGGCAGGCCGGTCAGATTGTCGTGCATCGCCATGTGCGCGATCTTCGCTTCTGAGCGGCGGCGTTCGGTGATGTCGTCGAACGTCACGACGTGCCCGCCGCCGGGCATGGCGCGGCTCGTCATCGACACGACTAGGGTTTCGCCAAGGTCGAGGGTGATCGGCGCGGCGGCCGTATCGGTGACGGGGCGCGTGAACTGGCGGCGCAGGTCCTCGCGGCGCTCGCGCGATGCCGAGCGTCCGGCAGACGCGGCGAGAACGGCATCTGCGACGGCCTCGGCGTCCAGCCCGGCGAGTGAAGTGGACGGCGCGATTCCCCAGATCGCGCTGAAGCGCGGATTGGCCACGCGCAGGCGGCCGTTCGCATCGAACAGGCACAGGCCCTGGTGCATGTTGGCCAGCGCCCCGTCGAGGTGGCCGGCCATCTCGCGCACCCGATCCTCATCCTCCTTGAAGCGGGTCATGTCGCGGGTGATCTTGGCGAACCCGATGTGCTCGCCGAGTTCGTTGGCGACCTTCTCGATGGTGACGTGCGCCCAGAAGCGGGTGCCGTCACGGCGCATGCGCCAGCCTTCGCCGCTGAACTTGCCGGTGTCGGCGGCGTGGGCGACGGCGCGGCGGGGAAGATCGTCGGCCTGATCCTCAGGCGTGTAGAATGCGGCGAGGGGGAGCCCGACGGCTTCCTCGAAAGTATAGCCCTTGAGGCGCTGCGCTCCGGCGTTCCAGTTGACCACCTTGCCGTCGCGGTCGAGCATGTAGATGGCGCAGTCGGTGATCCCCTTGACGAGGATGCTCATGTCGCGCTCGGTCGCATGAAGGGCAAGGCGGGCGCTGCGCGCGATGCTCAGCACCGCGATGCTGATCGCGAGCAGCGCGAGCGACCCGGCGCTGATCGCGGCGGCCATGCTTTCGGGCGAGAGCATGGCGCCGCCGTGGAGGTCGAGCGCTGCGGGCGTAAGCTGCATCGCGGCCATGCCGGTGAAGTGCAGCGATATGACTGAAAGGGCGAGCAATCCCGCCGCCGCGAGCGCGCTGGCAATCGAACGGCCTTTCACCGAGAGCGCAAGGGCGGGGCAGGCGGGCAGCACCGCAAGCACGAGCGAGGCTGCGACGAAGCCGGGGCGCCAGCGGATGTCTGCCGGAAACTCGATAGCGGACATGCCGATGTAGTGCATCGCGATGACGCCCGAACCTGCAAGCAGCCCGGCCAGCGCGAAACCCTTGCGATGCGGCAGGGCGAGGCAAACGACGAAGGATAGCGAAGTCATGACCACGGCGGTGATCAGCGAGATCACGGTGGCGGCAACGTGGTAGCCTACCACCAGACTGGGGCCGTAGCCGAGCATGGCTACGAAGTGGGTCGCCCAGATGCCGAAGCCGATGGCGCTGCCTGCGCCGATGATCCACCGCGCTGCGGCCGAGCCTGAAAGATGGCGGGCATGGCGCAGCAGCTGTACCGCACACAGGGCCGAGACGATGCAGATGGCCGCCGCGAGCAGGACAAACCACTTGTCATGCTGATCGTGAATGCACAGCAGAACGTCGAACATCGGCAACCCTAGTCATCAGAAACCTGATGGCTGTTAGGGTTGATTGGTTAACATGCGCCTAACTCTGTCTTCGGAGTGCGGTCATGTCTGACTGAAACACCCTTCGCGGGGATGGCGATGACAGGGATCGCCCTCTAAAAGACGCGCTGCGGCTCGGGAAATGCCCCTGCCTGTGGTCCGGGCAGGGGCATGTCGTCGTGTCAGGCCAGCTCGACCGCCACGGCCGTGGCCTCGCCGCCGCCGATGCAGAGGCTGGCGACGCCCTTCTTGAGGCCCTTTTCCTTGAGTGCGTTGATGAGCGTCACGATGATGCGCGTGCCCGAGGCGCCGATCGGATGGCCGAGCGCGGTAGCGCCGCCATGGATGTTGACCTTGTCGTGCGGGATACCGAGGTCGTGCATCGCGAACATGGCGACGCAGGCGAAGGCCTCGTTCACTTCGAACAGATCGACGTCGGCAAGGTCCCAGCCCACCTTCTTGACCAGCTTGGTGATCGCGCCGACCGGGGCGGTGGTGAACTTGGCGGGTTCCTGCGCATGCGCCTCGACCCCGACGACGGTGGCCACCGGAGTCAGGCCCTTGGCATCTGCCACCGACTTGCGGGTGAGGACCACGGCGGCGGCACCGTCCGAGATCGAGCTGGAGCTGGCGGCGGTGATCGTGCCGTCCTTGGCGAAAGCGGCGCGCAGGGTGCGGATCTTGTCAGGGTTGCCCTTGGGCGGCTGCTCGTCGGTGTCGACGACGACTTCGCCCTTGCGGGTCTTCACGGTGACGGGGACGATCTCTCCGGTGAAGGCGCCGGTGTTGATGGCTTCCTGTGCGCGGCGCAGCGATTCGATCGAATAGTCGTCCTGATTTTCACGGGTCAGCTGGTATTCGTCGGCGGTGACCTGTGCGAACGAGCCCATCGAGCCGCCCTCATAAGCGTCTTCCAGACCGTCGAGGAACATGTGATCATAGATGGTATCGTGACCGGCGCGCGCGCCCGAACGGTGCTTCTTCGACAGGTAGGGGGCGTTGGTCATCGATTCCATGCCGCCCGCGATCACCACGTCGAGCGAACCGGCGGCTAGCGCCTCTGCGCCCATGATGACGGTCTGCATGCCCGAGCCGCAGACCTTGTTAACGGTTGTCGCCTGCACCGACTTGGGCAGACCGGCCTTGAGCGCGGCCTGGCGGGCGGGGGCCTGACCCAGACCGGCGGGCAGCACGCAGCCCATGTAGATGCGTTCGATGTCCTCGCCTGCAATACCGGCGCGCTCGACGGCGGCCTTCACGGCGGTCGCGCCGAGGTCGGTGGCCGAGACATCGGCGAACGCGCCCTGTAGTCCGCCCATCGGAGTGCGCGCGTACGAGAGGATGACGATCGGGTCGGAAGCCGAAATCTGGGCCATTGGCATACCTTTCACACTGATGACTGTTCTAGTTGACGAACGGGATAATGTTGCGCTGCGTCAATTGCAATGATGCGACAGAACGACGCGCCTTCGACACCGTCCCGCCGATTTCTCCCAGACATGGGAAGAGGTGCTTGATTGCCAAGTCATGTCGCCCAAGTTTCGCGAATAATTCGCAATAAAGCGGTTGCATCCCGCGCCTTGACGATTGCGTCAGGCGCCGACCAAGCCCGGATCGCCGAGAAACTGCGGGATTGGACACTTTGTCGTGTTGCAATGCAATGTGAATGGCGGATTATTGTCACGGGATACCCTTGCGAGGCGCGGTGGGCTGGCCTAAGGACGCGCCAACTTGACGGGCTCACCATGACAAATCCGAGTCCGCCGACGTCGCATTCGCGGTAAGAGGCAAGAACATTGACCGATCTGTCGCAATACCTGCCGATCCTCATCTTCCTGGTGATCGCGCTTGGGCTTTCGTCCGTGATCGTGTTCCTTCCGCTGGGCGTTGCCCGGCTGACCGGCACGCACCAGCCCAGCGCCGACAAGAACAGCGAATATGAGTGCGGCTTCCCCGCCTTCGAAGATCCGCGCAGCCAGTTCGACGTGCGTTTCTACCTGGTGGCGATCCTCTTCATCATCTTCGATCTCGAAGCGGCCTTCCTGTTCCCCTGGGCCGTGTCGCTCAAGCTGACGGGCTGGGCTGGCTGGACCACGATGATGGTATTCCTGGGCGAACTGGCTATCGGCCTCGCCTATGCCTGGAAAAAGGGAGCTCTGGACTGGGAATGAGCACGCTCGTCAACTCAGCAGGCCAGCCTCTGGTGGCCGGTAATCCGGCAGGCGGCGCGATCACCGCGCCCGACCAGTCGTTCTTCAAGGATCTCAATCAGGAAGTGTCCGACAAGGGCTTCCTGGTCACTTCGACCGAGGAACTGTTTCAGTGGGCCCGCACGGGTTCGCTGTGGTGGATGACCTTCGGCCTCGCGTGCTGCGCGGTCGAGATGATCCACGTCAACATGCCCCGCTATGACATGGAGCGCTTCGGCGCCGCGCCGCGCGCGTCTCCGCGCCAGTCGGACGTGATGATCGTGGCTGGCACGCTCTGCAACAAGATGGCCCCGGCGCTGCGCAAGGTCTACGACCAGATGTCGGAGCCGAAGTACGTCATCTCGATGGGCAGCTGCGCCAATGGCGGCGGCTACTATCACTACAGCTACTCGGTGGTGCGCGGTTGCGATCGCATCGTGCCCGTCGACATCTACGTGCCGGGTTGCCCGCCGACTGCCGAAGCGCTGCTTTATGGCGTGATGCAGTTGCAGCGCAAGATCCGCCGCGTGGGCACCGTCGAGAGGTAAGGCCAGATGCCCGTTCTGCATTCCGCTCCGAAGATCGCCTCGAACGAGGGTGTCCTTGACGCTCTCGTCGCCGCGCTCGGCTCGAAGGTCGTCTCCGCGAAGGAGGAGCATGGCGAGATCGTGCTCACCATCGCGCGTGACGAGATCGAGAACGCCCTGCGCATCCTGCGTGACGATCACGAATACCAGCAGATGATGGAAATGGCCGGCGTCGACTACCCGTCGCGGCCTGAGCGTTTCGAAGTCGTCTACATGCTGCTTTCGGTCACCAAGAACCATCGCATCATGGCGAAGGTGACCGCAGCCGAGCATACCCCCGTCCCGACGATCACCACGCTGTGGCCGAACGCGGGCTGGCTGGAACGCGAAGTGTTCGACATGTACGGCGTGATCTTCGCCGGCAACAAGGACCTGCGCCGCATCCTCACCGACTACGGTTTCGAGGGTCATCCGTTCCGCAAGGACTTCCCGCTCACCGGCTATCAGGAACTGCGCTATTCCGAAGAGGACAAGCGCGTCGTGTACGAGCCGGTCAGCCTCGCGCAGGATCTGCGCCAGTTCGACTTCATGAGCCCGTGGGAAGGCGCCGACTACATCCTTCCGGGTGACGAGAAGGCTCCCGCGCCTGCCGCCCCGGCTGCGGCTCCGACGCCCAAGGCGACGGAAAAGCCTGCCGACACCGGTGCCGGTGACAAGGCGAACGAAAAGGCTGCCGAGAAGTCGGAAAAGGGAGACGCCAAGTGAGCATGCTGCTTGAACAGTCGCCCACCACCGGCGACGAGGTCATCACCAACTACACGATCAACTTCGGTCCCCAGCACCCGGCGGCCCACGGCGTTCTGCGCATGGTCATGGAGCTGGACGGCGAGATCATCGAGCGGATCGACCCGCACGTCGGCCTGCTCCATCGCGGCACCGAAAAGCTGATCGAGCACAAGACGTACCTCCAGGCGCTGCCGTACTTCGACCGTCTGGACTACTGCTCGCCGCTCGGCATGGAGCACTCCTACGTGCTCGCGATCGAGAAGCTGCTGAACCTCGAGGTTCCGCTGCGCGCCCAGTACCTTCGCGTGCTGTTCGCCGAGCTGACCCGCATCTGCAACCACATGATGAACATGGGTTCGCACATCATGGACATCGGCGCGATGACGCCGAATCTGTGGCTTTTCGAAATCCGCGAGGATTGCCTCAACTTCTTCGAGCGCGCCTCGGGCGCCCGCATGCACTCGGCCTGGTATCGTCCCGGCGGCGTGC
>JASGGD010000130.1:0-13930 GCA_047605225.1 Novosphingobium sp.
CGGCGATCGCTCCCGAAGCGCTGGCGGCGGCGAAGCGGCAGGCCGATGCCTCGCACACCATGGCGCTGATCGTCTACGCGGGCGGCAAGGTGCAGCTGGAGGACTATGCGCCGGGGTTCTCCGCAGAGTCCCGGTTCGACAGTTATTCCAGCGCCAAGGGCCTGCTGGCGCTGGCGGTGATGATCGCGGTCGACAAGGGGTTTCTGCGTCTCGACGATCCGGCTTCGCGCTACATTCCGGCGTGGCGGACGGACGGGCGCAAGGCGATCAGGGTGCGCGACCTGCTCTGGATGCAGAGCGGGCTCGCCATCGGTCGTTTTGAGGTCAAGCCGTACAACCCGGTGCTCGACATGTTCATCGGGCTCGACATCAAGCCCTTCGTCGATGCCGCACCCCTTGCCCGGCCTCCTGGAGAGGCCTTCGAGTTCAATCACATGAATGCACAGGCGCTGCATGACGTGGTCACCGCCGCAACGGGCCTGCGTTATGCGCAGTTCCCTTCCCTCTACTTGTGGAAGCCGCTGGGGGCGAGCGATGCCATGGTGGCGCTGGACCATGAGGGCGGCGAAGCGCGGACGGTTTGTTGCTTCGTCAACACCGCGCGCAACTGGCTGCGGATCGGCGTGATGCTGGCGAATGGCGGGACGTTCGAGGGGCGCCGGGTCATCTCCCGCGCCAATGCCCGGATGCTTTCCGCACCGTCACCGCGCAATCCGGCGTTCGGCATGTTCATGCAGGTCGCCGATCCTGACGGGGCATCGGGCGCCGCCAACACCGGGTATCATGCGCCCGACCTCTATTATTTCGAGGGTCATGGCGGCCAGCGCCTTTATGTCGTCCCGTCGCGCGGGCTGGTCGCCTATCGGACCGGACGGGTCGATTACGACTGGGACGACGTGCGTTTCGCCAATACGCTGCTCGATGGCCTGAAGTAGATCAGAGGCTTTCTATCCACTTGATCGCGGCATCGGCGACCTGCTCCCAGCCGGTGTCGAGCATCGTCCAGTGCGAGCGTTCCTCGAATTCCAGATAGTCCGTGCGCGACGGGGCGCGGCTCTGCCGGGCGTGGATCGCGCGGGTCATCGCGGCGTCGGCGATCAGGTCCTTCCCGCCACCGATCAGCAATAGCGGCGGGCGCTTGGGATTGGTCCAGTCGATCTTCATCGGCTTGACGATCCCGTCCCAGTACACCCGCCCCGGCGTCGGCACGATGTAGCGGTCGTAGGCGGTATCGGTCTTGTCGGAGGGGAGGGTCTGGGCGAAGCGCCGGGCAAAGAACCGGCGCGACATGTGCTTTACCTTGCTCCGGCTGAACGGGTCGAGGAACACCGGCAGCGCGGAAACGAGGGCATGAGGGAAGATCGGCACGCCGGGCGTAGGCGCGGGGTCGATGGCTACACCCGCGACGCCCAGCCCCCGGTCCAGCAGGTGCTGGACCACCACTCCGCCGAGCGAATGCCCGATCAGGATCGGCGCTTCGGGCAGGGCACGGATGATCGCCTCATAGTGGTCGACGATCTGCCGCTGGCCCAGCGCTGCGAGTTTCGGGTCAGAGCGGGCGCGCAAGGCTGCGGGCTCGCCTTCGTCGAGCGGCCAGTCGGGGGTGAGGACGGTGTAGCCGCGCGCCTCGTAGCGGGCCTTCACGTGCTCCCAACTGCGGGAATTGAGCCAGGCGCCGTGGATCAGAACGATGGTCTTGCTCATGGCATGTCTCCTTGGACCGGCGTCAGGCGCCGTAGCGTTCGGCGGGTCGGTTGCGCGACAGGTTCGGGCGCAGCGCGCGGCGGGCGGCGAGATAGGCGTCGAGGTCCGCATTGTCGGGCAGCGCGGGGATCGTGATCGTCTCGCCGAGGTCGAGGCCGGTGAGAGCCGCATCGACCATGTCGTCGACATCCATCACCATTTCGGCGGGCAGGCCGGCAAGCTGCTCCTCGGTCCAGATCGGCGTGCGGGTGATCCCCGGCAGCACCGCCTGCACGCGCACTCCCTTGGCGCCCAGTTCGACGTTCAGCGCCTCGGTAAAGGCGAGGACATAGGCCTTGGTCGCCGGATACACCGCCGTGAACCCGTCGGGCATGAGCGCCGTCACCGAAGTCATGTTGATGATCGTCCCGCTGCCCGTTTCGGCAAGGCGCGGCGCGATTGCGGCGGCGAGGCGGGTGACTGCCAGCACATTGAGGTCGATCATCCCGGTGAGGTAGGCGGGGTCGGAGCCGACGAAAGTGCTCTCCCCGGCGATTCCGGCATTGTTGACGAGGCCGGTGATCGTCGCATCCTCGCGTAGCCGCTGCTCGATGCGGGCGAGGTCTTCGGCCCTGGCGAGATCGGCGCTCAGCGTCTCGACCTTCACGCCGGTTTCGGCGGCGAGCGTGGTTGCCAGTGCCTCCAGCCTGTCCGCCCGGCGGGCGACGAGGATCAGGTCGTGGCCGCGACGGGCGAGGCGGTCGGCATAGACCGCGCCGATGCCGTCCGATGCGCCGGTGATGAGGAAAGTGCCCTTGGTCATGTGGATGTCCTTTCGTGGATCGGAGGTTTCAGTCGCGGATGAAGTCGAGGAGGTCGGCGTTGAAGCGGTCCTGATGCGTCTGGGTCAGGCCGTGGTCCGCCCCTTCGTACACCTTGAGTACCGCATTCGGCACGATCTTCACCGTTTCGAGTGCGGAAGCGCCGATCGGCACGATCTGGTCGTCGTCGCCATGCAGGACGAGGGTGGGTACGTCGAAGCGGGCGAGATCGGCGTGGAAGTCGCTCTCGGAAAAGGCGCGGATGCTGTCGAGCTGGCCCTTGAGCCCGCCCATCATGCCCTGCCGCCAGAAGTCCTCCCGGATGCCTTCGGAGATCGCTGCGCCTTCGCGGTTGTAGCCGTAGAAGGGGATGGTGAGGTCGCGGAAGAACTGGCTGCGGTTGTCGTAAGTGCCCTTGCGGATGGCGTCGAAGGCGTCGATCGGCAGGCCGCCGGGGTTGGCCTCGGTCTTCAGCATCAGCGGTGGAACCGCGCCGATCAGCGCCACTTTGGCGATGCGGTCGGTGCCGTGGCGGCCGACATAGCGGGTCACTTCGCCGCCGCCGGTCGAGTGGCCGACGAGGATCACGTCGCGCAGGTCCAGCGCCTCGATCAGTTCGGCGAGGTCGTCGGCGTACTGGTCCATGGTGTTGGCGTTCCAGACCTGGTCCGAGCGGCCGTGGCTGCGGCGGTCGTGGGCGATCGTGCGGAAACCCTCGTTCGCAAAGAAGACCATCTGCGCGTCCCAGGCGTCGGCCGAAAGCGGCCAGCCGTGGGAGAAGACGATGGGCTGGCCGTCCTTCGCGCCCCAGTCCTTGTAGAAGATGTGGGTTCCGTCGGTGGTAGTGATGGTGGTCATGTCGCTTTCTCCTTTCTCGATGGGGCCGTTGCGCCCTGTGAGGAGAGGGATAGACTACGCCGCCGGCCTGCAGGATCGGCGGTTCCGACATAAGGCAGGCCAAAACTGACAAAGGGGGCTTCGGGCATGGCCATGGACGCGCGCATCAAGGCCGAGATCGGCCTCGTCCTCTATCCGGGATGCCAGGCGGCGATGGTCCACGGGATCACCGACCTGTTCGCCATCGCCTCGCATTTCTCGGTGGAACGGGGCGGGCCTGTTCTGAGGGTAAGTCATTGGAATATGGACGATACAGGCGGGTTCGTGCGCGGGTCGGACACCCATCCCGGCGAGCGCGGCGAGCCTGCGATTCTGATCGTGCCGGGGCGTCTCACCGGCCCGGTCGGTGCCGAGGAGGCGGTGCCTTATGCCCGCTGGCTGCTCGACCGGCATGGTGCGGGTGCGACGCTGGCGTCCACTTGCGGGGGCACGTTCATGCTGGCGGCGACGGGGCTGCTGTCAGGCCGTCCCGCCACCACGCACTGGCTTTTTGCCGAGGCTTTTCGCCTGCGATTTCCTGACGTTAGGCTGGACCCGGACAAGATGGTGATCGAGGATGGCGACATTATCACCGCCGGTGGGCTGATGGCCTGGACCGACCTTGGGATGCGGATCGTCGACCGGCTGCTGGGGCCGACGGTGATGATCGAGACGGGCAAGTTCCTGCTCGTCGATCCATCTGGGCGGGAGCAGCGGCATTACAGCAGTTTCGCCCCGCGCCTGACGCATGGGGACGAGGCGATCCTCAAGGTCCAGCACTGGCTTCAGGGGCGGGCGGAGCGGGCCGTCGCGGTGCCCGACATGGCCGGACAGGCCGGGCTGGAGGAGCGCACCTTCCTGCGCCGGTTCAAGGCGGCGACGGGGCTTAAACCTCTGGAATACGTACAGAATCTGCGCGTCGGCAAGGCGCGCGAGCTGCTGGAATTCACCCGTCGATCGGTGGACCAGATCGCCTGGGCCGTGGGATACGAGGACGCGACGGCGTTTCGCCGGGTCTTCAACCGCGTCATGGGCCTGTCGCCCGGAGAGTACCGGAATCGCTTCTCCAGCGGCGCGGATATGGCGATCGCGGCCTGATTTCCACGCGGCACTCAAAGGCACCCAAAGGCCCCGGACGGGACCGTACCGCGCCTGCACTGCCCGCCCGACGGCACCGCGCGCGCCAATGCGATCAGCACGTCCAGTTCGCTGCGGATGTGCGGGGCGATCTCGGTCGGGAACCCGTCGTGGGCCCGCAATTGCGATGTCAGGAAGCCGGAGAACAGTGCCGCTTCGGTGATGCCGATCTCGCGACCATCGCCGACAAGTTCCTGCATCGCGCCGCGTGAGGTGCGGCCGCGCAAGTAGCGCAACTGGGCGCCGAACTGACGCAGTGCAGGATCACGCGCAGTGGCGACGAAGAGTTCATAGCCGCCTCTTGCGCTGCCGCCACGCAGGACCATTCCGGCGAGGTCGTCGGCGACGTCGCGCGTGAGAAGCGCGGCGCGTGCGGGAACATCCGCCTGCAGACGCGTGAGGTTGGCGCGGTAGAGACCTTCGAACGCCGCTTCGAGGAGAGCGGGCTTGGTGCGGAACTTGTGCGACACCGTGCCCAATGTCAGTCTGGCACGTTCGGCGACGGCGCGGTGAGTCAGGCGGGCGAGGCCGCTCTCGTCGATGATCTGCGCCGCGGTCTCGACGATGCGCGCGGCCGTCTCGTCCCGGTCGGGCAGGACGGGCATCGAGCGCAGCGCTTCTTCGCGCGCGAATTCACGCCAGGGCGCCGGGGGCATCGCGGTGCCGGTCAACCATGCGCCGAGCACCCGGGCGGTCTCGTCGAGTGCGGGGCGGTCGACCAGCCGCCGCCAGCGGATCATGTGGAAGAGGCTCTCGTTCTCGAACACGCGCTGCGCGACGATGCTGCCCGCGCCGAGGCCGAAGCGTGCGCCCGCCTCGCTCCAGAACCGCTCCCACAAGGCGGCCCATTCGCGCGCGGCGCCGACGAAGAGCGCGGACTGCTGCGCCAGCAGCTGGCATTCGCGCCAGGCGAAGGCCAGCTCGCGCCGTTCCTCGCACCATGCATCGACGATCTGCGCGAAGAACCCGGCGAAGGCGGCGGGCGATGCGTCGAGGCCATCGAACTGCTGCCACTGCCGGTCGCACCAGAACTTCGCCTCGACGATGCACTGTTGTTGCGAAGCGAGAAACAAGTGTTCCAGAGATCCGAAATGATGATAGATCGAGGAGACCGGCGCATCGGTCAGTCCGCTGATCTGGCGGGCGGACATGCCTGCCGCCCCGCCCATCTCCCACTGCCCTGCAACCACGGCGATAAACCGGTCGTATGACGATGATTCTGCGGTTCTCATGGCACTCATGACATTGAAGGTCCGACTGGCGATTTGCCCCTCCTAGCAGACACCGCGTCCGCGATCGAGCGATACCCGCGCACGGCGACCGTTGCGGGAGTGCCGGAAAAGTGTCATTCAACATACATACAGTCGTTCTAGCTGCCGCGTCGATCCAATCTTCTCGGGGGCTCGTCGTGAAACTGAACACTCGTCTATTCCTGCGCTCGACGGCAATCGTCGGCGTGCTGTCCTGCGCTACTGCCGCCCATGCCGAGGAGGCTGCCGATGATGCCGCAATCGGCGAGGACATTGTCGTCACCGGCTCGATCGTCTCGGCGCAGCAGGACTCGATCGCGGCCAAGCGGGTGATGGACAATCTTGCCGACGTCGCCGCCTCGGACGCGGTCGGCCGCTTCCCCGACCAGAACGCCGCCGCCGCGCTTTCGCGCCTGCCCGCCGTCGCGGTGCAGCGCGATCAGGGGCAGGAGCGTTACATCCAGGTACGCGGCGCGCCGAACCGCTGGACCTCGGTGAGCATCGACGGCATCCCGATGGCGGGCGTGGACGAAGGCGGCGACACCCGCGCCTTCCGCTTCGACGCGATCCCCGCGGTGCTGCTCTCTCAGATGGTGGTCAACAAGTCGCTGACCTCGAACCTGCAGGCCGACGCGGTCGTCGCGACGATCGACCTCAAGACCTATTCGCCGATGGAACAGAAGGGCCTGCACGTCTCGGGCGACGCGGGTTATGGTTTCATGGATCTCGGCAAGGGTGAGCAGCGGCAGGGTTCGCTGCGCCTGTCGTGGTCGAACGATACCTTCGGCTTCGTCGTCGGCGGTTCGCACTATCGCCGCAAGCAGTTGACCGACAATCGCGAAGTCGGCGCTTACGACGCCAATGGCCCGACCGAATTCGACATTCGCCAGTACGAGATCGAGCGCTGGAACAACGGCCTGTTCGCGGGCGTCGAGTACCAGCCGGAGGAAGGCAAGCGCATCTACGCCAAGGCCATCTTCTCCGAATTCAACGACAACGAGCAGCGCAACCAGTACGAATTCCGCCTCGACCGCGCGACCGGGGGCACGCGCTCGCTGGCATCGGGGGACCTTACCGGCGTGCCCCTGCGCGGCAGCTTCAACTTTGGTGAGTACCGCAACCGCAACTATATCGGCACCGTCGGCGGTGACTACGAAGGCGACGACGGCTTCAACGCCTCGTTCAAGTTCAACTACGCCAAGACCGAGAACACCACGTTCCTCCCGCTCGTGCAGGCATCGACCAGCGGCGCGAACAACCTCGACCTGACCTACGACAATTCAGACCCGCGCTTCCCGATCGTCAGCGTCGACGGCGCGTTCGATCAGGCGACCCTGAACAATGCCGGCGCTTACGTCCTGCTCGGCCGTCAGAAGACGGTGTCGGATAGCTACACCGTCAAGCTCGACCTGTCGAAGGCGATGGGCGACCTGACCCTGTCGGCGGGCGGCCTCTACATCGACCGCGACATTTCGGGGAACAACCTGTCGATCTCCAACATGGTCATGCTGGCGAGCAGCGCTTCGGTGGGCGAGGCGTTCGACATCAACAGCTATGTCACCGACAAGGCGTGGGATACCGGCTTCCCGCTCGGCGTGACGCTCAACTACGTGGACAACGTGGCTATGCGCCGCGACATCGACAGCCTGCTGGGCCGCCTTGAGAGCGCCGGGCTCTACGATCCTTCGCTCGACGTTCCCGGCACCGACCGCTACTTCCAGCGCGAGCAGACGCTGGCGGGCTATGCCATGGCAAAGCTGGAAACCGGCCCGCTGACTGCCGTGGGCGGCGTGCGTGTGGAGCGCTATACGCTCGACAACTCCGGCTCGGTGCTGGCGGGCGCGGTCTATACGCCGCTGGCGCTGAAGTCGACGAAGACCGACTTCTTCCCGAACCTCAACCTCAAGTATTCGGCCACCGACAACCTCGTGCTGCGCCTGTCCGGCCAGCGCAGCGTCTCGCGCCCGGCTTACGGAGCGATGCGCGTCGGTGCCTCGATCAACGACAGCAACAACCCCGGCACGATCACCGGCGGCAACCCGTTCCTGCGCCCCGAATATACCTGGGGTCTGGATGCCAGCATCGAATACTACCTGCCCGGCAACGGCATGATCTCGGTCGCCGGGTTCCATCGCTGGGTGGACGACGTGCTCTACCAGAGCCAGCAGGCGGTCGGTTCGGACTTCTACGATTCGAACGGCATCGACCGGTCGAACTACCTGCTTTCGGGCACCTATAACGGTGACAAGGGCAAGCTCTACGGCGTCGAGTTCAACGTGCTCAAGCAGTTCGACTTCCTGCCGGGCGCGCTGGACGGGCTGGGCGTGCAGGGTAACGTGACCTTCCTCGGCGGCGATTTCGATACGCCGACGCAGAAGAACGTCGCGTTCCAGGGCATGTCGGACAAGATCGCCAATGCCTCGGTGTTCTATGAGAAGTACGGCCTTTCGGCGCGCGTCAGCTACCAGTGGCGGTCGGACTGGCTCGATACGCTGGGCGGTCTGGGCAGCGGCGAGTCGCGCAAGGGCTACGAGAACCTCGACGTTTCGCTGCGCTATGCGCTGACCGACAACTTCACGCTGTTCGCCGACCTCGCGAACCTCACCAACGAAAAGTACATCGCCTATCAGGGCACCACCGCGACGCCGACCGAAGTCGAGCAGATCGGTGCGCGCTACCTGTTCGGCGTCCGCTTCAGCTACTGACAGGGAGAATGACCATGCGAAAGATCGCAACGACCACTTTGCTGACCGCGCTGGTGCTGGCGGGCTCGCCCGTGATGGCGCGGGAACTGGCGACGCTGACCCGGCTCGATGCCTCGACTGTCGAGCTGAAGCGGGACGATACCGCTCCCGTAGCGGTGTGGATCAGCGCCGACACCGTGCTCGACAAGAGCGACCAGCGCTTTGCCGCCGCGAGCAGGGACGGCGTGCTCAAGCTGCCGATCGCGGCGACGGACCGGCGCTACGTGATCCTTGAAGGCAAGGGCCGCACCGTCGTCGCCGAGCGGGTTCTGCCGCTGCAGCAGGGCAGCAACTTCCGCGATGTCGGTGGCTACGTCACCAAGGACGGGCATACGGTGAAGTGGGACAAGGCGTTCCGCTCGGGCGCGATGCCGCTGCTGACCGATGCGGATTATGCGCTGCTCGGCCAGCTGGGCATCGGCAACGTCATCGACTTGCGCTCGATCGAGGAGCGGGAGGTGGCGCCGGACCTGCTCGACGACAAGGTGGGCGCGCTGTTCATCGCCAACGACTATTCCCTCAAGCCGCTGATGGCGAAGATGGGCCAGGGCGGCGGCGAGAACATGTATGCGGGCATGGAGAAGATGCTGGCGCCGCAGTTCCGCTCGCTGTTCCGCCGCCTGATCGCGGACGAGGGCGCGGTGGTCTACCACTGCTCCGCCGGGCAGGACCGCACCGGCATGGCGACGGCGCTGCTCTATGACGTGCTCGGCGTCGATCGCGAGACGATCCTGAAGGACTACCACCTCTCCACCGAGCTGCGCCGCCCGCAGTTCGAGATGCCCAAGGTCGATCCCAAGGACTATCCGAACAACCCGATCCTGAAGTATTACGTCGCGCAGGAAGACGGTAAGCCGCGCAAGGCGGAGCCGCTCTATACGCCCTCCGGCGCGTCGCATCTGGCGCAGTTCTTCGCCTATCTGGACAAGCAGTACGGCGGTTCGGAAGCCTACTTGCGCACGCTCGGCTTTACGGACGCGGACTTCGCGAAGCTGCGCAAGACGATGCTCGACTGACGGCGGGACGTGCGGGAGGAATGGAGCGATGCCACCCGCACGTCATCATGTGGCGGCATAAGCCGGTGTCGGTTCCTGCATCCTGCCCCGGATGCCGACGATGGCCACGGCGGCGACCAGGCCGAAGACTCCTGCGATGACAAAGGCGGGGGTATAGGTGCCGGTCCATTCGCGAAGAGCACCCGCGCCGAATGCCGCCGTCGCCGCGCCGAGCTGGTGGCCGACCATGATCCAGCCGAACACTACCGGTGCATCACGCTCGCCGAAGGTGACATTCGCCAGCCTCACCGTCGGCGGCACTGTCGCGATCCAGTCGAGGCCGTAGAAGATCGCGAAGCCCAGAAGGCTGGAAGCGCTGAAGTCCAGGAACGGCAGCGCCATCAGCGACAGACCCCGCAGTCCGTAGTAGATGAAAAGCAATCGTCGAGGATCGTAGCGGTCCGTCAGCCAGCCTGACGCGGTGGTGCCGATCAGATCGAAGAAGCCCATGACCGACAGCAGGCCGGCGGCCTGGACGGGCGCGATGCCATGGTCTCCGCAAAAAGCGATCATGTGTGTGCCGACGAGCCCGTTGGTCGTCAGGCCGCAGACGAAGAACGTCCCGAACAGCAGCCAGAACACCCGGGAGCGGCCAGCGCGGAATAGCGCGGTAAAGGCCAGACCCATCGTGGCCGCCTGCCTGAGGGGCGGTGGCGGCGGACTTTCCTGCGTCTCGCCGAACCGGCGCACGCCGATATCCTGCGGCCGTTCCGGCACGAACAGAAGCACCATGGGGATCACGCAGGCGCTCGCGATCGCGACGGCCAGCGCCACGGGTCGCCATGCGCCGCCCTGGGCCAGCCAGGCGATCACCGGCAGAAAGATCAGCGCGCCGGTGGCTGTACTCGCGGTCAGCAGGCCTATGACGAGGCCCTGACGCTTCGCGAACCAGCGATTGACGATTGCCGCGCCCAGTACCGAAGCCACCGCCCCGGTGCCCGCGCCCGAAAGCACGCCCCAGGTCACTACGTAGTGCCAGGGCTGCGACATCCACAGGCTCGCAAAGGTCGCCATGGACATGAGGGTCAATCCGCCAAGCATGGTCCGCCTGATCCCTACCGTCTGCATGAGTGCGGCGGCGAAGGGGCCGACAAGGCCATAGAGCAGAATGCCGATGGCGGCCGATGCCGAGATCGTCGCGCGATCCCAGCCGAAATGAACTTCGAGCGGCAGCATCATCACGCCGGGCGCCGAGCGCAACCCGGCAGAGACCAGCAGTGCGACGAAGGTGACGGCCACGACGATGCCGGCATAGCCGCGCTGTCCGAGAGGGAGGCGGGAAAGGATCGCGGTCATGTCAGTGGCTTTCCTTTCGGGCGATGTCGGTCACCGCGCGCAGGGCCGATTGCAGTGCCGTCCATTGGTCGGCTCCCAGCGCCTCGACTATCCGGGTCTGGACCCCGTGCCAGTCGTCCTCGGCTTCGTGCATCTCGGTGCGACCGGCCGGGGTCAGCGACGCGAAACGGGCCTTTCCCGAACCCTGTTCTATCGAGACCCATCCTTTGGTCTCCAGCGGTGCCAGTCCGCGATACAGCGTGGTGCGGTCCATCGCGAGCTGGTCGGCAAGGCGACTCAACCCGATGGGCTCGCCCCGGGCAACATGGCGCAGGATCGCGAACTGAGCAGTGCTGATGCCCCGGCAGGACAACGCATCGTCATATACCCGTGATACGGCGCGGGCAGCCTTGCGAAGTGCGGTGCAGGCACAAGGACCTTCGGATGATTCGTGATGCATATACATCATGTATATGCATCACCTAGGTTGACGCAATGGCGAATGTGGCCGCCTTTATGGGCATCGCGGGATCGAACAGACTTGGGGCAATCGCTGTCAGACCCGCTCCCAGATCGCCGCGATGCCCTGTCCGCCGCCGATGCACATCGTCGTCAGGCCATAGCGCCCGCCGGTTCGCCGCAGTTCGTGGAACAGCTTGGTCGCGATGATCGCGCCCGTCGCGCCGACCGGGTGGCCCAGTGCGATGCCGCTGCCGTTGGGGTTGACCTTCTCCTGATCGAGCCCGAGTTCCTGCGCCACCGCGCAAGCCTGCGCGGCGAAGGCCTCGTTGGCTTCGACCACGTCGAGATCGGCCACGGAAAGCCCCGCCCGCGCCAGCGCGGCGCGCGTGGCGGGGACCGGGCCGATGCCCATGTATTCGGGCTCCACGCCCGCGTGGCCGTAGGAGACGAGCCGGGCGAGCGGCGTCAGGCCATGGTCGCGCACCGCCTGCTCGCTGGCGAGTACGACCGCAGCGGCGCCATCGTTGATGCCCGAGGCATTGCCGGCGGTGACGGTGCCCTCGCTCTTGCGGAACACCGGCCGCAGTTTCTCGAAATCGGCGAGGGTGGCATCGCGGCGGACGTATTCGTCCTCTTCGAACAGGCGGGTGCCCGAGCGGGTCTTGAGTTCGAACGGGGCGATCTGCTCGCGGAAGCGCCCCTCGGCGATCGCGCGGGCGGCGCGGGTCTGGCTGGTGAGGGCGAGGGTGTCCTGCTGCTCGCGCGTGATGCCGTGGCGTTGAGCCACGTTCTCCGCCGTCACCCCCATCAGGATTTCGTGGAAGGGATCGGTCAGCGCGCCGTTCAGCCCGTCGATCACCGCGCCGTCGCCCATCTTGCGGCCCCAGCGCATGTCGGGGAGGTAGAACGGCGCGCGGCTCATCACTTCAGTGCCGCCTGCGAGCGCCACCGCGCAGTCGCCCAGCATGATCGCCTGCGCGGCCGAGATGATCGCCTGCAGTCCCGATCCGCACAGCCGGTTGACCGTCAGCGCGGGCGTCTCGACCGGCAGCCCGGCGCCGAGCGCGGCGATGCGGGCGACGAAGTGATCGCGCGGGTGCGTGGTGATGACGTGCCCGAACACGACATGGCCGACCGCCTCGGTCGCCACGCCCGAGCGGGCAAGCGCGGCGCGAGCCGCGTGCGCGCCGAGTTCCCCCGGCGTCTGGTTCTTGAGCGAACCGCCGAACGATCCGATGGCGGTACGGGCGGCGGCGACGGCGTAGATGGTGGTCACGAGAGCGGTCCTGTCAGTGCGTGGGGTCTAGGTGGTGTCGATACTGGTCACGCAGTTCGGACTTGATGACCTTGCCTGAACCGGTGTGCGGCAGGTCGTCCACCGTCACGATGTCGTCAGGGAGCCACCAGCGCGCGACGTGTTCGGTGAGGTGGGCGAGCATCGCCTCGCGGCTCACCGTCTCGCCGGGCTGGAGGACGAGCAGCAGCAGCGGCCGTTCCTGCCAGCGCGGATGCGGCACGCCGATCACCGCGGCTTCCTTGACGGCGGGATGCGCGACGGCGGCGTTTTCGAGGTCGATCGAGGAAATCCACTCGCCGCCGGACTTTATGACATCCTTCGAGCGGTCGGTGATCTGGACGAAGCCGTCGGCGTCGATGCGGGCGATGTCGCCGCTGTCGAACCAGCCTTGCGCATCGAGCGCGGAGCCGGGTTCCTTGCCGAAGTAGCCGTTCGTCACCCAGTGCCCGCGCACCACCAGCGCGCCCACCGCGTCGGCGCCGGGGCCGGTGACGTTCCCTTCGGCGTCGGCCACCCCGACCTCGCAACCGAACAGGCAGCGCCCGGCCTTGGCGCGCAGGTCCAGTTCCTCTTCCCAGGGCTGGCCGTGGTGGCGGCCCATCGGGCGGGTGACGGCGACGACCGGGCTGGTCTCGGTCATGCCCCAGGCCTGCATCGTCTCGACGCCGAGCAGGTCGCGGAAGCGCTGCACCAGCGCGCGCGGGGTGGCGGCACCGCCCATGAACACGCGCTCGAGCCGCAGCTGCGCACGCTCCTCGGGCGTGGCGGTGCGCTCGATCCGGTCGAGGATGGTGAACCACACCGTCGGCACGCCGAGCGAGAAGGTGATTTCCTCGTCCCGCAGCAGCGCGTGGAGTGAAGCGCCGTCGAGCTGCGCGCCGGGCAGTACCAGCTTGGCCCCGCACATCGCCGAGCCGTAGGGCACGCCCCAAGAATTGACGTGGAACATCGGCGGCAACAGCAGCGCATTGTCGCGCGCAGAGAGCGCCATCGAGTCCGCCGTCATCAGCGACATCGCATGCAGCACCGTCGAGCGGTGGCTATAGAGCACGCCCTTGGGCGCGCCGGTGGTGCCGGAGGTGTAGCACAGGCTGGAGGCGGTGCGCTCGTCGAGGTCGGGCCATTGGGCAAGCGGCTCGGCGGCGGCGATCAGGTCTTCGTAGGCGATGAGATCGTCGCGCGTGGAGGCGGGCATGTCCTCGCGCGCGCAGAGCACGACGACGGTGACCGGCGCGTCATGGATCGCCAGTACGCCTTCGGCCAGCGCCAGCAGGTCTCTGGCAGTGCGGCGCCAGCGAGATGATCCGTGTGCCTTCGTTCTCGGGGTTGC
>JASGGD010000131.1:0-13862 GCA_047605225.1 Novosphingobium sp.
TCAAATGGGCCGCCCAAGGCAAAACGAAAGGCAAGGAAAACTACCTCCAAATCCGCTCAGGCTGAGCTTGTCGAAGCCCCCCGCCACGGCAACCATCCCTAACCGAACCCTTCGGAGTCCCTAATGTTTGCAATCATCGGCGTCGTGATCCTGCTGGTGATGGTCTTCGGCGGCTTCGCGATCACCGGCGGCGCTCTGGGCCCGGTGATGCACGCGATCCCGCACGAAATGCTGATCATCGGCGGCGCGGCGATCGGCGCGATCGTCACCGGCAACTCGATGCATGAATTGAAGGGCATCGGCGGCGGCGCGGTAAAGGTGTTCAAGGGGCCGAAGCACAACAAGCAGGACCACATCGACGCGATCATCCTCACCGCCCGCCTGATGAAGATGCTGCGCAGCGAAGGCCCGGTGGCGCTGGAAAGCCATGTCTCCGATCCCAAGTCTTCCGCCATTTTCGCCGAATTCCCGCGCCTCCTCGCCAACGATGCGCTGGTCCACGTCATCGCCGATACGCTGACGCTGATCGTCGTCTCCTCGGGCACGCTGGAAGTCCACGCGGTGGAAGACGTGATCGACAACGGCCTGAAGACCCACTTCCATGAAAGCCACGAGGCGCAGCACGCGCTGCAGGGCCTTGCCGACGCCCTCCCCGCGCTGGGCATCGTCGCCGCGGTGCTGGGCGTGGTGAAGACGATGGGCTCGATCGACAAGCCCCCGTCGGTCCTTGGCGAGATGATCGGCTCGGCGCTGGTCGGCACCTTCATGGGCGTGCTGCTGGCCTACGGCATCGTCGCGCCGATGGCGGGGCGTCTCAAGCAGGTGCTCGAACAGGACGAGCAGATCTTCCATGCGGTCAAGCAGGTCATCATCGCCAGCCTGCACGGCTGGCCGCAGCCGCTGGTGGTGGAATCCGCGCGCTCGGGCCTCGGCCACGCCTTCCGCCCGAGCCTGTCCGAACTGCTCGACGCGATGCGCGGTAAATAACGATGGCCAAGAAGCCCGACGAGCCGGTACGGCCGATCATCGTCAAGAAAGTCACCGTCGTTGCGGGCGGACACCATGGCGGTGCGTGGAAGGTCGCCTATGCGGACTTCGTGACCGCGATGATGGCGTTCTTCCTGCTGCTGTGGATTCTGGGCGCCACCACCGAAAAGCAGCGCAAGGGCATCGCCGATTACTTTTCGCCCACGCTGGTCAAGAACCGCAAGTCCGGCACCGGCTCGGGCACCGGGCTGCTGGGCGGCACTTCGCTGACCGCGCAGGACAAGCTGCCTCACCCCGGCGGCAGCGGCAACAAGGCCATCACCATCCCGCGCGACACCACCGGCGGATCGAAGGAAGGCGCGCGCCGCACCACCCGGCAGGAAATCCAGAAGAAGCTCGATTCCACCGCCCGCCTGCGCCAGCTCGCCAAGCAGGTGCGCATGGTAGACACCACCGAAGGCATCCGTATCGACCTTGTCGACGACGCCAACTTCTCGATGTTCCGGCTGGGCACGACCATCCTCACGCCCGAGGCCGGCGACCTGCTCGTCGCGCTCGGTCAGGCGCTGGAGGAGGGGCACGGCGGTCTCACGGTGCGCGGCCATACCGACGCGCTGCCCTACAAGCCGGGCATGGCGGGCAACAACTGGTCACTCTCGGCCGGGCGCGCCGAGGCGACGCGGCAGGCGCTAATGCGCGACGGCATCAAGGAAGACCGCTTCCGCCGCATCGAGGGCGTGGCCGACCGCGAACTGCTGATCCCCGGCGATCCGCATGACCCAAGGAACCGGCGGATTTCGGTGACGGTGATGGATTGACAGAGCCGCACCTCGTCATCGCAACCATACCCCGTCATTGCGAGCGCAGCGAAGCAATCCAGGGTGGTTTACGCGGCCCTGGATTGCTTCGCTGCGCTCGCAATGACGAGGGGCAATGGACGACGTCTCATCCATTGCCCCCGCGATGTCCCTGAGCTTGCCTCCCCGCGCGCATCACCACACCTTCCCGCCAAAAGCAGGGAGAGCATCATGCAATTCACCGGCCCCGCCGAAGACCGCGCCGCCATCCGCGAACTAATGGAGACTTATGCCGACGCCGCATCGCGGATCGACAAGGCGCAGTGGCTCGACTGCTGGGCGCCCGATGCCGAGTGGATCACCAGCCACGCCGAAGTCCGGGGCCACGAGGCCCTCTCGCGCACCTGGGACGACCTGTTCGCCACGATGGACGCGATGGTCTTCTTCGCCATGCCCGGCGCGATCCAGGTCTCGGGCGACACCGCCAAGGGCCGCTGCCATATCCGCGAGATCGCCCGGATCGAGGGCAAGGTGGTGAAATTCGCCGCCCGCTACGACGACGACCTCGTTCGCCACGACGGCCGCTGGCGCTTCGCCCGGCGCACGTACGCCATGAACATCGCCGAATAGCGCGCCCTCTTGCGGCGAGGCAGCCGCGCGATTAGGAATGCCGCGTCGAAGCGCTCATCCTGGGCAATTCGGCAAAGATCGCGCCGGTGCCCCGCAAGGGGCTTAATAGGGAACGCGGTGAGGGTGCCTGTCGCAAGCAGCGCATCGGAATCCGGGGCTGTCCCTGCAACTGTAAGTGGCGAGCGCGATGCATAGGCCGGTGCCCCGAAGGTGGACACCGGCAGCCACTGGGCCGGACGCTGCGACATGCGAGGCCACGGGAAGGCCATGCATCAAGCGATGACCCGCGAGCCAGGAGACCTGCCTGCGTCCGGTCGCTCTTGCCCTGGTCCAGGGGATGGCCGCGGCACGGAAACTGTCCGTCTGAGCGACGCAACGTGCGGCGGGGGCCGCATCGGCGCGAGGGACGCCGGGCGCCGCCGCGTCCGTCCGGAGCCTCCCGTACCGACCGCGCCGAGAGCGCGGCACGCCCCCGTCAGGTCGCCGACGCGAGACGGATCGTTTTGCCGATGTCTTCTGCCAGTACGCCTCTCAAGAGCCGGATCATCGTACTCTTTTCCCTGCTCGTAGCCGCCAACCTTGTCGTGTGGGGCTGGGCCTTCAGCCTGTTCCACGCCAGCCCGGTGATGCTGGGCACCGCCCTCCTCGCCTGGAGCCTCGGCCTGCGCCATGCTGTCGACGCCGACCACATCGCCGCCATCGACAACGTCACCCGCAAGCTCATGCAGGAGGGCCAGCGCCCGATCACCGTAGGCCTGTGGTTCGCCCTCGGCCACTCCGCCATCGTCCTGATCGCGGCAACGACGATCGCGCTGGCGGCGGGCACGCTCGACGATTTCGAGGCATTCGGCCGCTCGGGCGGCGTGATCGCGACGATCATCTCGGCGACGTTCCTGTTCGTGATCGCGATCATGAACCTCGCGATCCTGCGCGGCGTGTGGCAGCGCTTCGTCGAAGTGCGGCGCGGCGGGACTTATGCCGAGGAAGACCTCGACATGCTGCTCGCCGGACGCGGGCTGATCGCCCGGATCCTGCGCCCCGTGTTCCGGCTGGTGCGTCATGCCTGGCACATGGCGCCGCTGGGCTTCCTGTTCGGCCTCGGTTTCGACACCGCCACCGAAGTCGCGATCCTCGGCCTTTCCGGTGCCCATGCCGCGGACGGGATTTCGCTGGGCTCGGTGCTGGTGTTCCCGGTGCTGTTCGCAGCGGGCATGGCGCTGGTCGACACCGCCGATGGCGTCATCATGCTGGGCGCTTACGAGTGGGCCTTCGTCAAGCCGATCCGCAAGCTCTACTACAACATCGTGATCACCGCGATTTCGGCGATGGTGGCGCTGGTGATCGGCTCGATCCAGACCGCCGCGCTGCTGTCGGAGAAGTTCGGACTGGAGGGCGGCATGTGGTCCAGTGCCGCATCGCTGTCGGAGCAGTTCAACACGCTGGGCTTCCTGATCATCGGCCTGTTCGTGGCGTGCTGGCTGCTAAGCTGGGCCGTGTACCGCTGGGGCGGGCTGGACTCGGTGGAACTGCGGGCAGGCCCCCTCCCCTCTGAAGAGGAAGGGGCCAGTTTCCTGCGCCAGGGTCAGAACTGATAGCGCAACGTCAGCGTCACGTTGCGCGGTTCACCATAGGCCAGCTGGTTGTAGAACCCGATCTGCGAGTAGTACTTCTTGTCGAACAGGTTCTCGACATTGAGCTGCACGGAAAGACCGTTCTGCAACTGGTAGCGCGTCATCAGGTTGACCAGCGCGTAGCTCTTGATCTCCAGCCGCTCGGCCACGCCGGTCACCGCGTTGCTGGTGTCGGTGTAGCTCGTGCCTTCCCAGTTGACGCCGCCGCCCACGGTCAGCCCGTCAAGCTGGCCGCCAAAGTTGTAAGTGCTGAACAGGCGCAGCAGCTTTTGCGGGTAGAGCGAGTTCACCCGCACCCCGTCGGCATCCTTGGCACGGAACTGCGTGTAGTTGGTCGAGAGTGACCAGCCGGGCAGAATCTCGCCGTTGGCCTCGATCTCGAAGCCGGTGCTGCGTGCGCCCTTGGCGGCGCGGTAGGCGAGGCCGAGCGTCGGATCGTCGTTGATGTACTGGTTCGCGATCTGCTGGCCGAGGTTGTCCTGCTCGATGCGGAAGACCGAGATCGCGGTGTTCAGCTTGCCGTCGAAGAACGTGCTCTTGAGGCCCGCTTCATAGTTGGCCCCGGTGACCGGCGGCAGGTAGCTGGCATCGGCGGCCTGATAGTTCTGCGGCTGGAAGATCTTGGTGTAGCTGGCGTAGACTGTGTGATTGGGCGCGATGTCGTAGAGCACGCCCGCATAAGGCAGGAACCGGTTCTTTGCGCCGAAGTCCGCCGATGCGCCGTAGGACAGGCCGGTGCGCTCCCAGGAGGACAGGCGGCCGCCAACGATCACCTTGAACTGATCGGTCAGCGACAGGCGGGTGGCGCCGAAGTAGCCCCACTGCTTCGTCTTCGTATCCACCACCTGGCTGCGCGTGCCCCAGGTCGGTTCGGGGAACGAGCCGTCCCACTCGAAATAGTTGCCGACCGTCGCGGTATCGAGTGCGCTGCTGCTATAGAAGGCGAAGTCCTGCTGCGCGTAGCTGGCGCCGACGATCAGGTCGTGCTCGCGGCCGAACAGCTGGTACTTGCCGGTGACCCGCACGCCCACGTCGTTCTGCGCGGCGCGGCCCTGATAGTTCGCGGCGAAGGCGCCCAGCCCTTCGCCGGTGGTCTTGTCGACCGTGCCCGAAAGATAGAGCAGCTTCATGTCGCTCTTGTTGAGCGTGCGGTTGCCATAGACGGTCACCTGCCAGTCGTTGCCCAGGTCCTGCTGGAGCCGGGCGAACATCGTCTGGTTGGTGGACTTCCACGTGGTCCAGTCCGCACCGATGGTCTTGGAGCGCGCCCAGTTCGTGCGGGTGCCGTCCGAATACCACACCGGCAGGCCGCCCCACTGGGTGCCCCGCGGATCGTTGTCCTGATAGCTGATCCCGGCGCTGACGTGCGTATCAGGGGTCAGGTCGGCATCGACGACGCCGTAGAGCACCAGCTTCTTGTTGTGCAGCCGGTCGGTGAAGCTGTCGCCTTCCTCGTACTTGGCGACCCCGCGCACGCGGATCGTGCCGTCCGAGGTGACCGGAGTGCCGACGTCCGCCATGATCGAGTAATTGTTCCAGCGGCTGGCAGACGCGGTGATCGAACCGGTCAGGTCCTGTGCGTCGGCATGCTTGCGCACAAGATTGATCGAGGCTGAGGGCGTGCCCGCGCCGGTCAGCAGGCCGGTGGCGCCGCGCACGATCTCGACCCGCTCGTAAAGCGCGACGTCGAGCAGCGTCTCTCCCGCGCTGTAGGCGGTGTCGTACTGCACGGGGATGCCGTCGATCTGGTAGTTGTCGATGTCGAAGCCGCGCGCGGAGAAGCCGTTGCGGGCATTGTCGAGCGCGCGCGAGGAGACGCCGGCGGCGTTGTTGATGACATCGGACAAGTTGCGGATCGCCTGATCCTCGAGGCGCTGCGCGGTCATCACGGTGACCGACTGCGGCGTCTCGCGGATGGTGAGGCCAAGGCCGGTGGCCGAATCCAGCTGGTCGTTGGTGGTATAGGAGCCGGTAACGATGATCTCGTCGTCGCCGGTCTTGCTTTCGGCAGGCGCCGTCTGCGCGGATACGGCCGTGGACAGGCCCATCGCACCGTACGCCAGCGCAGCGGCAGACACACCGCGCATCAGCGAAGGCAGCGAACTCTTGAATTCGAAATACATTGGAAATCCCCCAAGAGCGGCACATTTTTCCGCTATTGCGACGCACTCGCGAAATCGCCGCTAGGCATGGCATGGGAGGATGTCAACAACTCGCATCGCCGGTGTCGTGCCGATACCGAAAACCCGGCGGCCGCCTTGTCGCGACCGCCGGGCCTCCGGACCTTCCGGGGGAGGAAGGCAGTGCAAGCGTTAAATCAGCGCAGCAGCGAGAGAACGTTCTGCTGGCTCTGGTTGGCCTGTGCGAGCATCGCGGTGGACGCCTGCGAGAGGATCTGCGCCTTGGCCATCGCGGTGGTTTCGGCCGAGTAGTCGGCGTCCTCGATGCGGCTGCGGGCGTCGGACAGGTTGGTGGTGGTGTTGGTCAGGTTGTTGATCGCCGATTCGAGGCGGTTCTGGCCGGCACCCAGCGAAGCGCGGGTGGCGTTGACGTCCGACAGCGCGGCATCGACGTTGGTGAGCGTGGTCGCCGCCTTGGTCGCGTCGGTCACGTCGAGCGCGGTGGCCGAAACCTTGGTGCCGTCGATCGCCTTGGAAGTCAGCGTGACCTGCTGGCCGCCTTCCGAACCGGTCTGGATATTGAAGGTCAGGTCAGCGCCCGCCGTGGTCGAGATCAGCGTGTTGCCGTTGAACTTGGCCTGCGTGAAGCTGTCGTTGATCTGCGTGGTCAGCGCCGAGACTTCCTGCTGCATCGCCGCGCGGTCCGAGGTCTGGTACGTGCCCGAAGCCGACTGGATCGCCAGTTCGCGCACGCGCTGCAGCATGTTGCCGACTTCCGACAGCGTGCCTTCGGCGGTCTGGGCCAGCGAGATGCCGTCGTTGGCGTTGCGGATGCCCTGGCTCATGCCGCGGATCTGCGAGGTCATCGAGGTCGAGATCGCAAGGCCCGCCGCATCGTCCTTGGCCGAGTTGATGCGCTTGCCGGTCGACAGGCGCTCCATCGCGGTGCCCAGAGCCTTGTTGGCCGAATTCGAAGCGTTCGAAGCGCGGATCGCGCTGATGTTGGTGTTGATGACTGACATGTGTTGAACCCCGGTAAGCCTTTCGAGCGGCCCCGGAAGTGGAGCGCTCTTCACATGTCCAGAAGAACGGCGGGAGCCGGGAGCTTTTAAGTCAGTTTCGCTTTCGCTTGATCACGGCTGGATTAGCCCGCATTGCTCGCACTTCGTTCGCACCTGCAAACAAAAGGAATTAGAATGCCTTCCGGCCTTGTCGCCCTGCTTGACGACGTATCGGTCATCGCCCGCGCCGCCGCCGCCTCCGTGGACGACGTGGCGGCGGGGGTGGCCAAGGCCGGGACCAAGGCCGCCGGTGTGGTCATCGACGACGCGGCGGTGACGCCGGGCTACGTCACCGGCTTCACGCCCGATCGCGAACTGCCGATCATCTGGAAGATCACCAAGGGCTCGCTGTTCAACAAGCTGGTTATCCTGCTGCCGATCGCGCTGCTGCTGAGCGCTTTCCTGCCGATGGCGATCACGCCGATCCTGATGGCGGGCGGTCTCTACCTGGCCTTCGAGGGCGCGGAGAAGGTGCTGGAAAAGCTCGGCGGCGAAAAGCACGGCGAGACGCTGGAAGATCCGATCGAGGACGCCGCGACTTTCGAGAAGACGCGCGTTTCGGGCGCGGTGCGCACCGATCTCATCCTCTCGGCCGAGATCATGGCGATCGCGCTGGCAGAGGTCGGCGACGAGACGCTGATCGCCCGCGCGGTGACGCTGGCGCTGGTCGGCATCGCGATCACGGTGGCGGTCTACGGCGCGGTGGCGCTGATCGTGAAGATGGACGATGTCGGCTTGCATCTGACCAGGAAGCCGGGCGCCAGCGCGCAGGCGCTGGGGCGCGGGCTGCTGAAGGCGATGCCGGTGGTGCTCAAGCTGCTGGGCAGCGTGGGCACGGTGGCGATGCTGTGGGTCGGTGGTGGGATCATCCTCCACGGACTTGAGGAACTGGGCGTGCCGGGGCCTGCCCATGTCGCGCACGGTATCCAGCACGCGCTGGCCGAGGCGACCGGGCCGCTGGGACCGGTGTTCGGCTGGCTGGGCTATGCGCTGGCTTCGGCCGTGGTCGGACTGGTGCTCGGCGCGGTGGTGGCGGTGATCGTCCACCTCGTCGCCAAGGCGCGCGGCAAGGGACACTGAGATTGCGTTCGAAATCGGCGTCGTCCCTGACTTGATCCGGGACGACGTCAGGGCAGGGCGGCCAGCACATCCTTCGCGAACGCCGTCAGCGTATCGTCGCGCGCGCCCATGATGACCACGCGGTCACCGGGGCGGGCGATCTCGGCGATGCGCTTGCCGCAGTCGGCGCGGCTGGGCACGTACTCCGCCTTGCCGCCATGGCTTTCGATCAGCCGCACGATGCGTTCGGAGCCTTCCGAACGGTCAACCGTGCCGCCGAAATAGACCGGGTCGCACAGGATGGTCACGTCGTCCGGCCCGAGTTTGCGGGCGATGACTTCGGCCAGTTCCGCGCCCATCTGGCGCAAGGGGCCGTAGCCGTGCGGCTGGAAGAACGCGATGACGCGCCCCGGATGCACCTTGAGCGTCGAGAGCGTTGCGGAAACCTTGTCCGGATTGTGCCCGAAGTCGTCGATCACCGCGATGCCGGAAGGCGAAGTACCGACAATATCGAACCGCCGCGCCAGCCCCGCGAAGCTGCCGAGGGCGGCAACCGCCTCGGCTACCGGCACGCCTGCAGCATTGGCGGCGGCGATCGCGGCGAGCGCATTGTAGAGGTTGTGCCGCCCCGGCACCTTGAGCGCCAATGCATGTTCGGTGCCGTCGCGCCGGTCGAGGATCGTGGCGGACAGCGAAGTCGGCCACTCGACTGCGTCGATAGCGGCGATCTGGGCCACGGGCGAGGTGATGCCGAAGGTTACCAGCGCCCGCGCCCGGTGCGCCAGCGCAGCGGTTTCCGCATCGTCGAGATTGATCGCCGAGACCTCGGCGCGGGCGAGGAAGTTGCCGAACAGCTCGCGCAGTTCCTCGAGGCTCTTGTGGTCGAGGCTGACGTTGCCCAGCACCGCGACCTTGGGGCGATAGAGCGCGATCGAGCCGTCGCTCTCGTCCACCTCTGACACGAAAGCATCGCCCTTTCCGACGCGGGCGCTCGCGAAGGGAGCGTCCGGCGAGACGAAGTTCTTCATCACCGCGCCGTTCATGATCGTCGGATCGCGACCGGCAGCGGTCATGATCCAGCCGGTCATGCCGGTGACGGTGGATTTGCCCGAGGTGCCGCCGATCGCCACACCAAAAGGAGCCGCGTTGAACAGCGTCGCCAGCAATTGGGCGCGGCTCATCCGGGGGCAGCCGAGTTCGGCCGCCCGCACCACTTCGGGCACGGTATCCTCCACCGCCGCCGAGGCCACCAGCGTCTGTGCCGCCGAAGTCACCCCGCTGCCGTCCTGCGGGAACAGGTCGAAGCCCAGCGATTCGAGCCAGGCGAACTTCTCGGGTGTCCGTCCCTGGTCGCGGCTGCGGTCGGAGCCGCCGATGCTCGCGCCGTGGCCCTTGAGGATCAGCGCCAGCGGCAGCATGCCGGAGCCGCCGATGCCGCAGAAGAACCAGGGGTGGGTGGTGAGGTCGGCAGAGGGCGTGAGCGCGTCGGTCATATAGCGCAAGCCGTATGCGGCCTTGCCCGCCGTGACAACCTCGATAGGAATGGGCGCATGACACGTATCGCCGTCTGCGCACCGTCCACCCCGATCACCCGCGAGGATGCCGAAGCCGTCCGCGCACTCGCCGCCGCCGAGTTCCCCGGCGTGGAACTCCTCGTGCACGAGCAGTGCTTCGCGCAGGAGGGGCACTTTGCAGGGAGTGACGAGCAACGCCTTCAAGCCCTCGTGGAATGCGCCAACGATCCATCCATCGATGCCGTGTGGTTCGCACGCGGTGGCTACGGCGCCTGCAGGATCGCGGAAAGCGCGCTGGCGCAGATGAATCATGCCGCAGTCGGTAAGACCTACCTCGGCTATTCGGACGCGGGCTACGTGCTTGGCGGCCTCTACCGCGAGAGGATCGGCAAGCCCGTCCACGGGCCGATGCTTGCGGACATTCGCCGCGAAGACGGGGCCGATGCGGTGCGCCGGGCGTTGGGTTTCCTTGCGGGGGAACGGGAGGGAATCGAACCCTCGCTTGGGGGCGAGCGCCACGCCGTCGCCGCCTTCAACCTCATGACGCTGGCCATGCTCGGCGGCACGCGGCTGATGCCGGGGCTCGCCAACCATGTAGTGATGGTCGAGGAAGTCTCGGAATATCTCTACGCCGTCGATCGCCTGTTCTTTCACGCGACCGCGCACCTCGGCGGTATCGCGGGCCTGCGCCTAGGTCGGGTCAGCGACGTGCCGCAGAACGACCGCCCCTTCGGCACCGATGCCGAGGAGATCGCGCGCTACTGGTGCGAACGCCACGCGATCGCCTTCCTCGGCGCGGCGGACATCGGCCACGATGCGGCAAATAAGATAGTTCCCTTCGGCTGACGAAGACGCCAATCTCCTGTCCAAACAGAATGGGAGAGACTGATGGCGCCCTTGCCGATCCGCCAGATCGCCTACTTCGTGCCGGACGTGCGCGCCGCCGCGCAGGCCCATTCCGCCGCCTTCGGCTCCGGGCCGTACTACGTGGCCGACCATATCGCGCTGACCCGCGCCGTCCATCGCGGCGTGGAGCGCGAACTCGATCACTCCAGCGCCTACGGCCAGTGGGGCGAGGTGATGATCGAGTTTTGCCAGCAAAACAATCCCGGCCCCTCGGCCTTTCACGATCTCTATCCGGAGGGTTCGGGCAGGGAGGGCCTGCATCACGTCGCCCTGTTCGTCGAGGATCTGGATGCAGCCGTTGCCCAGTTCATCGGGCGAGGGGCCACGCTGGCGCTCGACGCACAGATGACCGACGGGTTCCGCTACGTTTTCGTCGATACGATAGCGACTTACGGGCACATGCTCGAACTCTACGAGCCGACCGACAACCTCAAAGGCTTCTACGAATATGTGCGGCGCAAGGCGGGGGACTTCTCGAAGGGCGTCACGCAGGACATCGCTTTCGGGTGACGGGCGCGCCTTGGGACTTGCCCTGAGCCGCCAAGGTCAATAACCCGCCGCGCCACAATCGATTCGCAATCGGCGAGAGGCTCGCGCCCGCCGTGCAAGCCAAGGAGCGGTCGCAGATGCGTGCATTCGTTTTCCCCGGACAGGGTAGCCAGAAGGTCGGCATGGGCGCCGAACTCGCGCAGGCCAGCGCGGTCGCGCGCGAGGTCTTCCAGGAGGTCGACGAGGCGCTTGGCCAGAACCTCTTCCGCATCATGACCGAAGGCCCCGAGGACCAGCTCACCCTCACCGAGAACGCCCAGCCGGCGATCATGGCGAATGCCATCGCCGTGCTGCGCGTGCTGGAGAAGGAAGGCGGCATCAGCCTCGCCGACAAGGCGGACTTCGTCGCCGGTCACTCGCTGGGTGAGTACACCGCGCTTTGCGCAGCTGGTGCCTTCAGCCTCGCCGACACCGCGCGCCTGCTCAAGCTGCGCGGCCAGTCGATGCAGGCCGCCGTGCCGGTCGGCATTGGCGCAATGGCCGCGCTGCTGGGCGCCGATATCGACAAGGCCACGGCACTCGCCGAAGCCGCCGCCGAGGGGCAGGTCTGCACCGTCGCCAACGACAACGACCCCACGCAGGTCGTGATTTCGGGCCACAAGGAAGCGATCGAGCGCGCCATCGCGCTGGTCAAGGACCATGGCATCAAGCGCGGCATCGCGCTGCCGGTCTCGGCGCCGTTCCACTGCCCGCTGATGCAGCCCGCCGCCGATGCGATGGCCGAGGCGCTGGCCGCGACCTCTCCGGGCCCTCTGCGGGTCGCGCTGTTCGCCAACGTGACGGCCTCGGTCGTGACCGACCCGGCCGAAGTGCAGCGTCTGCTGGTCGAGCAGGTCACCGGCCGCGTCCGCTGGCGCGAAAGCGCGATCGCGATGCACGCGGCGGGTGTCGAGCGCTTCGTCGAGATCGGCGGCAAGGTCGTCGGCCCGATGATAAAGCGCTCGGCTGGCGAGGTGGACGTGGTCGCGGCGATCTCGATGGCCGAGATCGAGGAACTGGCCAAGAGCCTCTGATTTTCCGCATGGCCCCGGGCTTGACCCGGGGGCATCCGCCGTCTGATGAAGCATCGCCGGGATGGCGATCTAGGAGTTTTGCCATGTTCAACCTCAACGGAATGACTGCCCTGGTGACCGGCGCGAGCGGCGGGATCGGCTCGTCGGTGGCGCGGGCGCTGGCCGCGCAGGGCTGCCGCCTCGCGATCTCGGGCTCGAACGCCGACAAGCTGCGCGCCTTCCGCGAAGAACTCGACGAGCACACCCCGCAGCATCTGCAGGAAGTCGACCACGTGTCCATCGCCTGCAATCTCGGCGATGCGGAGCAGGTCGAGAAGCTGGTGCCGGCCGCGCTCGAATCGCTGGGCAAGATCGACATCCTCGTCAACAACGCCGGCATCACGCGCGACAACCTCGCCATGCGCATGAAGGACGAGGAATGGGATCAGGTGATCCGCATCAACCTCGAATCGACCTTCCGCCTGATGCGCGCCGTGACCAAGCCGATGATGAAGGCGCGTTTCGGTCGCATCATCAACGTGACTTCGGTGGTCGGCACCACGGGCAACCCCGGCCAGATGAACTACTGCGCGGCCAAGGGCGGCATTACCGCCATGTCCAAGAGCCTCGCGCAGGAAATCGCCAGCCGCGGCGTGACGGTGAACTGCATCGCGCCGGGCTTCATCCGCACGCCGATGACCGACGTGCTGCCGGATGCCCAGAAGGACGCGCTCAACGCCCGCATCCCGATCGGCCGCAT
The DNA here is from genome assembly GCA_047605225.1 of Novosphingobium sp. Lineage (GTDB taxonomy): Bacteria > Pseudomonadota > Alphaproteobacteria > Sphingomonadales > Sphingomonadaceae > Novosphingobium. Next base: position 13,007 of record JASGGD010000131.1, read on the forward strand.
GGGCGAGGGCGACGAGATCGCCGCCGCCGCCGTGTTCCTCGCGAGCAAGGAAGCGGGCTACATCACGGGCCAGACGATGCACGTCAACGGCGGCATGGTGATGGTGTGATTTGATGCAATGGTGGGCACGGCTCCTGGCGCTTGTGGCCTTGCAGGCAGCGCTGGGGTCGTGCTCGACCGTTCATGAGATGACCGCCAGGATGATTGATGGGCGATTGGCTTTCGAAGCCGTAGGCAGTTGGTGGTCACGGCCCGATTGTTTCTATTCGATTGATGTTTACACCGAAAATGGGCCGCCCGCAGACCCGGTCGACGGCGATGATGCGGAAAGTGTGAAGGCAGGCACTTACTGGTTCGACTGGCGTGGCCCGTGTGAGAACACGTATCCCGTGTTTTATGGTCAGGCGCTCACGGGCTGGCGCTATCGCGATCAGTATGGAGCCCAGTGGCGGCATGTGGCGCCCAAACCGTTGCTGGCAAACATCATCTACAGCGCCAGCACGTTGAGTCCCGGCTCCAGCTACGGCACTGTCTATTTCCGGCTGGACGGTAAGGGAGGGGTGCAGGTGCTCGACCGAAGCGACTTCGAACGCCCGGTTGCATCAAGTTCTCCATAAGATCCCTTCATTTATCCCCAGATTCGCCGTATTTCGGCCACTTCCAGCTTGCCGCTGCCCCGACTCCCGTTAGAGATAGTCGTCCGAATTTGAGGGATACGCTTATCCCGTGCCCGACCAAGGGGGACTTGAGGCTGTCATGAAGGCCACTATCGAACGTTCCACGCTGCTGCGCTGCCTTTCTCACGTGCAGTCGGTCGTCGAGCGCCGCAATACCATTCCGATCCTCTCGAACGTGC